>NZ_WHNU01000037.1:0-101663 GCF_009362305.1 Burkholderia sp. BE17
GCCCGCCCGACCCTGACCGTCGAAATCTGGTCCGACCTGATCTGCCCGTGGTGCTGGATCGGCAAGCGCCGCTTCGACGAGGCGCTCGCCGCGTTCGCGCACGCCGACCGCGTCGACGTCGCGCTGCGCGCGTACCGGCTGATGCCCGGCCAGCCGGTCGAGCCGGTCGAGGCGATGCTCGCGGGCAAGTACCGGATGTCGCCCGCGCAGGTCGACCAGATGCTGCGCCAGGTGACCGACGCGGCCGCTAGCGTCGGGCTGCGCTACGACCTGCCCGGCACGCTCGTCGGCGACACGCTCGACGGCCACCGGCTCGTCAAGCTCGCGGAAGCGACGGGCCGCGCGCACGCGCTGACCGAGCGGCTGTATCGCGCGTATTTCTGCGAGCACGGCTCGCTGTTCGATCACGCGGAACTGACCGAATTCGCGGTCGAAGCGGGGCTCGAACGCACAGCCGCCGAAGCCGTGCTGCGCAGCGATGCGTACCGCGACGAAGTCGAGGCCGACATCGCGCGCGCCGCGCAGATCGGCGGGCGCGGCGTGCCGCTGTTCGTGTTCGGCGGCCGCTACGCGGTGTCGGGCGCGCAGCCGGCCGACGCATTCGCACAGGCGCTCGATCAGGCGTGGCGCGACGGCATCGTCGAACTCGCCGGCAGCGACGCGGCCGCGTGCGGCCCCGACGGCTGCGAACTGCCGGCGCGCTCGTAACGCACACGACGCCCATCCCGCGCATCCCGCACGGACGCGCCACTACGCGTCGCTGCTGCCACAAACCGACAGGAAGCCCGCGCCGATGACGTCTACAATGCTTCCTTTCGAATAACTATCGGAAGGCTGCAGGCCCATGACACACGGGATTCACGGCGAGAAGCGCTGGTACGCGCTGATCGTGCTCTGCCTCGGCGTGCTGATGATCGTGCTCGACAGCACGATCGTGAACGTGGCGCTGCCGTCGATCAGCACCGACCTCCATTTCACCGAGACGGCCCTCGTGTGGGTCGTCAACGCGTACCTGCTGACGTTCGGCGGCTGCCTGCTGCTCGGCGGCCGGCTCGGCGACCTGTACGGCCAGCGGCGCATGTTCCTCGCGGGCCTCGTCGTGTTCACGCTCGCGTCGCTCGCGTGCGGCCTCGCGCAATCGCAGGCGATGCTGATCGCCGCGCGCGCGGTGCAGGGGCTTGGCGGCGCGGTCGTGTCGGCCGTCTCGCTGTCGCTGATCATGAACCTGTTCACCGAGCCCGGCGAACGCGCGCGTGCGATGGGCGTCTACGGCTTCGTGTGCGCGGGCGGCGGCAGCATCGGCGTGCTGCTCGGCGGACTGCTGACGAGTTCGTTGTCGTGGCACTGGATCTTCCTCGTCAACCTGCCGATCGGCATCGCGGTCTATGCGATGTGCGCCGCGCTGCTGCCGCGCATGCGCGCGCCGGCCGGCGCCGCGCGGCTCGACGTCGCGGGCGCGATCACCGTGACCGCGTCGCTGATGCTGGCCGTCTACGGGATCGTCGGCGGCAACGAGGCCGGCTGGCTGTCGACGCAGACCGTCGCGCTGATCGGCGCGGCCGTCGCGCTGCTCGCGCTGTTCATCGCGATCGAGGCACGCACCGCGCATCCGCTGATGCCGCTCACGCTGTTCGCCGCGCGCAACGTCGCGCTCGCGAACGTGATCGCCGTGCTGTGGGCCGCCGCGATGTTCGCGTGGTTCTTCCTGTCCGCGCTGTACATGCAGCGCGTGCTCGGCTACGCGCCGCTGCAGGTCGGCCTCGCGTTCCTGCCGGCGAACCTGATCATGGCCGCGTTCTCGCTCGGGCTGTCGGCGCGCATCGTGATGCGCTTCGGGGTCCGCGGCCCGATCGCGGCCGGCCTGCTGATCGCGGCCTGCGGCCTCGCGCTGTTCTCGCGCGCGCCGGCCGACGGCGGTTTCGTCTGGCACGTGCTGCCCGGCATGACGCTGCTCGGCATCGGCGCGGGCGTCGCGTTCAACCCGATGCTGCTGGCGGCGATGAGCGACGTCGATCCGGCCGATTCCGGGCTCGCGTCGGGGATCGTCAACACCGCGTTCATGATGGGCGGCGCGCTCGGCCTCGCGGTGCTTGCCAGCCTCGCGGCCGCCCGCACCGACGCGCTCGCGGCCGCGCAGGCCGCGCCGCTCGACGCGCTGAACGGCGGCTACCACGCGGCATTCGCGTTCGGCGCGGCGTTCGCCGCCGCGGCTGCGCTGATCGGCCTCGCACTGCGCATGCGGCCGCAGAACGGCGTCGAAGGCGTCGGCCCCGCGATGCACTGACCGCCGGCAGACGAAACCGATCGCCGGCACCGAACCGGGGCGCGCAGTGTCGCGCCCTTTTTTGCGCGCGCCCGGCACGGCGCGCATTCCCGGTTCGTCATACCTTTCGCGCTGATGACCACCATCGGCCCCGCCCTCGTTCAAACGCCCGTTTCACACCCGTCCGGCCGCCCGCCGCACGGGCCTTCGCGGCCGATTTTTAACGCAGTCGTACATCAACCCGCCACTTTTGCGACAATGGCGGACTTTGACGCGCGCGCCGCAGCCGCGCGCCGCCGCCGAACGCCGCATAACCGCCTGCTTCCGATGTCGCTTCCCCATATCGATCTGCTGTACTCCCTGTCCGGCCTGTTCGTCGGCATCCTCGTCGGCCTGACGGGCGTCGGCGGCGGTTCGCTGATGACGCCGATCCTCGTGCTGCTGTTCGGCGTCCACCCCGCGACGGCGGTCGGCACCGACCTGCTGTACGCGGCCGCAACCAAGGCTACCGGCACGCTCGTCCACGGCCTGAAGGGATCGATCGACTGGCGCATCACGGGCCGGCTCGCGGCGGGCAGCGTCCCGGCCGCGACGCTCACGCTGTGGTGGCTGCATACGCACGGGATGAACACGCCGGGCACCGCGCGGATGATCCAGCTCGTGCTCGGCATCGCGCTGCTGCTCACGTCGCTCGCGCTGATCTTCCGGCCGCAGCTCACCGCGTTCGCCGCGCGCAACCCGCTCGCGCCGAGCCCCGCGCGCACGCTGTGGTCGACCGTGCTGACGGGCGCCGTGCTCGGCGCGCTCGTGTCGATGACGTCGGTCGGCGCCGGCGCGATCGGCGTCACCGTGCTTCTGCTGCTGTATCCGCTGCTCGCGACGACCCGCATCGTCGGCTCCGACATCGCGCACGCGGTGCCGCTCACGCTCGTCGCGGGCATGGGCCACTGGCTGCTCGGCTCGGTCGACTGGCCGATGCTGCTGTCGCTGCTGCTCGGCTCGCTGCCCGGCATCGTGCTCGGCAGCCTGCTGTCGGCGCGCGCGCCCGAGCGGCTGCTGCGCAACCTGCTCGCCGCGACGCTCGTCGCGGTCGGCGTGCGGCTCGTGCTCGCGTAAGTGGCGCGGCGCGACGCCCCCGCAGCGTCGCATCGACACCCTCCCGCCCCTAACGAAAAACACCATCCCCGCTCGTAACCCAGCCGTTACTTCCAGGCGTCTCACGGTGTACCGGTCAGCGTATGCGCAACGGGCGGGTATTTGTTTCGACGAATCCTCAATAGAGGGCTATTCATCCCCTTCTTGAGGATTCTCAACGCCGTCACCGCTGGCCTCAGGGGGTGACGAATCTGCCCTCGGACAAGACGATGCCCCGGAAGTCCATGACTCGCGGGGCACCTTGGAGCACTGCAGCACCGCCATCAACACACGCCACGTGAAGAGCTGGGGCGCGTGATCGGCCGGTGTTTTTTACGTCACTTCAGGCGGCACAAAGCCGCCCGCGTCACTTACTGCCCCTGCTGCTTCAGTTGCTGCTGCTTGAGCTGCTGCGTGCGCGCCTGCAGCTTCAGCACGCGCTGCAGCGCGGTGCGGTTCGCGAGGATGCCGTCGTAGAAGTTGGCGAGATCACCCTTCAGCGCGGTCCGCGACGCGTCGTTCAGGTAGATCATGTGGCCCGACGGGTAGTTCTTGATCGTCAGGTTCTGCGCCTTGATCGCCGGGTCGAGCGGCATCTGCGCGAGCGTCAGCTCCGTCTGGTGGAACGGCGTGACCGCATCGAAATAACCGTTCGCCGACAGCACCTTCAGGTCCGGGTTCACGCTCATCGTCGAAGCAAGGTCGCCGGCCGTGTACAGCGTATTGCCGCCGCCCCGGTTCGCGCCGGTCGGGTCCGTGTGGCTGAAGTCCCAGTTGTTGAAGACCTGGTCGTTCAGGTCCACGAACGACGACGTCGACGTGTACTTGAGGTCGGTGTTGATGTAGCTGTTCCACAGCACCGTGTACGCGCCGCCGACGTTCGTAATCGACGGATCGTTGCTGCCCGAGTTCGGCAGGATGTACGGTGCGATGCCCTTGCCCGTGAAGTTCGCGCGACCGTCGTACTGGCCGATCTGCGTGCCCGGCACGAGCGTCAGGAAGAACGTGTACGGCGGGTTGTCGTTCGACGACGGCACGTTGCCGAGCGCGGCCGGGTTGCCGAAGGTCTGGATCAGCGACGTCGGATCCGTGCCGATGTACGAACCCATCTGCTGCGCGGTCTGCAGGTTCAGGTTGAGCCGCACGTTCACGAAGCCGCCGTCCTGCGGGTTCGGCTTCTGCGCGAGCGGTGCGAGCGTGTTGTCCGCGTACGCGCGGGCCTGGACCATGTACGCGTCGAGATCGGTCGGCGTCGGGTTGACCGTCGTCTTCTTCCAGTAGAACGCGTCGGCCGCGAGCGTCGGGAAGATGCCCGGCGCGGACAGCGCATTCGCGTAGTCGAGGATCGACGACTGCAGCGTGATCCCGTTCAGGTCGATGCCGTCCTCATGCAGCACCCACGACACGACCGCGCTGCGCGCGGTGCCGTACGACTCGCCGAACAGGAATTTCGGCGAGTTCCAGCGCGAGTACTTGGTCAGGTAGCGCTGGATGAAGCGGTCGATCGAGCGCGCGTCCTGGTCGGTGCCCCAGAAGTCCTTGTTCTTCGCCGGGGCGATCGCCGCCGAATAACCGGTGCCGACCGGGTTGATGAACACGAGGTCGGTGCGGTCGAGCAGGCTGTCGGGGTTGTCGAGCAGCTTGTACGGCGCGGGCGGCGTGAAGTTCGGGAACGACGACTGCAGCCGCTTCGGCCCGAACGAGCCGAGCATCAGGTAGACCGACGACGAACCGGGGCCGCCGTTGTAGAAGAACGTGACCGGGCGCGGCTTCGACGGATCGGGATTGTCCTGCGTGTACGCGACGTAGAACATCTTCGCGTTCGGCGCCGACGTGATCGGGTCGATCGTCGTCAGGTGGCCCGTGGTGGCCGTGTACTTGACGGTCTTGCCGCCGATCGTGACCTGGCGGTGCACGACCGCGGCGCCTTCCGTCGAATCCGTGACCGCGTCGTTCGGCCCGGTGCCGTACACGTCGTCGTCGACGTACGGCTGGTCGGCCGCGGCGGCGGCCGTTGCGTCGGTGCTGGCCGACGTGCTGCCGCCGGACGTCGTCGCGGCCGCGGCTGCGGCCGAAGCGGACGGGCTCGGCCCGTCGTCGCCGCCGCACCCCGTGACCAGCAGCGCCGCGGCCGCGGCTGCGGCGAGCGGCATGCTCAGAGTCGTTCCGAATAGCGCGAAACCGTCTTTCAAGGACTTCCGTGTCGTCATTATTGCCTCTCGAACAGAACGATAAATACCGCCGGCCGCAAAGGATCATTTGCGCCGGCGCTCCGCACCGGGAATGCATTCGTTATGCGACGCACTCCGAGTTTTTTACCGGATCGGCGAATACCGATCGGCACGATTTACCCCACCCATATTTTTCGATCGCACAATGGAATCAATTCCATTGCAAACGACGATTCAATAATCCGCGACAATGCGAATTCATTGCGCATATCCGCTGGCACACAAAATCGACGGCAAAAGCATGCCCCGCGAAGCCCGCCCGACAAGGCCGCCTCGCTTCGAACAGACGAACAATCCCTGTCGGCGAGATATCGATTAATCGCAAAACGGCGACCAATCGCAGCTCGAGCCGATTTAATAAAATCGAAAGGATCGATTAACTAAATGGAAAGGAATATCTCGTATCTGGAATTTATTAAATTAAGTGAAAATACCGGCGCATAATAGGTTCCGGATTTATCGCCGTAAAGTAATAATTTGTTACGGCGCTCGCCATTCGGATAAAAGGCGGCACGGGACCGATTCCAGCGACGCAAAAGAAAAAGCCGGACGGCTGTCCGGCTTCGTGATGGCGGTGCGGCGGGCGCCGTCAGAGCGGCACGTCGATCGCTCCGGCACCGGCGGAAATCGCGTTCGCACCCGGCGCGGCCGAGATCGGCGGCAGGTTCGCGCCCGTCAGCGCGGGTGCGGCGCCCGGCGTGCCGCCGCGCGGCACCGTGCGGATCACCTGCGACGGCGGCAGCGGCGCGCCGTTCTTCAGGTGCCGCCACATCAGGTTCAGCGCCTGCAGGTCGTAGTAGTGGACCGGCACGAAGCGCGTGTCGAAGCCCGCGACGGGCAGGAACGCGTCGAAGTGCTGGCCGTTCGTCACCTCGTAGAACACGAGCTGGCTGCGCCCGCGTTCGCTGATGCTGTTTTGCGCGACGTACGCGCGCGACGCGTGGTTCACCGGCACGAGCGCGTCGCTGCGGCCCTGCACAATGATCGCCGGCTTGCCCTGCAGGTTCGCGTTCACGCGCACCGCGTCGACGTTCGCGGGCATCCCGAGCATCCCGTTGGTCCAGAGCTGGCGCAGGCACAGCGCGCCCGCGAAGCTCCCATCGGGCGTCGCGAGCCGGTGGTCGACGCCCGCGCCCGTGTTGAACACGAGGTTGATGCCGGCCGTCGGCGGCACGCCGTTGCCGACGCCGAACACGGCCGTCATCGGCGACGCGGCGGGCGAGGCGACCGCACCCGTCGCCGCGTTCGTCGTCGCGAAGCTGAAATTGCACAGGTTGTCGGTGACGCGCGAGCGCGTGTACGCGTTCGCATAGGTGACCGCGATCGCCGGAATCGCCTGCGAATCCCACATCGGCGCCTGCAACACGTCGGAATCGGCCAGATAGCCGGCCGCGTGGAGCTGCGCGAGCGCGTCGGCGGCCTGGCTCTGCGTGTCGGCGCCCGACACGAGCCCGGCCGCGGCGAGCGTCGCGCAGCGCTGCGTGCGGATCGACTGCGTGGTCGCGGCCGGCAGCGCGCTCAGGTACGGCGCATCGGCAAGCGACGCCGACGCGGCCGCGCACGGCTGCAGCAGGTTCGCGAGCGTCGCGTAGTCGGCCAGCGGCCGGCCGAACGACGGCACGGGCTGGCCGCCCGTGCGCACGATCGCGTTCGGCGCCATCCGCACGTTGATCTGCGGTTCGCCGACCACGACCGCGGTAATCCAGCCGCGGTTGTCCTGCTCGGCCGCCGCGAGCGACGCGCCGCCGCCGTTGCTGACGGACGCGGCGATCGTCGTGATGTCGCCCGCCCGATAGCGCACGCCATGATGCGAGCCGTCGATCAGCGGTCCGAACTGCTCGTTGAGCGCCCAGTACGCGAACTCGACCGCCTGCAGCGTCACGCGCCCCCAGTCCTGCTCGGGATTCTGCTGCGAATGCGCGTGCTTGAACGCATAGCGGTTCGGAAAGCGGCTGTTGAACGCGGCGAGATCGCCGCTCGTCACATTCGCGGTAAACAGGCTCGCGGTGCCGGCGAGCACCGCGTTGGCGAGCGTGCCGTCGATCAGCGTGACGGTATCGGAGCCGAGCTCGTGCGCGCCGTTGCCGCCGCCCTTGTCGTTGTATGCGACCGCGCAGCCGCGCTTGAGCGCCCACTCGCCGGCCGCGGAGATCGCGCCGTACACGCCGCGCGAGCCCGACGACGTCGCGGTGACGATGCACGGCTGCGCGGGATCGAAGCTGGCGGGCACCTGCACGAGCAGCGTCACGTTCTTGCTGCCGCTGCCGTCGTCGGAATACGCGAGATATTCGGTGCCGGGGATCTTGCCTTCGCCGAGCGTGTCGTTGCCGTCGAGGTCGACGTTCGGCCCCCAGAAGCGGCCGTAGCCGCCGTTCGCGCTCATGTCGACGAGCGCGCGGTAGTTCGACCAGATCGCGAGACGGCGCAGCTCGGCGCTCGTCGGCCGGGACGGATTCGCAAAACCGGGCGCGCTCGCCGCCGCGAGGCCCGTCTTGCCGAGGCCGGCCGTCAACAAATCGTCGCTCGCGCCGTCGTAAGCCGTCGTGCGCACGCTGCCGGACACGAAGCCGGGCAGCCGGTTGCGCTCGCCCGACTCGTCGCCGTTGCAGGCGCCGAGCATCGCGATGCCGGCCAGCGCCGCGCCGAGAAGAATTCGTCTGCCCCACCCGTGCGTCGTCATTGCCGCCCTCTCGATCTCGTTATCGGTCCACCGCCGCGTCGCGCGGCTGGCGGCCTCTGAAGCGAAAACGGGCCCCGGCAGCGCCGAGGCCCGCCTGAAAGCGGGCGCGGACGGCGCTATCGCGCCGCCCGACCGGCATTACTGCTGCTGGACCGTCAGCTTGTTCGACACCGACGTCACGCCCTTCACGCCCTTGGCTGCCTCTTCGGCCTTGTCGATCTGTGCCTGATCCGGCATCGTGCCCTGCAGCGAGATCGCACCGCCCTTCGAGCGCACGACGAGGTTCGACACGTCGACGCCCTGTTCCTTCGAAATCGCCTTGCGCACCGCGTAGCCGAGCTGGCGGTTCGCCTTCTTCGCGCTTTTCGCGGCGGCCTTCGGCGCGCTCGCGGCCGGCGCTTCAGCTGCCGCCGGCTCACTCGACTGCGCGTATACGCTGCCGGACAGACAGGCCGCCACGGCGGCGACACCCAACGCTCTCAACACGATCGACTTCATGCTATCTCCTTGTCACTTCTGAACGGCCGTGCACAGTACGGCCGGATACCCCCAAAGACAGCCGTCCCGCGCGCGAACGGGCGGGACAGCCGGTGATTTCCACGGCGATGCGAGAGAGGCGAGACGGGCCGGCAGCCGGCGCGCGCGATAGCGGGCCGGCCGGGCCGGACAGCCGCCGGCCGTACACGCCCGGTCTCTTTGTGTGCCGGGTCGCGCGCGAATCGGGTGCGGCTGCGTCGCACAATGTAATCCAGCGCCCGCGGAAGCGCAAAGCTTTTGACGCGGCGGCGCCCGCCGCCGTCGCCGCGGAGCCGCGCGACCGCGCCCGACTCACGCATGCGCGGCGAAACCGGGTACCATCGCCGCGAGAATGTGCATCGTCCATGACGACCGTCATCGATGCGTCACGCCAGCGTCCCCCGCCGATCCCATGAAGCCTGCCCGCCCTCGCCCGCCTCGCCGCATCCTCGCCCGCTTCGTCGCGGTGTCGTGGCGCGACCTCGCGCTGTCGATCGGCCCCACCGTGCTACTCGCGGCTGCGGCCGTCTGGCTCGCGGTCAGGCTGATCCAGCCGGCGCCGCCGTCCACGCTGGTGATCTCGGCCGGGCCGCCCGGCAGCACGTACTGGAACGCCGCGCAGAAATACAAGGCCATCCTCGCGAAGAACGGCGTCACGCTCGACGTCCAATCGTCCGAAGGGTCCGCGCAGAACCTCGCGCGGCTGTCGAACCCGAACGCGCCGGTCGACGTCGGCTTCGTGCAGAGCGGCATCGGCCCGAAGGAGCGCGACGAACGACTCGTATCGCTCGGCAGCATCGGCTACGTGCCGCTCGCGATCATGTATCGCGGCCCGGTCGTCGCGCGCCTGTCCGACTTCAAGGGCAAGCGGCTCGCGCTCGGCGCGGAAGGCAGCGGCGCGCGCGAGCTGAGCCTCGCGCTGCTGAAGATGAACGGCATCGTGCCGGGCGGCCCTACCGAGCTGCTGCCGACCGCCGGCGAGGACGCCGCGACCGCGCTGCTCGACGGCAAGATCGACGCGGCATTCCTGTCCGGCGACTCGACGCAGATCCCCGTGATGGCGAAGCTGTTCCGCGCGCCCGGCGTGCACGTGTATTCGTTCACGCAGGCCGAGGCGTACGCGCGGCGCTTCCCGTACCTGACCGCGATCACGCTGCCGATGGGCGTCTACGATCTCGGCCTGAACCTGCCGCCCGCCGACATCCATACGGTCGCGCCGACGATCGAGCTGGTCGCGCGCGACTCGCTGCACCCCGCGCTGTCCGACCTGCTGATCGAGGCCGCGCGCGAAGTGCACGGCCACGCGACGATCCTGCAGCACGCGGGCGAATTCCCGTCGCCCGTCACGCGCGGCTTCCAGCTCTCCGACGACGCCGCACGCTACTACAAGTCGGGGAAGACCTTCCTGTACCGCCGGCTGCCGTTCTGGGTCGCGAGCCTCGTCGACCGGCTGCTCGTCGTGATCGTGCCGCTGATCGTCGTGCTGATCCCCGGGCTGCGGCTCGTGCCGTCGCTGTACGGCTGGCGCGTGCGCTCGCGCATCTATCGCTGGTACGGCGCGCTGATCGCGCTCGAGCGCAGCGCGCTCGGCGAGCACACGGCCGAGGATCGCGTCCGGTTGCTCGACGAGCTCGACGACATCGAGGAAGCCGTGAACCGGATGAAGATGCCGCTCGCCTACGCCGGGCAGTTCTACGTGCTGCGCGAGCACATCGGCTTCGTGCGCGAACGGCTCACCGCGCACGACCAGGAAACGCCGGCGGGGCCGCCCGGCGCCGTCGGCCAGCCGCTCGCACGCAGCGGTGCCGCGACGCCGGCCGGCGATCCCCCCCGGGCGACTCCCGGTTCCGCGTGAGCGAACGATCCGCGATCATTGCCGCATGCGCGCACCGCCGCGTACCATGGAGGCCGCCGTACGCCCCACCCTCTGGAGATCGTCATGACAACCGGCCTCGACACCGCCCAGCCCGCCTGGTTCTTCGACTTCGTGTCGCCGTTCTCCTATCTGCTGCTCGAACAGCATGACAAATGGCCTGACGTGCCGTTCGAACCGGTCGCCGTGTCGCTCATCGACCTGCAGCGCCACTGGGGGCAGCGCCCGAGCGCCGACGTGCCGGCCAAGCGCGTGTTCACGTACCGTCACGCGCTGTTTCGCGCGGAACAGCTCGGCATCCGCTTCAAGATGCCGCCCGCGCACCCGTTTGATTCCGACAAGGTGTTGCGCCTCGCGATCGCGCTGCGCGCCGATATCGCGACCGTGCTGGAGATGTACCGCTTCATCTGGCGCGACGGCAACGATCCGTCGACGCCGGACGGTTTCGCGGCGCTGTGCGAACGCGTCGGCGTCGGCCACGGCGACGAGCTGATCGAATTCGAGGAGACGAGTGCGCAACTGGCCCGCAACAACGCCGACGCGATCGCGCTCGGCGTGTTCGGCGTGCCGACGTTCTGGATGAACCAGCAATTGTTCTGGGGTGAAGACGCGCTGCCGATGGTGCTGTACTGCGCGCGCACGCCGACCTGGCTCGAATCGGGCGAGGTCAAGCGGATCAGCGCGCTGCCGAAGGGTCGTGCGTGATGGCCGGTATCACGCCCGGCGACGCGCGGCTGCGGTAAGGTTACGCCTCTGCCGAATCACCCCGCACCGATGGAAGACGACGACCGTACCGCCTCGCTCGACATCTGGCTCGTGCGCGTATTGCGCACGCTGCTGCTCGAGCGCAGCGTCACGCAGGCCGCGCTGCGGCTGAACCAGACCCAGCCCGCGATCAGCACCGCGCTGCGCAAGCTGCGCGAGACGCTGAACGACCCGATCCTCGTGCGCGGCAAATCCGGGATGGTGCCCACCGAATACGGCGCGTCGCTGCTCGAAGCCGCGCAGCGCGCGCTGCGCGAGGTCGACTTCATCGCGACGCCGCACGGCGACTTCGACCCTTCGTCCGCGCGCCGCACGTTCCGGGTCGCCGCGCCCGACTATCTGAACGATTTCTTCATGCCGACGCTGATCGAGCGCTTTCGCGACGCCGCGCCGCATGCGCACCTGGAAATCGATTCGCTGAATCCCGCGCTCGACCACGCGGGCGCGCTCGAATCGGGCGCGCTCGATCTCGTGATCGGCAACTGGCCGAAACCCGACCCGCAGTTCGCGCGCCAGGACCTGTTCTCCGACACGATCGTGTGCCTGATGCGCGAAGCGCACCCGCTCGCGCACGTGCCGCTCACGCGCGAAGCGTATGCGTCGGCCGCGCACGTCGCGCCGACGCCATACACCGGCGACAAGCGCAACGCGATCGAGATCGGCCTCGCGCGCGCGCGCCTCACGCGGCGCATCGTGACGATGCTGCCTTACTTCGGGATCGTGCCGCAGGTGCTGCTGCAGTCGGACCTGATCTTCACGACGACGCGCCGCTTCGCGACGCACTATGCGCAGCTGCTGCCGCTCGTCGTCGTCACGCCGCCCGTGCCGTTCCCGCGCATCAAGAGTTACCTGCTCACGCATCCGCAGCCCGACCGCCCGACCGACATCGCGTGGCTGTGCGCGCTGATGCAGAGCGTGTCCGACGAGCTGACGGTCGCCCGCACTCGCAAGCGTTGATACGCGGCGCGGCCGCTCAGGCCGTGCAGAAGGTTTCCTGCAGATGGGTCCAGCGCACGACGCCCGCCGCGTCGCGTTCGAACACCGCGGTCGCGCGCCGCGCGGGCAGCTCGCCCGATGCCGCGTGCTGCGCTTCGAGATAGGTGATCACCGCATGCGATGCGTCGGCCGCGAGCACGCGGATCTCCGACAACGTGATGCGCAGCCCCGGCTTCGCGCCGGCGAGCTTCGCGAACAGCGCGCGCGTGCCGTCGCGGTCGACTACGCGGCCGTCGGTCAGGATCATCGTGAAAGCGGTGGAGAACGGCGCGAGCAGCGCGTCGAGCGCCGCTGGCGCGGTATCGACGCCGGACAGCCAGCGCTCGATGGCGACGAGGCTCGCATCGAGCGCGTCGAAATAGATCGGATGATCGGACATGGCGCCTGCACGGAAAGGCGCGGCCCGATGCCGCGCGTTGCCGTGCAGTGTATGCAAAAACGCGCGGCCGTGCGCCAGGGCCTGTTCCCGCTAATAACGGGCTTGCGAAAGTGCCTTGCCGGCTGTCCCCGAAGGGAACTTCCCTCGGGGCGCGAGCAAGAAGCAAGGAGCGCCGTTTGGCCGAGCCAAACAAGCGACGCGCGACGTTACCGCGCGCAAGATACGTCGTCCCGCGCGCGCCCCGATGCAGCCGCCTTCGCATCGGCCACCGGCATGCCCGAGCGCGCCTGCAGCAGTTCCGCGCACACGGCCACCGCGATCGCGCCCGGCGTCTTGTCGACGATGCCCGCGACGCCGATCGGGCACACCATCTCCACGAGCCGCGCCGGATCGACGCCGCGCGCGGCGAGCCGGCGCTCGAACTTCACGCGCTTGGTGCGCGAGCCGATCATCCCGAAGTACGCGTAGTCGCGCCTCCGCATGATCTGCGCGGCGAGCGAGAAGTCGAGCGCGTGGTTGTGCGTCATCACGAGGAAGTACGCGCCGGGCGGCGCCGCGTCGACGACGGCCTCCGGCGTGTCGGTCGGCTCCGGCTGCACGTTCGGCGGACATTCGTCCGGGAACAGCTCGTCGCGCGTGTCGACCCACTGCACGACGCACGGCAGCGCGCCGAGCAGCGTGACGAGCGCGTGACCGACGTGCCCGGCGCCGAACAGCACAACGTGCATCGGCGCCGGCGCGCCGGTCGCGCGGTTGCGCCGGCCGGTGCCCGGCGCGAACGTCGGGGTCGACGCGGTACGAAGCGAACGTGCGGGTCCGTTCATGTCAGCCTCCGCCGGGCCGTCCCAAGGAGGCTGACCGCCCCCTCGGGGGGTAGCGAACAACGTGAGCGTGGGGGTCGTTTCATCTCAGCCTCCGCCGGGCCGCCCCAAGGAGGCTGACCACCCCCTCGGGGGGCAACGAACGAAGTAAGCGTGGCGGTCGTTTCATGTCAGCCTGCCTGAACCGCGCGAGCCGCGCGCACCGCATTCACCGCGCGCAGGATCGACTCGCCGGTCGCCGGCGCGTCGAGCGGCGGGTTCACCCTGTAGTCGCCGACCGCCGCGACCGCGTCGCGCACCGCGAAGAACACCGAGAACGGCAGCAGCAGCGGCGGCTCGCCGACGGCCTTCGACCGGTGGATGCTGTCCTCGACGTTGCGGTTCTGGAACAGCCGCACGTTGAATTCGGGCGGCGTGTCGTTGACGGTCGGGATCTTGTACGTGGACGGCGCATGCGTCATCAGCTTGCCGCCCTTGTTCCACCACAGCTCCTCGGTCGTCAGCCAGCCCATCCCCTGGATGAACGCACCTTCGACCTGGCCGATGTCGAGCGCCGGGTTCAGCGACGCACCCACGTCGTGCAGCGCATCGACGCGCAGCGTGCGCATCTCGCCCGTCAGCGTGTCGATCACGACTTCCGACACGGCCGCGCCGTACGAGTAGTAGTAGAACGGCCGGCCCTGCAGCTTCGACTGATCCCAGTACAGCTTCGGCGTCGCGTAGAAGCCGTCGGACCAGAGCTGCACTCGTGCAAGGTAGGCCTTCACGATCACTTCGCCGAACGGCACGCCCTGGCCGCCGACCCACACGACGTCGTTGCCGAACTTCACGTCGGCCGCATCGACCTTGCCGTCGCCGTACTGCTTCGCCGCGAACACCGCGAGCCGCTCGCGCAACTGGCGCGCCGCATCCTGCGCGGCCTTGCCGTTCAGGTCCGAGCCCGTCGACGCGGCCGTCGCGGACGTGTTCGCGACCTTGCTCGTGTCGGTCGCCGTCACGCGGATCCGGCCGAAGCGGATGCCGAGCTCGTGCGCGACGACCTGCGCGACCTTCGTGTTGAGCCCCTGCCCCATCTCCGTGCCGCCGTGGTTCACGAGCACCGAGCCGTCGGTGTAGATATGCACCAGCGCGCCGGCCTGGTTGAAGTGCGTGACGTTGAACGCGATCCCGAACTTCACCGGCGTGAGCGCGATGCCCTTCTTCAGCACCGTGTTGCGTGCATTGAATTCGCGCACGCCCGCGCGCCGCGCACGGTAGTCGCTCGTCGTCTCGAGTTCGCCGAGCAGCTCCTGCAGCACGTTGTCCTCGACCGTCTGGCCGTACGGCGTCACGTTGCGCTCGGTCTTGCCGTACAGGTTCGCGTAGCGGACATCGAGCGGATCGCGGTCGAGCGAGCGCGCGACGTCGTCGAGGATGTACTCGATCGCGAACGCGCCCTGCGGGCCGCCGAAGCCGCGGAACGCGGTGTTCGACTGCGTGTTGGTCTTGCCGCAGTAGCCGGCGATGTCGACGTCGCCCAGCCAGTACGCGTTGTCGAAGTGGCACACCGCGCGCGTCATCACCGGGCCCGACAGGTCGGCCGAGAAGCCGCAGCGCGACGTCATCTCGAGCGCCACGCCGTCGAGGCGACCGTCGTCGTCGTAGCCAACGTCGAAGCGGTAATGGAAGTCGTGCCGCTTGCCGGTGATCATCATGTCGTCGTCGCGGTCCGGGCGCAGCTTCACCGGGCACAGCAACTTCCACGCGGCGAGCGCCGCGCAGCACGCAAACAGGCCCGACTGCGATTCCTTGCCGCCGAACCCGCCACCCATCCGGCGGCATTCGACCAGCACGTTGTGCGACGCGACGCCGAGCACGTGCGCGACGAGGTGCTGCATCTCGCTCGGGTGCTGCGTCGAGCAGTACACGTGCATCCCGTCGTCGTCCTTCGGCACCGCGTACGCGATCTGCCCTTCCAGGTAGAACTGCTCCTGGCCGCCGAGCAGCATTTCGCCCGACTCGCGGTGCGGCGCGGCGGCGAGCCGCGCGGCCGCGTCGCCGCGCGCGAGCTTCAGCGGCGGGATCACGTAGGTTTCGGCCTGACGCGCTTCCTGCGCGGTCAGGATCGCGGGCAGTTCCTCGTAGTCGACCTGCGCGCGGCGCGCGGCGAGCCGCGCGGTTTCATGCGACGTCGCGACGACGATGAACATCGGCTGGCCGACGAACTGCACGATGCCCTTGGCGAGCACCGGATCGTCGTGGATGATCGGGCCGCAATCGTTGACGCCCGGGATATCGTCGGCCGTGAACACGGCGACCACGCCCGGCGTCGCGCGCACCGCGTCGAAGTTCATCGACACGATCTTCGCGTGCGGCTTCGCCGACAATCCGAGCGCCGCGTGCAGCGTGCCCGCGACGACCGGAATGTCGTCGGTGTAGGTGGCACGCCCGCTCACGTGCAGGTGCGCGGATTCGTGCGCGCGCGAGACGTGGACCTGCGCGGCATCGGCTTGCGGGTCGAGGGTGCTCAGGAACGGTTCTGCTTGCTGGTTCATCTTCGGTGTTCTCCGTCTTCAGACGCGCGCCGCGTCGGCGCCGGCTTCGGCGGCCACTTCACGCACATTCAGGGCTTGCGGCGGCAGCGGGTCGTGCGGGCGCGTCTCCAGCCAGAATCGGTACATCAGGTTCTTCGCGGTATCGAGGCGATACGTGCTCGTCGCGCGCATGTCGGACAGCGGCTGGTAGTCGCGCTCGAGCGCCTGCATCGCGGCCTGCGCGGTGGCTTCGTGCCACAGCGCGCCGTCGAGCACGGCTTCGGTGTGCGTCGCACGCTTCGGCGTCGCGGCCATCCCGCCGAACGCGATGCGCGGCTCGCGGATCGTGTCGCCGTCCGCGATTAACGCGAACGCCGCGCAGACGGCCGAGATGTCGGAGTCGAACCGCTTCGACAGCTTGTAGGTGCGGAACTGCAGCTTCTCGCGCGCGCCGGTGCGGGTCGGCACCTTCACGCCGACGACGAATTCGTGCGGCGCCATGTCCTTCTGCTGGTAGCCCGTGTAGAGCGCCTCGAGCGGCAGCTCGCGCACCGTGTCGCCGCCGCGCAGCACGACGCGCGCGCCGAGCGCGATCAGGCCCGGCATCGTATCGCCGATCGGCGAGCCGTTCGCGACGTTGCCGCCGAACGTGCCCGCGTTGCGGATCGGCAGCGATGCGAAGCGCTTCCACATCTCGGTCAGCTCCGGATAGGTGCCGGCCAGTGCCGCATACGCGTTCTCGACCGTCACGCCCGCGCCGATCTCGATCCAGTCGTCGCGCTCCACGACGCGCTGCAGTTCGGCGATCTGGCCGACGTAGATCAGGTCGTCGAGCCGGCGCATCTGCTTCGTGACCCACAGGCCGATGTCGGTGCTGCCCGCGAGGATCCGCGCGTCGGGCCGTTCGACCTTCAGCGCGGCCAGCGCGTCGAGCGTGCGCGGCGCCGCGAAGCGCGCGCCGTTGGGCGTCGCGTAGTCGAATGTGTCGTCGCGCTTGAGCGACGCGAGCGTGCGGGCGAGCGCGGCCGTGTCGACCGGTGCCGACGGCGCCGGTGCATCGAACATCTGCACGGCGGCATCGACGATCGGGCGATAACCGGTGCAGCGGCACAGGTTGCCCGTCAGCGCATCGGCGATCTCGGTGCGCGTCGGCACGTCCTTCGCCTTCGCGCACGCGCTGCCGCAGCCTTCGTGGCCGTGCTTCTCGTACAGCGCCCACATCGACATCACGAAGCCGGGCGTGCAGAACCCGCATTGCGAACCGTGGCAGTCGACCATCGCCTGCTGCACCGGATGTAGCGCGCCGTCCGGCTGGCGCAGATCCTCGACCGTCAGCAGCGCCTTGCCGTCGAGCGTCGGCAGGAACTGGATGCATGCGTTGACGGCCTTGAACTCGACCGCGCCGGCGTCGGTCAGCTCGCCGACCACGACCGTGCACGCGCCGCAGTCGCCTTCCGCGCAGCCTTCCTTGGTGCCGGTGCAATGCGCGTCCTCGCGCAAGTACTGCAGCACGGTGCGGGTGACGTCCGCGCCGCTGACTTCGCGGATCGCGTGACGATGGTAGAAGCGGATCGGCTCACTCATGTCTCTATGGTTCTTCAATTGGGGGGCTAGGCGGTCTGCGCGGAGCGCCCGACCGACGTCTTTCTGACAGTTTGCACGCTATCACCATCAAATTTCGCAACCCATAGCCCATCACGCATGGGGCCCATATAACTGCCGCGATATGTGCGCCGGGGCCACCCGGCGCCCTTTCCGCACGGTGCACCGCATGCCTTCCCGGCATGCCGGCACCGATCCGTTGCGCGCGAAAACGGGTCGCGATTAACTAAATGGTACCTGCGTGAAAACCGGTTCCATGGGAAAATCCCGATTCCCTTTTGTGCCGTCTTCCGTGTCGTCACGCTCCGTTTCGCTCATTCGTTCCGACCCCATGTCTACCGACTCCGCCACACCACCGCGCAGCGGGTTCGCGGTCACGCTGCAAATCGTGTCCGTCGTCTGCTTCACGTTCATCTGCTACCTGACCATCGGCCTGCCGCTCGCGGTGCTGCCGGGCTTCGTCCATGACGACCTCGGCTTTTCCGCGATCGTCGCGGGCGGCGCGATCAGCGTCCAGTACTTCGCGACGCTCGCGTCGCGGCCGCTCGCCGGGCGCTTCGCCGATACGCTCGGCCCGAAACAGACGGTGCTGCGCGGGCTGGTCGGCTGCGGTGTGTCGGGTGTGCTGCTGCTCGTCGCGCTGCTGCTCGCGCACTGGCCGGTCGCGAGCCTGGTGCTGCTGGTCGCGAGCCGGCTCGTGCTCGGCGTCGGCGAGAGCCTGTGCGGCACCGGCGCGATCCTGTGGGGCATCGGGCGGGTCGGCGTCGCGCACAACGCGAAGGTGATCTCGTGGAACGGCATCGCGACCTACGGCGCGCTCGCGCTCGGCGCGCCGGTCGGCGTCGCGATCGCGCATACGCTGAATCCGGCGCTGATCGGCGTGATCGTGATCGCGCTCGCCGCGACCGGCTTCTACCTCGCGCGCCTAATCGATTCCGTGCCGCTCGTGCACGGCGAACGGATGTCGTATGCGAGCGTGTTCACGCGGGTGCTGCCGCACGGCCTCGGCCTCGCGCTCGGCTCGGCCGGCTTCGGCTCGATCGCGACCTTCGTCACGCTGTACTACGCGGCGCGCCACTGGCCGAACGCCGCGCTGTCGCTGACCGTGTTCGGCACGCTGTTCATCGGCGCGCGCCTGCTGTTCGCGAACACGATCAAGACCTACGGCGGCTTCCGCGTCGCGATCGTGTCGTTCGCGTTCGAATGCTCGGGCCTCGTACTGCTGTGGCTCGCGCCGGTGCCGCACGTCGCGCTCGTCGGTGCCGCGCTGACGGGTTTCGGCTTCGCGCTGATCTTCCCGGCGCTCGGCGTCGAGGCCGTCGCGCTCGTGCCGCCCGCGAGCCGCGGCGCGGCGCTGTCCGCGTACTCGGTGTTCCTCGACCTGTCGCTCGGCATCACGGGCCCGCTCGCCGGTTATGTCGCGGGCGCGTTCGGCTATCCGCAGGTGTTCCTGTTCGCGGCGGTGGCGGCCGCCGGGGGCGTCGCGCTGTCGATGGTGCTGTACCAGCGGCAGGCGCGTGTGGCCGGGAGCGGCGCGGCGGCATGAACACCCGGGCCGCGAGGAATCGCGCGCGCCGTCCCTTCTGACGGAATGCCGTCCGAAGCCGTCTGAAGCCGCCCGTCAGGCGGCCGGCGATACGCGGCTTAACGCGGCAATATGTTGAAGTCCCGCAGCACGCGGGCAGCCTCGGTGTGGCGCCGGAACGGAACGGCGCGCTCGAGCTTGAGTTTGGGTTCGGCACGATCGAAGAGCACAAGCGCTTCCGACGTGTTGAGATGACGCGACATATACAGAAAGCCGTCGACCCGACGACCATGCCCGTGTACGGCGAGCGACCATTGCTGCGGGATATCGTACGGTACGACGGTCGACAGCGCCCCGTCGCCGCCGAGGTTTTTCAGCGGCAGGCCGTGCAGGACGGCCACCGTCAGCGGCGAGCCGGTGAACGAAAGCACAAAGCGCTCAAGCTCGGTCGTCACGAGCGGGAAGCCACCGACAGCGAGATCCGCGACTTCGTCGTGCAGCACCGTCTCGGCGAACGCGCAGTGCAGGTCGAAACCGAAATAGCTGGCGCCATACCGGCGCCGCTGGCGCGGGTCGTCGAAACGGTTGCCGCCCGACTTGCCGAAGTATGGCTCGCCTGTCTCGTATCGGGAGACGCGCACCATCGCCGACGGCGCAATCTCCCGCGTAACCAGCGTCGCATTCGCGAAGTGTTCGCTCGGTGACGTCACGTCAACCGCACCTCCTAGCGCTCCGCGAACGCCGCTGCGGCACGCTCCACCTCTTCACGCCTTCCTTGCGACAGTGCTTTCAGCGGCGTGACGTTGCCAAGGGACGCCTTGGGCGTCGTCAAGAATTGCCATTTGCTCCACCCCGGCAAATCACCCAGGCGTTGCGTCACCTTTCCCAGCGTCTTGCGATCGATATCGCCCGTCAGATAGAAGGCCGGGTAGTACTGCACCGCCCCCACGTCGACCGTGAAGATGCGCCCGGACACGACCGCCTTGCTGAGCGCCTGCCGCGTCATGCCGAGCCTTGCCCAGATCTCCGCGGCCGGCAGCAGCGCGCCCTGCGCGACGAGCGCCCGCCGTTCGGCCAGCGCGCGCCGCTCGAAATCAGCGGCCGCAGCATCCGCGCGTGCCGCCGGCTTCGCATGCTGCTTCGTGCGGCCGGAAGGTTGCCTGTCGCGGGTCGCAGCGGCAGCGATGCCGAACGTGATCGTGCCCGCCAGATCGATGACCTGGGCGATGCCGATCTTGAACAGGTGCCCGAGCTGTTCGTCCGACAGCTTGAGCAGCGCACGCGCCCGATCGGGACCCAGCATGGTCGCGGCACCAACGGCGCTGCGCAACGCCTCCTCGGTCTCGACATCGAGAATCGCAGCCGCGCTTTCAAGTGCATGAGCCTGCCTGACCATCTCCGCCTCCTTACCCAACCGGAGGTTCAAGCCCAGCCTCGAATCGAAACCAAGTCAACCAAGTCAACCCGATACCTGGTCGCGCCATGCAGCGCGTCGCCCGTCCGGCCGTCGTCACGCCGTCCGGAGAAACAGCTTCCGCGTCAGATCGAACGCGACGAGATTGCCGGCCACCACCAGAAGCAGCCCGATCACCGCGAGCGGCGACCACTGGTAGCCCTCGAACACCGTCGACACGGCCAGCGCGACGATCGGGAACAGCACCGTGCAGTACGCGGCGCGCTCCGGCCCGATCCGGCCGACGAGGGTCAGGTACGCGGTGAAGCCGATCACCGAGCCCGGCACGGCCAAGTAGACGAGCGCGCCGAGATAACGCGGGCTCATGTCGAGCGTGAACGGCATCCCGGCCACCGCGCTGCCGACGGTCAGGATCGCCGCGCCGATCAGCATCGCCCAGCCGTTGGTCGCGAGCGGATGCAGCCCCATCGACTGCATCCGGCTCGACAGCAGGTTGCCGGCCGAGAAGCACATCGTGCCCGCGAACGCGATCGCAAGCCCGATCCAGGTCGCGTGATCGTCGAGATGGCCGGCCATCTGCTGCCAGAACAGGCATGCGATGCCGACCAGGCCGAGCAGCGCACCCGCAATCGCGGACGGCCGCAGCGGGCGGCCCATGAACAGCCGGCCGTTGATCGAGTTCAGCAGCGGCGCGGTCGAGAAGATCACCGCGACGAGCCCGCTCGGCACGACCTGCTCCGCGTAGTAGAAGCACAGGAAATTCAGGCAGAACAGCGCGAAGCCCTGCGCGACGAGGTAGCGCCAAGCTTCGCGCGGCGGGCGCGCCGGCCGGCGCATCACGCGCAGCAGCGCGAACAGCACGGCGGCCGCGAGCCAGAAGCGCCACGCGATCGACACGGGCGGCGGCACGGAGCCGAGCTGCCATTTGATCGCGATCCAGGTGGTGCCCCAGATCAGCACGGTGACGAAATAAAGCGACAGGTTCATGGCGGCGATGGTCCAGGAATCGGATGAAACGGGATCCCGACTATGCCGCCGCGCGGCGCGCGCCGATTGTCCGGAATTGCGGTCTTTTTCCGGCTGCCGCACCCGGTGCGGCGCGCCCGCTTATACTCGCCAAATCATGAGCTTCTCCCTCTCCGCCCCGCCCGTCGACCGCGCCACCGCACTGGCCGGCGGCGATTTGCCGTTCGGCCTGCAGTCGGTCTGCCGCACGCTCGCCGACGCGAACGCGACGCTCGAGCGCTTCGCGTGGCTCGGCGACCATCTCGCGATCGCCGAATGGACGCGGATCACCGACGAAAGCGAGACGATCTACGAGCAGCCCGGCCATCACACGCTGTCGTGCTACCTCGACGGCGGCTACCGGACCGAGCGCGAACGCGTGCCGCGCTACGGCGCACCGAGCCTGCTGTGCGCGCTGCCGGGCGACCACGAATCGCGCTGGTGGGTGCGCGGCGAGATGCACTTCATCCACCTGTATTTCCTGCCCGAGCACTTCACGCAGCGCGCGATCCGCGAACTCGACCGCGAGCCGCGCGAGCTGAAGCTCGCCGACCGCACCTATTTCGAGGATGCGCGCGTCGCCGCGCTGCTGCGCTCGCTCGCGCTGGACGGCTGGGACGATGCCGACGAGCGGCTGCGCGTGAACGAGACCGCGCACGAGGTGCTGAGCCTGCTGCTGCGCGGGCAGAGCACGACGCGCACCGACGTGTCGTTCCGCGGCGGGCTTGCACCGGCCGTGCGCCGCCGTGTGCGCGACTACATCGACACGTACCTGACGCAGCCGCTGACGCTCGGCGAACTGGCCGACGTCGCCGCGCTGTCCGAATACCACTTCTCGCGGATGTTCCGGCTGTCGTTCGGCCGTGCGCCGCACGCGTGGGTCGCCGAACAGCGGCTCGCGCGGGCGCGCGAACTGCTGCGCACGACGTCGCTGCCGCTCGCGCAGGTCGCGGCCGACTGCGGCTACGCGAACGCCGGCCACTTCAGCCATCGCTTTCGCGACGCGCACGGCACGACGCCGAATACGTACCGGCGCGCGATGCAGGGCCGCTGAGCGCGATCGACCGATCGCGGCCAGCCCACCCCCGACGCCGGTCGGCCGCGTGCGGCGTTACGCGCCGCGTTGCGACAGTTCCTGTTCGAGCGCCGCGACGCCGGCCGGCAGGTCGACCGGCACCTTCAGGTCAACCATCGTGCGGCCGAACGCATGCAGCGTGCGGAACAGGTTGTGTTCGCGGCACTGCTCGCCCATCTGCCCGATCCGCACGATCGGCAACCCGAACGAGCCCGAAATCTCGACCTGGTACTGCTTCGAGATATGGCCGCAGACCATCCCGGGCGTGAGCCCTTCCGGCGTCTCGATCCCGACCACCGAATTGAGCCGGCAGTCCTTCGGCGCATAGAGCTTGAGCCCCATCGACTCGACGCCCGCCTGCAGCGCGAGCGAGCAGCGCAGGTGGCGCGCGAAGCGGCTTTCCAGCGTCTCCGCGCACACCAGCCGCAGCGCCTCGTGCAGCGCGAGCACGCCCGACACGGGCGCCGTGTAGTGATAACCGGCGTTGTGCCAGAAGTTCTCCGCGAGCGCCATGTCGAGGCACCAGTGCGTATTCGGCTCGGGACGATGCTTCATGCGCTCCCACGCGGCGTCGGAAAACGCGATCAGCGACACGCCCGGGATCGACGACAGCCCCTTCTGGCCGCCGGTGATCACCGCGTCGATGCCCCACGCATCCATGTCGAGCGGCATCGTCGACAGCGTGCACACCGCGTCGACGACCACCAGCGCGCCGGCCGCCTTCGCCAGCGCCGCGATGTCGCGCAGGTCGCGGTTCCACACGG
Source organism: Burkholderia sp. BE17 (assembly GCF_009362305.1). Taxonomy (NCBI): domain Bacteria; kingdom Pseudomonadati; phylum Pseudomonadota; class Betaproteobacteria; order Burkholderiales; family Burkholderiaceae; genus Burkholderia; species Burkholderia sp. BE17. Next base: position 23,557 of record NZ_WHNU01000037.1, read on the forward strand.
TGTTCGACGTCTCGCCCTGCACGATCGTGACGATCTCGGGCCGCTCGCGCGCGATCGCATCCGCGATCTCGTCGAGGCTCGCGACCGCGCGGTCGGCCACTTCGAGCGTCGCGACGTCGGCGCCGACGCGCGTGGCCATCTCGGCCATCCGCGCGCTGAAGAAGCCGTTGCGGATCGACAGCACGCGCGTGCCGCGCCAGGCGAGGTTCGAGATCGCCATTTCCATCGCGGCCGAGCCGGGGCCCGCGACGCCGAGCACCCATTTCGTGCGGGTCTGGAACACGTAGCGCGCCATCTCCTTCACCTGCTCGATGATCTTCGCCATCGTCGCGCCGAGGTGGTTGATCACGATCGTGTTCGCCTTCGCGACGGCGGCCGGGATCGGAACCGGGCCGGCCCCCATCATCAGCAGCGGTTCTTCGGGCAGGATCGCGTCGAGCGGCACGACGACGGGACAGGGAATCGGCGAGTAATCGATGGACATGGCAGGTAAAAGTCGAGGAAAGGGAATGCACGGACGCCAGCCGGACTGCATGGCGAACTGATCGATCATTCCGCGTTCCGCGGCCTCGCGCAAGTGGCACGCGCGGCCGGACAGCGCGACGGTGGCCCGGTCGCCGGACCGGGCCAGCCGGCCGCCCAGGCATCGCGCGCCGGCGTTCCGGATTGGAATGGCATTGCCCGCCGGTTGCGAAACGGTTCCATGCACGCGATTTTCTCCGCCAATATCGCCGCGTTTCATCGATGCCGACGGTTCAGCGCGACTTGCGTATCGAACGGAATAGACCGGATGTTCGATAAAAATCTCCGCACGGAATGTGATACGCAAAATCCGCGCACGGGTAAAAACATCCATTACTGCAGCATGTATTGGGGAGCGATTCCCTAAATTACCGGAACAAACCCGATCGAATCACGAACAACCAATTGATTAACATACGAATTATTCGCCGCCACGATGCATATTCCAATACTCTGCCGCCTTTGAACGGTAGGGACACGAGACAGCCCGACATTTAACCAGTACTCGCGATTTCGATTTTCCGCAACCCGCCCGTTTTCTCAGGTTGACGGATATCGCAACTGTATTTAACAATCGTCTGCGGAATCGAAAACCGATTTTTCGATACGAGGGAGAACTGGGTGCCGCGCAACGCGTTTTCGAGGTTGCACGGCGAAAAACCACAACCATAATCAATCAACCGGGCCAGAAATACACAAGCCATGAACCAGATTCAGACCATGCGTGTATTCGTCTGCGTCGCCGAGCAGCAGAGCTGCCGGCGCGCAGCGCACCATCTCGGCGTGTCCAACGCGCTCGTCACGCGTTCGATCGCGATGCTCGAGGGCCACCTGAACACACGGCTGATCCACCGCACCACGCGCAACCTGTCGCTCACCGAGGCCGGCGTGCGCTACCTCGACGGTTGCCGCGCGCTGCTCGAGGAATTCGACCACCTCGAGTCGTCCGTCGCGCATGCCGTGCGCGAACCGGCCGGCACGCTGCGCGTCGTCGCGTCGGGCCTGCTGTCGCCGCTCGCGCTGACGCCGCTCGTCAGCAGCTTCCGGCTCCGCTACCCGGAGCTGCGCGTGCAGCTGACCGTCGCCGAAGGGCCGCTCGACGTGCTTGATTCGGGCTACGACGTGGGCATCGTCACGGGCAACCGGCTCGACGGCAACCCGGCGCTGATCGGCCATGCGCTCGCACCGAACCCGTTCGTCGCCTGCGCGGCGCCGGCCTATCTCAACCGGCGCGGCGAGCCGCGCGCGCCCGACGACCTGCCGGGCCACGACTGGGTCACGCTCGCGCCGCACCAGCATGCGCCCGCGTGGCAGCTGGTCGGCCACGACGGCGTCGCGCATTCGGTCACGGTGCGCCCGGCCTGCACGGTCAACCAGCTCGCGCTCGTGCAGGCGGCCGCCATTGCCGGCGCCGGTATCGCGGTGCTGCCCGAGCCGTGCGTCGCCGATGCGCTCAACAACGGCACGCTCGTGCGGCTGCTGCCCGGCTACCGGATCGACGACCCGGACGCGCAACTGTCGCTCGTCTATCCGAACCGCCAGTACGTGCCGGCCCGCACGCGCAGCTTCGTCGAGCACGCGCTCGACCACTTCAGCGCGCAGACGGCCCACGAGCGGAAAGATTACGGCTTCCTGCGCCCGTCGCGCGGGCCCGACCGCTCCGACATCGTCACGGGCCTGCAGTAAACTGCGCGCGTCAGCCATCGGAGGTGCAGCGTGCGCGTGATCCTGTTCAGCAGCCGGCAGTACGACGACGATTCGTTTACCGCCGCCAACCGGCAGTTCGGCTATCGGCTGCACTTCCAGCCGTCGCACCTCGACGCGGAGACGGCGATCCTCGCGCACGGCTATGACGTCGTCTGCCCGTTCGTCAACGACACGGTCGACGCGGCCGTGCTCGAGCGGCTGGCGGACGGCGGCACGCGCCTGATCGCGCTGCGCTCGGCGGGCTTCAACCACGTCGACCTGGCGGCCGCCGAGCGGCTCGGCATCGCGGTCGTGCGCGTGCCCGCGTATTCGCCGCACGCGGTCGCCGAGCACGCGGTCGCGCTGATCCTCGCGCTCAACCGCCGCCTGCCGCGCGCCGTCGCGCGCACCCGCGAAGGCGACTTCTCGCTGAACGGCCTGCTCGGCTTCGACCTGCACGGCAAGACCGTCGGCGTGATCGGCACCGGCATCATCGGCAGCGTGTTCGCGAAGATCATGATGGGCTTCGGGATGCATGTGCTCGCGCACTCGGTGCCGCCGTACAACGACGAGCTGATCGCGTTCGGCGCGCGATATGTCGAGCTCGACGCGTTGCTGCACCAGGCCGACATCGTCAGCCTGCACTGTCCGCTGTTGCCGTCGACGCACCATCTGATCAACGCGCAGACGCTCGCGCGGATGAAGCACGGCGCGATGCTGATCAACACCGGCCGCGGCGGCCTTGTCGATGCGCAGGCGCTGATCGACGCGCTCAAGAGCGGCCAGCTCGGCCATCTCGGGCTCGACGTGTACGAGGAGGAAAGCGGGCTCTTCTTCGAGGATCACTCCGACCTGCCGCTGCAGGACGACGTGCTCGCGCGCCTGCTGACGTTCCCGAACGTGATCGTCACGTCGCACCAGGCGTTCTTCACGCGCGAGGCGCTGGCAGAGATCGCGCACACGACGCTGCTGAACATCGAGGCCTGGCACGCGGGCACGCCCGCAAACGTGGTGAGCCCGAATCGCTGACGCCTGGCGCGCGGCCAGCCTCGACCGGCGAGCCCACTAACTTGCGAATGGTGTACTCGACGGGGTAAGGTCACCCGCCGCGCGCCGCTCGCTTGCCGGCCGATATCGCGTCCGGGCGCCGCATCCGCGCGCCATCAATAATTCCGGGTTTTGTTTCGACTGATGTAACGCGGCCCGCGCGCGGTCTGCTATCGTTGCGCCGACGTCATCCCCTGCATCTCCTGCTTTTGCCGCTCATGCGTTTCGACGACTCCGACATCGCCGCCGTCTACCGCGCCATTTTCGAACGGCGCGACATGCGCCACTTCACGCCGGCGCCCGTCGATCCGGTCGTGCTCGCGCGCTTGCTGCGCGCGGCGCACCACGCGCCGAGCGTCGGCTTCATGCAGCCGTGGCGCTTCATCCGCATCACCGATCCCGCGCTGCGCACCGCGATCCACGCGCTGGTCGAGGCCGAGCGCCGCGCGACCGCCGACGCGCTCGGCGAGCGCCAGGACGAATTCATGCGGCTGAAGGTCGAAGGCGTGCGCGAATGCGGCGAGCTGCTGGTCGTCGCGCTCGCCGACGGCCGCGAGCGCCACGTGTTCGGCCGCCGCACGCTGCCGGAGATGGATCTCGCGTCCGCCGCGTGCGCGATCCAGAACATGTGGCTCGCGGCGCGTGCGGAAGGGCTCGGGATGGGCTGGGTGTCGCTGTTCGACGTCGATGCGCTGCGCACGCTGCTGCGGATGCCCGACGGCGCGAAGCCGATCGCCGTGCTGTGCGTCGGGCACGTCGACGCGTTCTATGCGAAGCCGATGCTCGAGCAGGAGCGCTGGGCCGCGCGGATGCCGATCGAAGCGTGTCTGTTCGAAAACGGCTGGGACGATCCGGCCGCGCTCGACGCCGCCGGATCGCCTGCGTCGCCCGCAAACACGAACGCCGCAGCGGACCCGAACGCGCGACACGCATCGGACGCGATCGCCGAACCCGCACAATCCGTCGCGCTCCCCGACGGTTCACCCGAACGGCTGGCCTGAAACACGGCGCGGTAGCCACCATCGTTCCGACCCCGGCACGGTCACACGCCGCAGACAAACCGCCGCCAAATCCCACATTGTGAGCTTCCCGCCGGCTGCGCCGTCGCACGCCGGCAACATCCGTTTTGGCCCCGAGCATAAGGGTTTTCACTGAAGTAGAATCGCGCTGTCGTTCGCCTTCCCGTCCGCCCGTCCCGCGCATCCTGCGCCCGCCCGAGCGGCGGCTTTCCCCGAGCCTACCGCGATGCCCTTGCCTCTTTTCGCCCTCGCCGTCGCCGCATTTGGAATCGGTACCACCGAATTCGTGATCATGGGGCTGCTGCCCAACGTCGCGCGCGACCTCGGCGTGTCGATTCCGGCCGCCGGAATGCTCGTGTCGGGCTACGCGCTCGGCGTGACGATCGGCGCGCCGATCCTCGCGATCGTCACCGCGAAAATGCCGCGCAAGCGCGCGCTGATGGGCCTGATCGGGCTGTTCATCGCCGGCAACCTGTTCTGCGCGATCGCACCGGGCTATGCGGTGCTGATGGCCGCGCGCGTGGTCACCGCGTTCTGCCACGGCGCGTTCTTCGGGATCGGCTCGGTAGTCGCGAGCAACCTCGTCGCGCCGAACCGTCGCGCGCAGGCGATCGCGCTGATGTTCACGGGCCTCACGCTCGCGAACGTGCTCGGCGTGCCGCTCGGCACCGCGCTCGGCCAGGCATTCGGCTGGCGCGCGACGTTCTGGGCCGTCACCGGCATCGGCATCGCCGCGGCCGCCGCGCTCGCGGTCTGCCTGCCGAAGAACCTCGCGATGCCCGACACGAGCATCATGCGCGAATTCAGCGTGCTGAAGCACCCGCAGGTGCTGATGGTGCTCGGCATCAGCGTGCTCGCGTCCGCGAGCCTGTTCAGCGTGTTCACGTACATCACGCCGATCCTCGAGGACGTGACGGGCTTCTCGCCGCGTCAGGTCACCTATGTGCTGCTGCTGTTCGGCCTCGGCCTGACGGTCGGCGGTACGCTCGGCGGCAGGCTCGCCGACTGGCGCCGGATGCCGTCGCTGATCGCGACGCTCGCGCTGATCGGCATCGTCCTCGCGCTGTTCGCGGGCACGATGCATTTGCCGTTCGCCGCGCTCGCGACGATCTTCGTGTGGGGCATCCTCGCGTTCGCGATCGTGCCGCCGCTGCAGATCCTGATCGTCGATCGCGCGAGCGACGCGCCGAACCTCGCGTCGACGCTGAACCAGGGCGCATTCAACCTCGGCAACGCGACGGGCGCGTGGCTCGGCGGGATGGCGATCGGCTCCGGCGTGTCGCTCGTGAACCTGCCGTGGGTCGGCGTCGCGATGGCCGTCGCGGCGCTGGCGCTCACGCTGTGGTCGGCGTCGCTCGAACGCCGCCCGCTGGCCGCGCCGACCGAATACGTGTAACGCAACGGCGCGCATTCGTTGCGCGCGCAACACCATTCGAACCTGACGGCCTTCATGGACCTTTCAAGGTCCGCGGTGTAGCATCCCGGCCGATGAAAGCCATTCTCAATCGTGATTTCCTCGCGCTCATCCTGAGCGTCGCGGTCGTCGGCCTCGGGACCGGCGCCACGCTGCCGCTCACCGCACTCGCACTGACCGAAGCCGGACACGGCACCAACGTCGTCGGCATGCTGACGGCCGCGCAGGCGCTCGGCGGCCTCGCGATCGTTCCGTTCGTCACCGCGCTCGCGCGGCACATCGGCTCGCGCCGCGCGATCGTCGTGTCGGTCGTGCTGCTCGCGACAGCCACCGCGCTGATGCAGTTCACGTCGAACCTGATCCTGTGGGGCGTGCTGCGCGTGCTGTGCGGCGCCGCGCTGATGCTGCTGTTCACGATCGGCGAGGCCTGGGTCAACCAGCTCGCCGACGATTCGACGCGCGGCCGCGTCGTCGCGATCTATGCGACCAATTTCACGCTGTTCCAGATGGCGGGCCCCGTGCTCGTGAGCCAGATCGCCGGTGCGACGAGCATCCGCTTCGCGCTGTGCGGCGCACTGTTCCTGCTCGCGCTGCCGACGCTCGCGACGATCCGGCGCGCGCCGCTCGCGGGCGACGACGCGCATCACGAGGCACACGGTCGCTGGCTCGACGTGCTGCCGCGCATGCCCGCGCTGATCATCGGCACCGGGTTCTTCGCGCTGTTCGATACGCTCGCGCTGTCGCTGCTGCCGCTCTATGCGATGGATCACGGCGTCGCGAGCGCGACTGCCGTGCTGCTCGCGTCGATCATGCTGTTCGGCGATACCGCGATGCAGTTCCCGATCGGCTGGCTCGCGGACAAGCTCGGCCGCGAACGCGTGCACCTCGGCGCGGGCTGGATCGTGCTGGCCGGCCTGCCGCTGCTGCCGCTCGTGATCGCGAACCCGTGGCTGTGCTGGCCGCTGCTGTTCGTGCTCGGCGCGGCGGCCGGCAGCATCTACACGCTGTCGCTCGTCGCGTGCGGCGAACGCTTCCGCGGCGCGGCGCTCGTCACCGCGAGCTCGCTCGTGTCGGCGTCGTGGAGCGCCGCGAGCTTCGGCGGCCCGCTCGTTGCGGGCGCATTGATGGAGCAACTGGGCAGCAACGCGCTGGTCGGCGTGCTGGTCGTCTGCGTCGCGGCGTTCGTCGCGGCCGCGCTGTGGGAGCGCCGCGCCGCGTTGCAACGCGCGGTCTGACGCAGACGCTGGCACAGACACTCGTGCGCGGCGTCACACATCGGCGCACGCGCACCGCCACGCGCCGGCAAGACGAAAACGGCCCGCGCAAAGCGGGCCGCCCTGTCCTGCCGGACTACGCGTTACGTGTCACGCTGCGATCCGTCACGCACCCCGCGCCGGCAGGATCTTGCCGGCGCAGGTGCCGAAGCCGACGCGATAGCCGTCGCCCTGGCACCATCCGGCGAGCGTGAGCTCGTCGCCGTCCTCGATGAATGCGCGGCTGCCGCCGCCATCCAGCGCAACCGGCTCCTTGCCGTTCCACGTCAGTTCGAGCAGGCTGCCGAACGAATCCTTCGTCGGCCCGCTGATCGTGCCCGAGCCCATCAGGTCGCCGACCCGCGTGTTGCAGCCCGCGACCGTGTGGTGCGCGAGCTGCTGCGCCATGGTCCAGTACATGTGCTTGAAGTTGGTGCGGCAGATCGACGTCGCTTCTGCCGCGCCCTCGGCGCGCAGCGTCACTTCGAGCGCGATGTCGAACGCATGCCTGCCCGCGTGCCGCAGATACGCGAGCGGCTGCGGCGCCTGCTCCGGCTGCGCGGTGCGGAACGGTTCGAGCGCGTCGAGCGTGACGATCCACGGCGAGATCGTCGTCGCGAACGTCTTCGCGTTGAACGGGCCGAGCGGCACGTATTCCCACTGCTGGATGTCGCGCGCGCTCCAGTCGTTCAGCAGCACCATCCCGAAGATATGCGCTTCCGCGTCCTCGCACGCGATCGGCTCGCCGAGCGCGTTGCCCTTGCCGACGATGAAGCCCGTCTCCAGCTCGATGTCGAGCTTGCGGCACGCACCGAACACCGGACGCTCCTGGTCGGGCAGCTTCAACTGCCCGTTCGGGCGCCGCACCGGCGTGCCGCTCACGACCACCGACGACGCGCGGCCGTTGTAGCCGATCGGCATCTCCGACCAGTTCGGCAGCAGCGCATTCTTCGGATCGCGGAACATCGAGCCGACGTTGGTCGCATGCTCCTTCGACGAATAGAAATCGGTGTAGCCAGGAATCTCGACCGGCAGATGCAGCGTCGCGTCGCGCTGCGCGACGAGCACCTGCGCACGCAGCGCCGCATCGTCACGCAGCCGCGGGTTGTCGCGCGAGAACAGGTCCGACAGTTGCACGCGCACGCTGCGCCATGCATCGCGGCCGAGCGCAATGAATGCGTTCAGCGTCGGCGCGGCGAACGCATCGGCGCCGGCCGGCAGCGTCACGAGGCCCGCGCGCGCGAGCGCCGCGAGATCGACGATCTGGTCGCCCAGCGCCACGCCGGCACGACGCGCCGCCTGCTTCGCATCGCTGAAGATCCCGAACGGCAGGTTCTGGATCGGGAAATCGCAGGCGGGATCGTTCGCCGTGTCGACCCAGCTCTTGCGGGCCGGGTCGAGCGTCGCGCGCCAGTCTTGGGTGTCGCTCATCGTTGCTCCGGGTTGAAGTGTTTCTTGATGCCTTGCCAGCATTCGAAGTAGTCCGCCTGCAATTGCGCGGTGTCGAGCGCATAGCGCGTCGGCCGGATCAGCGTGCGGGTCTCGAACATGAACGCCATCGTCGCATCGACCTTGTGCGGCTTCGTCGTGTCGATCGCGGACGCCTTCTCGAACGTGTCCGCGTCGGGCCCGTGGCCCGACATGCAGTTGTGCAGGCTCGCGCCGCCCGGCACGAAGCCTTCCGCCTTCGCGTCGTACGCGCCGTGCACGAGCCCCATGAACTCGCTCGCGACGTTGCGGTGGAACCAGGGCGGGCGGAACGTATCCTCGGCCGCGAGCCAGCGCGGCGGGAAGATCACGAAGTCGATCGTGTCGACGCCCGGCGTATCGCTCTGCGACTGCAGCACGAGGAAGATCGACGGATCGGGATGGTCGTAGCTGATCGAGCCGATCGTGTTGAACAAGCGCAGGTCGTATTTGTACGGCGCGTAGTTCCCGTGCCACGCGACGACGTCGAGCGGCGAATGGCCGATGTCCGCGCGCCACAGGCGGCCGTTCAGCTTCGCGATCAGCTCGAACGCGCCTTCGCGATCCTCGTAAGCGGCCTGCGGCGTCAGGAAGTCGCGCGGGTTCGCGAGACCGTTCGAGCCGATCGGGCCGAGATCCGGCAGCCGCAGTTGCGCGCCGAAGTTTTCGCAGATGTAGCCGCGCGCGTCGCCGTCCGGCAGCGCGACGGAAAAGCGCACGCCGCGCGGGATCACCGCGATCTCGAACGGTTCGACGTCGAGCCGGCCGAATTCGGTTGCGATGAACAGCCGCCCCTGCTGCGGCACGATCAGCAGTTCGCCGTCCGCGCTGTAGAAGAAGCGGTCCTGCATCGAACGGTTCGCCGCGTACAGGTGGATCGCGCAGCCGTTCATCGCGGCCGCCGAGCCGTTGCCGGCCATCGTCACCAGCCCATCGACGAAATCGGTCGGCTCGACCGGCATCGGCAGCGGATCCCAGCGCAGCTGGTTCGGCGACGTCGGCGGCACGTCGGCCGAGTCGCCGAATTCCGACACGAGCCGCTGCGGGCCCGCATACGGCTCGAACGGCCGATGCACGGCCGCCGGGCGGATGCGGTACAGCCATGAGCGGCGGTTGTGGCCGCGCGGCGCGGTAAACGCGGTGCCCGACAACTGCTCCGCATACAGCCCGTACGGCGCGCGCTGCGGCGAGTTGCGGCCGTGCGGCAGCGCGCCGGGCAGTGCCTCGGTCGCGAATTCGTTCGCGAAACCGCTCAGGTAGCCGGCGGTCGCCGGTTTTGACAGGTCAAGCGTCATCGTTTCCTTTCTCCATCAATTCATCGCGGCGTTCGGCGCGTGCGCACCGTTGCGCCGCGTCACGCCCGCCAGGCCAAGAACGAACAGCGCCGAGCACAGCACGGGCACCGCGGCCGCGTGGAACAGCGCACCGTTCGACCAGTCGAGCGCAATCAGTTGTCCGCCGACGAGCGGCCCGAGCACCGAGCCGATCCGGCCGATGCCGAGGCTCCAGCCGATGCCCGTCGAGCGCAGCGACGTCGGGTAATACTGGCCCGCGAGCGCGTTCACGGCCGGCTGCCCGCCGACCACGCAGAACCCGCCCGCGAACACGACGACCAGCAGCCACGGCAGCGCATGCGCGACCGAGCCGATCAGCCCCACCGACACGGCCGCGCACGCGAAGCAGGCGAACAGCACGCGCACGAAGCCGTAGCGTTCGATGAACCAGCCGAGCGACAGCGTGCCGATCACGCCGCCCGTCTGCAGCACTGTGCCGACGATCACCGCCGTGCCCGGCGAATAACCCGCGTCGCGCATCACGGTCGGCAGCCAGTTCGACAGGAAGTACAGATCGATCAGGTTCATGAAGCTGATCGCCCACAACAGCAGCGTGACCGGCAGGCGGCCGTGGCTGAACAGCTCGGCCACCGGCGCGCCGGTCGCCGCGCGCTCGCGCACGACGAGCCGCGTGTTCGCATCGATGCCGGCCTGCGGCGCGAAGCGCGCGAGCCAGTCGCGCGCCTGCGCGACGCGCCCTTTCAGCACCAGGAACTGCAGCGACTCGGGCAGCCGCGCGACCATCGCGACGGTGAGCACGAGCGGCACCGCGCCGCCGACGAAGAACACCGACCGCCAGCCGAGCGCCGGAATCAGCGCGGCGCTGATGAAGCCGCCGATCGCCGCGCCGAGCGTGAAGCCGCACGACACCATCATCATCCGCTTCACGCGATGCGCGGCCGGACTGAACTCGCCGACCAGCGCCATCGCGTTCGGCATGATGCAGCCGAGGCCGAGGCCCGTGACGAAGCGCAGCGCCATCAGCGCGGGAATCGAGCCCGCGAACGGCGTCGCGAGCATCGTCACCGCGAAGAACAGCGTCGAGCCGATCAGCACCGGGCGCCGCCCGATCCGGTCGGCCAGCACCGACAGCCCGAGCGCACCGAGCAGCATCCCGAACAGGCTCGCGCTGAACACCGGGCCGAGCGCCTGCTTCGGCACGCCCCATTCGGCGATCACGCTCGGCGCGACATAGCCCATCGCCTGCGCATCGAAACCGTCGATCACGAGGCACAGCCCGCACAACACGAGCAGCATCCAGTGAAAGCCCGGTCGATGGGTCTCGTCGATCACGCGCTCGACTTCGAGCACGCGTGCGTCGGCCGGCGCCGCGCTCATTGCGCCACCTCGGCGGCCGGATGCACGGGCGGCGTCACGCCCTGGCGCGCGAGCGCCATCGCTTCGCGCAGCACGTCGGTATCGCCGATCTGGTTCGCGAGCAGCAGGATCAGCTTCGCGTTGACGAGCTGGCTGTCGGCGTCGGACAGGTCGCGATGCATGTCGATCAGCGCTTCGTAGAACGCGTCCGGATCGGCCAGGCGCGGGCGGGTGTCGAGTGAGGGCATGACGGGGTCTCCGGTGTCTTTATCGTGTCCAATGCGGTATTCAGCGTGCGCAGGTCGCGCGCGCCAGTGCGTCGGCAATCGCCTGACGGTCGAGCGTGCGCATCCGTGCGCAGACATGCTGGTCGGGACGCAGCAGATAGAACGTGCCGGGCTTCGCGTCGTAGCGTTGCGCGGCGAGACCGTCGACGTCCTCCACGACGTCGATGCCGGCCACCGGCTGCGCGTGCCCGGCCGGCACGACGAGCACCGGCCGCACCGGCAGCGCGAGGCCGTCGACGGCCTGCGCAAGCGCGGCCGCGTCGCCCGGCAACCCGAACAGCACGCCGGTGAAGCCGCCGCGCAGGTGCTGCAGCAGCCAGCCCGCCGCGCCCTGCACACGCACCGGCGCATCGGCTGCCGCCGCGCCCGGCCGCATCGCGCACGCGAATGCGTCGCCGCCGCGGTCCGGCGTGTTCAGCGGCGAATCGGCCAGCACGGCCGGCACCGACAGGCGGCCGCTGTTCACCAGCTTGCGCGCGAATTCGCAGTCGCGCGCGAGCTTCAGCGTCGCGTCGCGGAACACGCGCGACACCGGGCTTTTCGGCGTGATGAAGTCGGTCGAGCGCGTCGAGTTGCGGATGTTCTCGTCGGCCGCGAACTCGCGCTCGCTCGCGTACGTATCGAGCAGGCGGTCGGTCGAGCGGCCGTCGAGCACGAGCTTCAGCTTCCATGCGAGGTTGTCCGCGTCCTGCACGCCGCTGTTCGCGCCGCGCGCGCCGAACGGCGACACGCCGTGCGCGGAGTCGCCCGCGAACAGCACGCGGCCGTGACGGAACGTGTCCATCCGCTGGCAGCGGAACGTGTAGACGCTCACCCATTCGAGCTCGAACTCGACGTCCGGCCCGAGCAACGCGCGCACGCGCGGAATCACGCGCTCCGGCTGCTTCTCGGCGACGGGATCGGCGTCCCAGCCGAGCTGGAAATCGATGCGCCACACGTTGTCGGGCTGGCGGTGCAGCAGCACCGACTGGTTCGGGTGGAACGGCGGATCGAACCAGAACCAGCGTTCGGTCGGAAACTCCGCCTTCATCTTCACGTCGGCGATCAGGAAGCGGTCCTTGAACGTGCGGCCGCGGCTTTCGAGGCCCATCATCGCGCGCATCGGGCTGCGCGAGCCGTCGGCCGCGATCACGTATTGCGCACGCAGCGTCGCTGCACCGTCCGGCGTCTCGATCGTCAGCACCGCATGCTCGGCCGACTGCTCGATGCCCGTCACCTTGTGCTTCCAGCGGATGTCGATGTTCGGCAGCTCGAACGCGCGGTCGGCCAGATAGCCTTCGACGTAGTACTGCTGCAGGTTGATGAACGCGGGGCGTGCATGCCCTTCCTCGGGCAGCAGGTCGAATGCGTAGAGCTGTTCGTCCTGCAGGAACACCTTGCCGACGTGCCAGCTCACGCCCTTGTCGACGAAGCGCTCGCCGCAGCCGAGCCGGTCGAAGATCTCGAGCGTGCGCTTCGCGAAGCAGATCGCGCGCGAGCCGGTGGACAGCGTGTCGTCGTCGTCGAGCAGCACGACGGGCACGCCCTGCTGCGCGAGATCGATCGCGGCCGACAGGCCCACCGGGCCCGCGCCGACGACGATCACCGGGTGGACGGCCGCGTCATGCGCGCGCGGACGGTACTCGAACTTCAGCGTCTGGTAATCGATGCTCATGGTCGCCATCCGCTCCTCAACCCTGCCGTGAGCGCGCCGGCGCACCTGTCGTCCCGCCCGTCGCCTGCCGGCGCTCCCGCCCGCCTTTCCTGTCAACCGCCACGTCTCGCTCCTTGCTTCCTGTTGATTCGCGAACGGCGCCGTCGAGCGGCGCCCGAATGCCGCATTTCTTGATCGGCGACAAATCCTGGATTTACGAATAGTAAAACCAATTACGAATAGTGAAATCAACGTAAACCCTAGGCGCGGGCTCGAGAACGGGATAACCATATGAGCGAAACGCCGAGCCGAGCGTGGCGCGCGCTGCTAATATCCAGATACGAGGCGGCCCGTTCGGCCGCCGTTTTTCCTTCTTACGCCGATGATTCCGCCCACCATTCCCGAGCTGGTCGCCCGTGCCGGGCAACTGCCGTATCTGCGGGATCACCTCGCGCTTGCCGAAGGCGGCACCGCGAGCGCGAATCTGCCCGAGCGCACGCTCGGCAGTGCCTACGAACCGATCTACGACGTGACGATGCCCGGCGCGCCGCAATCGACGTCGTTCACCGACGCGATCGAGCGCTACGGCGACGAACTCGGCTTCCAGGCCGTTACGGTCGTCACGGGCGCCACGCACGATCCGGTCGACTCGGCCGTCGACGACCAGACGCTCGTCGCGATCGACCGCCTGTCGCGCGCGCTGCACGCGATCAACTTCTTCGGCGCGCAGCGCCACGGGCTGCTGTTCCTGCGCGTTCACGAACGGCTGCTCAAGAGCGTGAAGTACGACCACGGCAAGCATTTCTCGTCGGTGCTGCAGCGCTTCGGGCTGCCGACCGAGCGGATCGTGATCGAGCTGCCGGCGGTCGCGGTCGCGCACAAGACCTTCCTCGGCTACCTGACGCGCAGCTACCAGCATCACGGCTTCAAGGTCGCGGACAAGCTGCCCGATCCGGGCCGCATCCTCGCGGTCGAATCGGACATGGCGCGACCCGACTACATCAAGATGGATGCGGGCATCGCGTTGCGCGACGGGATGGTCAAGGCGCTCGTCGCGTATGCGCAGCGCGTGCGGATTCCGCTGATCTTCGACGGCGTCGTCGACGAGACGCAGTGCGAGCTGCTGCGCCAACACGACGTGCGGTTCATGCAGGGGCCTGCGTTCGCGAAGGTCGTGACGGCCTGAGCGGATGGGGGCAGGCGCGCGCGGAGGGTTGCGCGCCGGATGCCTGTTGCGGGTGTTGTGCTGATTGCGGAATAGCGAGATCGGGTCGCGTGGCGCGACCCGCTGCCCGAAGTTTGCGCGTCGGCCCGTCTGGTGCGTCTGGTGCGTCTGGTGCGTCTGCGCGTCTGCGCGTCTGCGCGTCTGCGCCGATGGTTACCGCTTACGCTCGTCCGCCATCGTCGTACTTGGGCAGATCGTCACCGATCTCGATGCCCGGGAAACGATCCCCATACCAGACGTGCCATGCCGGACGCAGCCGCGCCGGCTCGTCGAGCGTCGCATAATTGATTTCGACCGTCTTCGGCGCGTCACCAAGCCGGTATTCGAGCTGCGCGCCGCAATGGCCGCAGAAGCGCCGCTCGCCCCACGCGCTCGACGCGTAGACGGTCGGCTCGCCCTGCAGGTATTCGAACGCGTCGATCGGCACCGATGCCGATGCGACGACCGCCGCGCCGGTCGTGCGCTGACAGAGCCGACAGTGGCAGAAGCCGGCGTCGGTCGGAACGTGGGCGACACGGTAGCGGATCGCGCCGCACGCGCATCCGCCTTCCATTGATTCCGGGTGGGACATCGCAAACCTCGTCGTCGGGAAGCTGGCGAACGATGATGAGCGCGGTTCGACCGCAGCACAAGAGACCGCGGCAGCGCCGTCGCCACCCCCGGAGACGAAGCGGTTGCGGCGCGACGGCGATGGCGGCGCGCCGCGTAGCTCACGCCGTTTGCCCGAGCCGCTGCGCGAGCGCCTTCAGCTTCGGCCCGACCTGCGTGCGGAACACGTCCTCGTCCATCGACGATGCGGGGCCGCTGCAGCTCAGGATCAGCCAGCGCCCCTCGCGCGGCTCGCGAAACGGCACGGCCGCCGCGTTCACGTCCATGTGCCACGCGCGAAACGAATAGCAGCAACCGCCCGCCGAGAATTCGGCCACCGCTTGCTGCGCGGCGGCGACGAGCGCGTCGGCGTCGGCCGCGCCGCCGGCCGCGCGATGCAGTTCCGCATAAAGCGCGCGACGCACGTCCTCCGGCTGCACGGCCAGGTACGCACGCCCCATCGAGCTCGTCAGCATCGACAGCCGCGAACCGGGCGCGAGCCCGAGCGTCAGCGCGGTCTCGCTGCGGATCGTCTCCAGATAGATCATGTCGAGCCCGTCGCGGCAGCCGAGCGACACGGCCGCGCCGATCTCGCGCGCGAGCGCCTGCATGTGCGGCCGCGCGAGGTCGATCGTCCCCGAGCCCGACAGCAGCGCGTAGCCGAGCGACAGCACGCCGGCGTCGAGCGCATACTTTCCGAGCGTCTCGTCGTAGCGCAGGTAGCCGAGCACGGTCAGCGTATAGGCCAGCCGGTTCACGGTCGCCTTCGGCAGCCCCGTGCGCTCCGCGAAGTCGCGGTTGCCGAGCATCGTCTCACCGGGTCGGAAGACGCGCAGCAGGTCGAGCCCGCGCGCGAGCGCGACGACGAACTTGCGTTCGTCGATCGTGGTTTCGTCGATGGTTGAAAGTGTCATCTGGTGCTACACTGGGTTCGATTTGCAAAACATTGTTCCGCACAGCGGAACTTCAGTCAAGCGATCATTTGGCATGAGCCCGGCCAGACCGGGGACGACCGCAAAGCATGGATCACAGAGTAAGTGCTGAAGCGCTAACGCTGACCGACCGCAAAGCATGGGGTCCGCGTAAGCGCTGAAGCGCTAACGCTGACCGACAGGAGATGAGACGATGAGTGCTGCAACTTTTCATTGGGACGATCCGCTGCTGCTCGACCAGCAACTGACCGAGGAAGAGCGGATGGTGCGCGATGCCGCGCAGGCTTACGCGCAGGACAAGCTCGCGCCGCGCGTCACCGAAGCGTTCCGCCACGAACGCACCGACGCAGCCATCTTCCGCGAGATGGGCGAAGTCGGCCTGCTCGGCCCGACGATTCCGGAGGAATACGGCGGCCCCGGCCTCAATTACGTGAGCTACGGCCTGATCGCGCGCGAAGTCGAGCGCGTCGATTCGGGCTACCGGTCGATGATGTCCGTGCAGTCGTCGCTCGTGATGGTGCCGATTCACGAATTCGGCTCGGACGCGCAGAAGCAGAAATACCTGCCGAAGCTCGCGACCGGCGAATGGATCGGCTGCTTCGGGCTGACCGAGCCGAACCACGGCTCCGATCCGGGCAGCATGGTCACGCGCGCGAAGAAGGTGCCCGGCGGCTACTCGCTGTCCGGCACGAAGATGTGGATCACGAATTCGCCGATCGCCGACGTGTTCGTCGTGTGGGCGAAGCTGGAAGAGAACGGCAAGGACGCGATCCGCGGCTTCATTCTCGAGAAGGGCTGGAAGGGCCTGTCGGCGCCCGCGATCCACGGCAAGGTCGGGCTGCGCGCATCGATCACCGGCGAGATCGTCCTCGACGAGGTGTTCGTGCCCGAAGAGAACCTGATGCCGAACGTGAGCGGCCTGCGCGGCCCGTTCACCTGCCTGAACTCGGCGCGCTACGGGATCGCATGGGGCGCGCTCGGCGCCGCCGAATCGTGCTGGCACACCGCGCGCCAGTACGTGCTCGATCGCCAGCAGTTCGGCCGGCCGCTCGCCGCGAACCAGTTGATCCAGAAGAAGCTCGCCGACATGCAGACCGAAATCACGCTCGGCCTGCAAGGCGTGCTGCGCCTCGGCCGGATGAAGGACGAAGGCACGGCGGCCGTCGAGATCACGTCGATCATGAAGCGCAATTCGTGCGGCAAGTCGCTCGACATCGCCCGGCTCGCGCGCGACATGCTCGGCGGCAACGGCATCTCCGACGAATTCGGCGTCGCGCGCCACCTC
Source organism: Burkholderia sp. BE17 (assembly GCF_009362305.1). Taxonomy (NCBI): domain Bacteria; kingdom Pseudomonadati; phylum Pseudomonadota; class Betaproteobacteria; order Burkholderiales; family Burkholderiaceae; genus Burkholderia; species Burkholderia sp. BE17. Next base: position 40,566 of record NZ_WHNU01000037.1, read on the forward strand.
GTGAACCTCGAAGTGGTCAACACGTACGAAGGAACGCACGACATCCACGCGCTGATTCTCGGCCGCGCGCAGACGGGCATCCAGGCATTCTTCTGATCGTCCGGATGCGGCGCGCCCGGCAGCGGTGCCGCGCACGCGCAAAAAGATACGGCTCGCCCGGCATGACTGCCGGGCGAGCCGTTTTTTCATCGGATATCGGATTCGCGATCCGGGCCGCCGGCCCGGTACCGCGTTCACGCGCCGCCGATGCTTACTTGTTCGGCTGCGGCGTGAGGCGCAGATACGGACGCACCGCGTTGAAGCCCTTCGGGAAACGCTTCTTCAGCTCTTCCGGATCCTGCAGCGACGGCACGATCACGACGTCGTCACCGTCCTTCCAGTTGCCGGGCGTCGCAACCTTGTAGTTGTCGGTCAGTTGCAGCGAGTCGATCACGCGCAGCACTTCGTCGAAGTTGCGACCCGTGCTGGCCGGATAGGTGATGGTGAGCCGCACCTTCTTGTTCGGGTCGATCACGAACAGCGAACGCACCGTCAGCGTTTCGTTCGCGTTCGGATGGATCATGTCGTACAACTGCGAAACCTTGCGGTCCGCATCGGCGATGATCGGAAAGCCGACGACGGTCGACTGCGTTTCGTTGATGTCGTTGATCCAGCCCTTGTGCGATTCGACGCCGTCGACCGACAGCGCGATCACCTTCACGTTGCGTTTCTCGAATTCGCCCTTCAGTTTCGAGGTCAGTCCGAGTTCCGTCGTGCACACCGGCGTGTAGTCGGCCGGGTGGGAGAACAGGACGCCCCAGCTGTCGCCGAGCCACTCGTGAAACTTGATGGGCCCCAGGCTCGATTCCTGCTCGAAATCCGGTGCGATGTCGCCAAGACGCAGACTCATGATGTTCCCTCCTCGAACGATGCTGGTTGAAACCGCGCGCTGGACAGCGCGGGGACAGTCCATCAGCTTACGGGAAGCAAGGGGCCGTGCGAACGATTATTCCGTTTGATATTCATACTTTTTTGTCATTTTTGCCTGCTGTCAGGGCAGGACGAACGGTCAGGACGGAAACTTTCCACCCCGTTTGCCGCTCTGTTGACGATTACAAATCGTTTACCATGCGATTTTGCACTGCCGCCGTGTGTCTTCCCGGCTCGCCAGCAGGCAGGCGTTTCGCTACGATGTGAACCTGCAGCATGACAGCACGAAGGGAGTTGCAATGTCGGAAATCAACAAGGAGAAACTGATGTCGGATATCAAAACCGTTCTCGCAGACGCCGAAGACCTGCTCAAGCAAGCCGCCAGCAGCACGGGTGACCGTGCGGCCGAGCTGCGCGAGAAAGCCATGTCGCGCCTGAAGCAGGCCAAGGACAAGGCAGCCGACGTCCAGGTCGTGGTCGTCGAGAAAGGCAAGAAGGCCGCTCGCGCGACCGACGACTACGTGCACGAGCATCCGTGGACGTCGATCGGCGTTGCAGCCGGCGTCGGCGTGCTGATCGGCCTGCTGATCAACCGCAAGTAACGCGCGCTGCGCCATTCCGTCCCGCGGGCCGCGTCGCGCGGCCCGCGGGCGTCGAAGCCGGCCGGCGGCTGCCGCCGGCCGGCTTTGTCCTAGCTGCTCACTGCACGCGCAAGCACCTCACCCATGACGACAGACACCACCTCGCAGCCGTCCGGCCAAGGACCGCTGCGCCGCCTCGTCGGCTCCGCGATCGGGCTTCTGCAAACGCGCCTCGAACTGGTGGGCATCGAGCTTGCCGAGGAGAAGGAACGCCTGATGGGCGTGCTGTTCCTCGGGCTCGCCGCCATGATGCTCGCGACCATGGCGCTCATCAGCCTGACCGTGCTCGTCACGATCGCGTTCTGGGACACCTATCGCTGGCAGTCGCTCGCAGCGATCACCGCGCTGTATGCCGTAGGCGGTATCGTGTGCGCGCTGAAGGCGCGCTCGGGCCTGCGCGCCGCGCCGACCGTGTTCGAGGCGACGCTCGCCGAACTCGAGAAAGACCGCGAGCTGTTCCGCGGCAAGCCGTGAACGCAGTCGTGTTCCCTCCTCCCACCTACTTCGCCGACGCGCCATGAGCCAGAACGTCACGGGCAATGCACACCGCCCCCATTCGTCGCGATCGAACTGGAGCGCGTCGCAGCATCGCGCGCTCCGCAAGGAATTGCTGATCCTGCGATCCGAAGTCGAGCGGCTCGAACTCGCGGAAGCCGCCGGCGAAATGCGCCAGGCCGTCACGCGCTTCAGCTGGCTCAAGGTATTCATCCCCGGCCTTTCCAGCAACAAGTTCAGCCAGTCCGCAAAGAACCTGAACGCGAGCCTCGGCCACCTCGTCAACCAGTATCCGATGCTGAGTTCGCTCGCGTCGCTCGTGCTGGCGAAACCCGTTCGCTCGCTGCTGCGCGCGAGCGCGGGCCCCGCGCTGAAGTGGGGCACGCTCGGCTTCGCCGCATGGGAGGTCTACCGGATCTGGAAGGAATCGCGCGACGAGCGCGGACTCGACGCGCACGACGACTGATACCCGGCGACCTGCGCGCACGGCCATGCGCCGTTGCGCGCCTTTCGTGCGCGTTCAACGCACGCCCCAGCAAGCAGCACCCTGTTCGTCGGCGCCATCCCGCCGCGTATTGCCCTTCGTCCCGTCCGAACGCAGCGTGAAGGCGCCGCAGGCATCGTCGTGCATCGCGCCCGTGTCGAGCGGGATTGCTTCCAGCTCGTAGGTGACCGGCGAATCGTCGCCGTCCGGCCGCCTGAGCGTCAATCGATAAATCGCCCGCCCGTCCGGCGGCGCCTGCGCGAGCGCGTCCGGCAATGCCGGCGGCGGCTCACCGTCCAGCGTTTCGAGATATTGGGCCGCCCGGTACAGCGCGGACACCGCCGACGCGCGATGGACACGCACGACATGCTCGCGGTACGACGGGATGCCCCATCCAGCCAGCACCGCGACGATCGCGAGCACAATCATCAGCTCGAGCAACGTGAATCCCGCCGATCGGTACGCGGACGCGCGACCGTTCATCGAAACACCGCCGCGACGCGCCGCCAGCGCAACGCGACGATGTGTCCGTCGAGTATTGCGACCTGGTGTTGCAGCCAGACGGCGCTCGACGTGTGCGCGCCGACGCCACGTGCGGTGACGAGGTAAGCGCGGCCGCCGGCCGGCCCTGCCCCGCGCCACACCTCGATCAGGCATCGCGGCGGCTGCGCGGCCATCGGCCATCCGGCAAACGGCGCGAACGCTTCGGCGGCCGCCATCGCCGGCGTGCGCCGCCACGCATCGGGCTCCGCGCGCGATTCGCCTTCGTTCACGTAGGGTGCCGAGCCACGGAGCAATCGCGCGGTGCACGCCGCAAGCGCGGCATCGGCCGCGTGGAACGCGATCAGCCGATCCGACAACGCACGCGTGCGGCGCGATTCCGTCAGCGCGGATTCGAACCACGTGCCTGTCAGTGCCGCGACGGCCGCACCGACCGCGATCACCGCGGGCAATGCAAGGCCCGCGTCGCGACGCCAATCGCGGCCGGCTGGCCGGGAACGTATGCGCGGCTCGCGCCGGCTCATTGCCACGGCTCCCGTGCGCGCAGCCTGCCTCGGTTCGTCACCGTTCGCCACAATGCGCCCATGCATGTCGCCTGCCGCAACGCATCGCGATATCTCCCGCGCGCACTGTCCTGCTCCGCTCATCGCATCACCTCGCGCGCGCGCGTTGCGTCGCGCGACGAATCGTCGAATGCGATCGCGGAATTCCTCAACGCGACGACGCGATGCAGCGTCAAACGTGCACGGCCGTCCTGTGCAACCGCGGCGCGACCATCGCAGTCGACGTGGCGAGCCGGATCTCGCATCGGTTCACGCATCGGTTCGCCGCGCGCCCGCACGCAGACATGCACGGCCACGACATCGCGCCAGTCGTCGACACGCATCGCATCGGCATCGACGAACTGCATGCCGCCGCGGCGAAGATAGCGCGCACGCAATTGATCGATTCCCGACACGACCGGCTGTGGCGTACCCGGGCGGCCGTTTCCTTCGCAGTACAGTTCGGGCTCGCCCGTCGACGGGCTGACGTGCGCATCGAAGCGACTCTCCACCTGCGCCCGTTCACCCGACACGCCGACACCCTGCCCGAGACAATCCGACACCTGGCCGCTCGCCGTCGGCCATGTCGACACGGCATCGCCGACATACCGGATCAACAACGCGTCCGATGAAGCGCGTATGGGCTCGCACCGCGCCTGCGCACCGTCGCCTCGCACGCGCGCCATCGAACAACCGAACACCGGCGGCAACGATGACGCGCCTTCGGCATCGAGCGGCCGGAATCCTGCCAACTGGAGCTGCTGGCCGATCAGCATCAGCGCGGTGCCGGCCGCATCGCGCATCCGGAACCCGTCCTCCGCACGCCGCTGCGCGACGCGCTGTGCGTGGTACAGCGCAGCGGCCGCCGCGAGCACGAGGAGACCGACGGTCATCGCGATCAGCACCTCGAGCAGCGTATGCGCACGCATGCGGCGATCAGCGTTCATCGGCGGCAGCCTCCCGAAATGGAATCCGGACACACGACGGCGGCTGAGCCGACGTACCTGCGGCTTCGCATCGCGACGAAACCGCCGCATTGCCGCCACGCCAGCCGACCATCGCGTACCGGACGCCGCCCGGCCCGTCGTCGAGCGTCATCGCTCCGCCGGGCAACGAAGCGGCCGCCAGCGCCGCGAGACCGTCGTCGGCCCCTGCGACAGCGCGCGAGCGCTCGATACGCGCATCGGCCAGCCACAGCGCGCGTTCACGCCAGATCGTCGCGCGCTGCGTGCGTGCCATCGCGAGCTGGCTGCCGGCCACCGCCAGCATCACGGTCGCGAGCAGCGCGATGGCCAGCATTGCCTCGATCAGCGACGTGCCGCGCATTGCGTCGCGCATGGCCATCACGCCGCGTCGCAACGGCCGGCGGCAACGCGCGCGCGGCCGCCCGCCGCAATCCGCACGCAACGCGACGCACGTGCGTCGTCAGCCCCGGACGGGCCGCGTCGCGGACGCAATTCGAAACGCCGGATTCCGCCGATCGCCTGACCGACCGGCGGCGCAAAAGCCAGATCGTGCGCAGCGCCCGCGACAGCCACTTCGGTATCGCGCGGATAGCGCCGCAGCACGCGCGACTGCCCGTCGAATTGCCCGCTGACGAGCCAGTCGCACGACCATTCAGCCGGATCGCACCGCTCGCCGGCACGCAGGCAAACGCCGTCGTTTCCGGCCCGGCACAGCGTGACGCGCACGCCGAGACGCGCCGCCTCGGTACGCGCAAACGACAGCGCCCCGAGCAGCGCAAGCGAGCGCGCATCCACGCGTTCGCGCATGCGCCACTGGTCGAACGCGGGTGCCGCATGGAGTGCAAGCCCGGCCGCCAGCGCGATTGCGACCATCAGCTCGACGAGCGTGAACCCGCCCGAGCGTCGCACCACGTTTTTCAAGGATGGATAACGCAGTCCCATCGCAGTCGTCCTCCGCCAAGGTGATGCGACGACTGTAGCGACACGTGCGGACGCACGCCATTTGCCGAACGGCCGACTGGCGACATGCGATCGCAACCGACACAATCGACGCGAACTGAACCAACGGAGAAGACGATGAACGGACGCAGCGCGTCAGCGCTTACGCGGAGTCTTGGCGGGAGAGGCGCGACGGAACTCTTCGATCACGTCGGCAAATTCGGAAACGTCCTCGAACCGGCGATACACCGATGCGAAGCGGACATAGGCAATCGTATCGAGGCCGCGCAACTCGTTCATCACGAGTTCGCCGAGCTTCTCGCTACGCACTTCACGCTCGCCTGTCGCGAGCAATTGATATTCGATGCGGGCGACCGCCGCGTCGATCGCGTCGGCGGCAACCGGCCGCTTGCGCAGCGCGAGTTGCATGCTGGCGACGATCTTGCGACGGTCGAATTCCGTGCGGCTGCCGTCCTTCTTCACGACGAACGGCAGGGACAGCTCGACCCGCTCGTACGTCGTGAAGCGCTTGTCGCAAGCCGAGCAGCGACGGCGCCGCCGAATCGCGGCGCCATCTTCGGACACGCGCGAGTCAACGACCTGCGTGTCGTCATGCCGGCAGAACGGGCAGCGCATCGTCGATCAGCGATAGACCGGGAAACGCTTGGTCAGCTCGGCGACCTGCACGCGCACGCGCTCGATCGTCGCGGCATCTTCCGGGTTCTCCAGCACGTCGGCGATCAGGTTGCCCACCTGCTCCGCTTCCGCCGGGCCGAAACCGCGCGTCGTCATCGCCGGCGAACCCAGGCGCACGCCGCTCGTCACGAACGGCTTTTCCGGATCGTTCGGGATCGCGTTCTTGTTCACCGTGATGTGCGCCGCGCCGAGCGCCGCTTCCGCTGCCTTGCCCGTGATGTTCTTCGCGCGCAGGTCGACCAGCATCACGTGGCTTTCGGTGCGGCCCGACACGATCCGCAGCCCGCGCTTCACCAGCGTTTCAGCCAGCACGCGTGCGTTCTCGACCACCTTTTCCTGGTATGCCTTGAACTCCGGCGACAGCGCTTCCTTGAACGCCACCGCCTTCGCCGCGATCACGTGCATCAGCGGGCCGCCCTGGATGCCCGGGAAGATCGCCGAGTTGATCGGCTTCTCGTACTCGGACTTCATCAGGATCACGCCGCCGCGCGGGCCGCGCAGGCTCTTGTGCGTCGTCGTCGTCACGAAATCCGCGTGCGGCACCGGGTTCGGGTACACGCCGGCCGCGATCAGGCCTGCGTAGTGCGCCATGTCGACCATCAGGTACGCGCCCACCGACTTCGCGATCTTCGCCAGGCGTTCGAAATCGATCTTCAGCGAGAACGCCGACGCGCCCGCGATGATCAGCTTCGGCTTGTGTTCCTGCGCGAGCTTCTCGGCCGCTTCGTAGTCGATGTCTTCGTTTTCGTTCAGGCCGTAGCTCACCACGTTGAACCACTTGCCCGACATGTTCACCGGCGAGCCGTGCGTCAGGTGGCCACCGTGCGCGAGGCTCATGCCCATGATCGTGTCGCCCGGCTTGAGCATCGCGAAGAACACGCCCTGGTTCGCCTGCGAACCCGAGTTCGGCTGCACGTTCGCGGCTTCCGCACCGAACAGCTGCTTCACGCGGTTGATCGCCAGTTGCTCGACGACGTCGACGTACTCGCAACCGCCGTAGTAGCGCTTGCCCGGATAACCTTCCGCGTACTTGTTCGTGAGCTGCGAGCCCTGCGCGGCCATCACGGCCGGGCTCGTGTAGTTTTCCGACGCGATCAGCTCGATGTGATCTTCCTGGCGGCGGTTTTCCTGCTCGATCGCTGCAAAGACTTCGGGATCGACGTTCGCGATGGTGCTTTGGGCTCTGTCAAACATACGGTTTCCGTTAAGTGTGTACAGGTTGACCGGAGTGGCCGAGTACGGTGCGCTGCTGGAGGGACCAGCTCGACGTGGCGGAAGAATCCGTATGACGCGAGGCAGGACAGCCACCGGCGATGCACGCGACGGCGCACAACGGCTGCCCAGGCGAACGGCAAAAACGGCGCCCCGCGCTTCACGGTGGGATGCTCCACCTTGAACCCGAAGGGTTCTATCGCCAGTCACGCAGGGGTGATGAGCGCATTAGTGTATTGGATGCGTCATGAATAGGCAACCGCACGGCAGTGCGCCGGAAGCAATTGGGGCCGGACTCTACGTGCCCGTGCCGAAACGCTTTGCCGCCTTGCCGCGGTGCGGCAATCTCAGTAGGCTTGCGGGATACCACCCGCTATTTTGTCATCGACCAGGAGCAGCAATGATCGTGTTCGTCACAGGCGCGTCCGCCGGCTTCGGCGCCGCCATCGCCCGTGCCTTCGTCAACGGAGGCCACCGCGTAGTCGCCACCGCGCGCCGCAAGGATCGTCTCGATGCGCTCGCCGCCGAACTCGGCGATGCCCTTCTGCCGTTCGAGCTCGACGTGCGCGACCGCGCCGCCGTCGAAGCCGCGCCGGCCGCCCTTCCCGCCGAATTCGCGGCGCTCGACGTGCTCGTCAACAACGCCGGCCTCGCGCTCGGCGTTGAGCCGGCCCACAAGGCCAGCCTCGACGAATGGCAGACCATGATCGATACGAACTGCTCGGGCCTCGTGACCGTCACGCACGCGCTGCTGCCCGGCATGATCGCGCGGGGCCGCGGCCATATCTTCAATCTCGGTTCGGTTGCCGGCACCTATCCGTATCCGGGCGGGAACGTATACGGCGCAACCAAGGCCTTTGTCCGGCAATTCAGCCTGAACCTGCGCGCCGACCTGATCGGCACGCCGTTGCGCGTGACCGACATCGAGCCGGGCCTGTGCGGCGGCACGGAATTCTCGAACGTCCGTTTCCGCGGCGACGACGCGAAGGCGGCGAACGTCTACCAGAACGTCCAGCCGCTCACGCCCGAGGACATCGCCGACACGATCTACTGGATCGCGACGCGCCCGGCACACGTGAACATCAACACGATCGAGATGATGCCGGTCGCCCAGGCGCCGGCCGGCCTCACGATCCATCGCGGCTGACCCATCGCGCACAGCCGCGGCCGGCCTCCGGCCGGCCCGCGGTGTGCCGCGTCGTACTACATTCCGTTACGAAACGGTTACGAATCAGGCTCCTGCGTTCCGGTAGAATGCGCGCCATGACTCAGCCTACCCGCTCCCCGGAAGCGCGTTCCGGCTTTACCTGGCCGGTGCGCGTGTACTACGAGGATACCGATGCAGGCGGCATCGTCTTCTATGCCAACTACCTGAAGTTCTTCGAGCGCGCCCGCACCGAGTGGCTTCGCGCATGCGGCATCGACCAGCGCCAGCTCGCCGACGATACCGGCGCGATCTTCATCGTCCGCAGCACGTCGCTCGACTACCGCGCGCCGGCGCGACTCGACGACACGCTGGCGATCACGAGCCGGCCGGGGCGCATCGGCCGTGCATCGGTGGAATTCACGCAGGAAGCCTGGTGTGGCGACACGCTGCTGGTGGCCGGACATATCCGCCTCGGCTGCGTCGACCGTAACGGTATCCGGCCCGCGGCCATCCCGCAGGCCGTGCTCGACGCGCTGCACCGCGGGCCCGTCATCGACGCCGGGCAGACTGTACTGTCAACGAAGCTCGCGTGAGCACCGTTTAGACAAAGCCTATGAACTTGCCTTCCTGATTCGATACTAAGCAAGGTTCGGCGCCAGGCATGGCCGGCGCGCCGCGCCGCACGCATACCGGGCGCCCCGAAGGGACGTTACTCAAACCTCTATGAACACTTCTCAAGACCTGTCGATCATTTCCCTCGTCCTCAACGCGAGCGTGCTGGCCCAGGCCGTGATGGGGCTGCTGCTGCTGCTGTCCGTGATGTCGTGGACCTTCATCTTCCGCAAGTGGTTTGCGATCCGCCGCGCACGCGCGCAGACCGAACGCTTCGAGAGGGACTTCTGGTCGGGCGGCGACCTGCAGGCGCTGTACCAGAGTGCGGCCAACAACCGCCACACGATCGGCGCGCTCGAGCGCATCTTCGAATCGGGGATGCGTGAATTCCTGAAGGCGAAGGAAAAGCGCCTCAGCGATCCGGGCCTCGTGCTCGACGGCGCACGCCGCGCGATGCGCGCGTCGTTCCAGCGTGAAATGGACGTGCTCGAAGCGAACCTCGCGTTCCTCGCATCGGTCGGTTCGGTCAGCCCGTACATCGGCCTGTTCGGCACGGTCTGGGGGATCATGAACTCGTTCCGCGGCCTCGCGAACGTGCAGCAGGCCACGCTCGCGAACGTCGCGCCGGGCATCGCCGAGGCGCTCGTCGCCACCGCGATCGGCCTGTTCGCCGCGATTCCGGCGGTGGTCGCGTACAACCGCTACGCGCACGACATCGACCGCCTCGCGATCCGCTTCGAGACCTTCATCGAAGAGTTCTCGAACATCCTGCAGCGTCAGGCCCAGTAAGGAGCGCGCCATGGCAGGAAGTCCCATCCGATCCAGCATGCGCGGCGGCCGCTCGCGCCGCGCAATGGCCGACATCAACGTCGTGCCGTACATCGACGTGATGCTGGTGCTGCTCGTGATCTTCATGGTCACCGCACCGCTCGTCGCCCCGTCGATCATCAACCTGCCGACCGTCGGCAATGCCGCGCCGCAGGAGCAGACACCGCCCGTCGTCGTCAACATCAAGGCCGACCGCACGATGAGCGTCAAGTACAAGGGCGACGCGGGCGCGACCCAGGAAGACACGATGACGAAGGCCGAGCTCGACAGCTTCATCTCGGCCCGACAGGCCGATCATCCCGACCAGCCGGTCGTGATCGCGGCCGACAAGACCGTGCAGTACGATGCGGTCATGACCGTGATGTCGGATCTGAAGGCGCGCGGCGTCAAGCGCGTCGGCCTCCTCGTCAAATCGCAATGAACCGGCAGCAATCCACGCGCGGCACCGGCTACCCGTCTCAGCCTCCTCGCGAGCGCGGCACCTGGCGTGCATTCGCGCTCGCCGCGCTGATGCACGTACTGCTCGCGCTGTTTCTCTATCACGGCGTGCAGTGGCAGAACAGCACGCCGGCCGGCGCCGAAGCCGAGCTGTGGACCGAGGTGCCCGACGTCGCCGCGCCGCGGCCCGTCGTGACGCCGCCCGCGAAGGTCGCGCCGCCCCCTCCCCCGGTGCGCGACGAGCAGGCCGACATCGCGTTGCAGCAGAAGAAGCGGCAGCAGGAAGCGGCCGCGCGCGAAGCACAGCTCGAGCAGCAGCGCCGCGCGCAGCAACTGAAGGCCCAGCAGGAAGAGGACGCCCGGCGCGCGCAACTCGCAGCTCAGCAGGCCGCCGCGCTCGCCGCGCAGAAGGCCGCGGAACGCGACAGGCAGAAGCAGGCCGACAAGCTCAAGCAACAGCAGCTCGCCGAGCAGCAGAAGCTCGAACAGCAGAAACTCCAGCAGCAGAAGCAGGCGCAGCTCGAAGCGCAGCAGGCGGCGAAGGCGAAGTCCGACGCGGCCGCGAAGGCGAAGGCGGAAGCCCAGGCCAAGGCGAAGGCCGAAGCCTCGGCGCGCGCGAAGGCCGAGGCGGCGGCGAACGCGAAGCTCGACCGCGAACGCAGCGCGCGTCTCGCGCAGATGCAGGGCCTGTCCGGCGCCGGCGAAGGCGGCGGCGAAGGCCTCGCGAAGAGCGGCACGGGCACGGGCTCCGGCGGCAATGCCGCGTCGCCCGGCTATGCCGACAAGGTGCGCCGCCGCGTCAAGCCGAACATCGTTTGGGGCGGCGAGCGTGCAGGCCTGACCACCGTCGTCAAGATTCGGTGCACGCCGTCCGGTGACGTATTGAGCGCATCGGTCTCCCGCTCAAGCGGGAATTCGGGGTGGGATCAAGCCGTGGTCAATGCGATCCACGCATCGGTCCCGTTGCCGCCCGATTCTAACGGTCGTACCCCGTCGGACATTACGATTACCTTCAAGGCGGCGGAGTGAAAGGAAATACGCTTACACTCCGGGCGTCGCTGTCAGACGGGAACGAATCGGGTATTTTTACTGTCTCTCTGCGGTTGCGCAGCGATCCAAGTCATACGGGAAGCAAGAAGCATGAGTTTGATGACAAAACTAGGTTTCAGGGCACTCGTGGCCTCGTGTCTGATTGCGGCGGGCGGCGCCGCTAACGCCCAGGTCAACGTGCTGATCACCGGTGTCGGTTCGACCCAGTTCCCCATTGCCACCGCGAATTTCGCGAACGAGGCAGGCCTGCCGCAGCAGGTCACGTCGATCGTGCGTGCCGACCTCGCCCGCAGCGGCAAATTCACCAACATCGACGCGGGCAGCACGCCCGTGCCCGAGACCGCATCGGTCGATCTCGGCGCATGGAAGGCCAAGGGCGCGAATGCGTTCGTCGCCGGCAGCGTGAACCGCGACGCGAACGGCCAGTACAAGGTCAACTTCATCCTGTACGACACCGTGAAGCAGCAAAGCCTCGGCGGCCTGTCGCTGACGGCCACCGACACCACGCTGCGCACGGCCGGCCACAAGATCGCCGACTACATCTACCAGAAGCTGCTCGGCGTGCGCGGCGTGTTCGCCACGCGCCTGTCGTACGTGATCAAGACCGGGAACCGCTACCAGCTGCAGATCTCGGATTCGGACGGCCAGAACGCGCGCATCGCGCTGTCGAGCACCGAGCCGATCATCTCGCCGGCCTGGTCGCCGAACGGCACGAAGGTCGCGTACGTGTCGTTCGAGCGCAAGAAGCCGATCGTCTACATCCATGACCTGCCGACCGGCCGCCGCTACATCGTCTCCGACCAGAAGGGCAACAACAGCGCGCCGGCCTGGTCGCCGGACAGCAACACGCTCGCCGTCGCGCTGTCGCTGACGGGCAATACGCAAATCTATACGGTCAATTCGACCGGCGGCGGCCTGCGCCGTCTCACGCAGAGCAGCTCGATCGACACCGAGCCGTTCTACTCGCCGGACGGCCGCTGGATCTACTTCACGAGCGATCGCGGCGGTGCGCCGCAGATCTACCGGATGCCCGCACAGGGCGAAAGCGCCGGTGCCGCGCAGCGCGTGACCTTCACCGGCAGCTACAACACGAGCCCGCGTGTGAGCCCGGACGGCAAGCTGCTCGCCTACATCTCCCGCACCGGTGGGGGCTTCAAGCTGTACGTTCAGGATCTGCAATCCGGCGCGGCGAACGCCATCACGAATACGAATCGCGACGAATCGCCGAGCTTCGCGGCAAACGGCCAGTACCTTCTGTACGCTACCCAGTCGGGTGGTCGCAACGTTCTGGCTGCAGTGCCCTCCGACGGCAGCGCGCCGCCGCAAATCCTGTCCGTCCAGGGCGGCTCAGTTCGTGAGCCGTCGTGGGGGCCCTTCATGCAATGACCACAAGGAGAGTAACCATGATGTCGAATAAGGCTCGTCTGGCCCTGGCCGTGATGATGATCAGCGCACTCGCAGCGTGCAAGTCGGGCGTGAAGCTCGACGACAAGGCGAACGCGGGTGCGGTCAGCACGCAACCGAGCGCCGACAATGTCGCGCAAGTGAACGTCGATCCGCTGAACGACCCGAACAGCCCGCTCGCAAAGCGCAGCATCTACTTCGACTTCGACAGCTATTCGGTGAAGGACGAGTACCAGCCGCTGATGCAGCAGCACGCGCAGTACCTGAAGAGCCACCCGCAGCGCCACGTGCTGATCCAGGGCAACACCGACGAACGCGGCACGAGCGAGTACAACCTCGCGCTGGGCCAGAAGCGTGCGGAAGCCGTCCGCCGCGCGATGGCGCTGCTCGGCGTGAACGATTCGCAGATGGAAGCCGTGAGCCTCGGCAAGGAAAAGCCGCAGGCAACGGGTCATGACGAAGCATCGTGGGCGCAGAACCGTCGCGCCGACCTCGTCTACCAACAGTAAGTAACGGAAGAATCGCCGTATGACGCATCGTTCAACCTGGCTGCGCGCAGCCGCAGCTATCTGCGTCGTCGGCGCGGCGTGGTCGGCCGCGCCGGCGCACGCCGGCGTGTTCGACGACAACGAAGCGCGCCGCGCCGTGCTCGACCTGCGCAGCAAGACCGACAACCTGGCGAGCCAGTTGTCCGCCGCCCAGCGTACGATCCTCGATCAATCCGGCCGTCTCGACCAGCTGAACCAGCAGGTCGCGACGCTGCGCGGCGAGAACGAGGACCTGACGAACCGGCTGACGACGCTCGAGCGGCAGCAGAAGGAGTACTACCAGGATCTCGACACGCGGCTCAAGAAGTTCGAGCCGCAGCAGGCGACGATCGACGGTGTCGAAGGTACCGTGCAGCCGGGTGAAACGGATGCGCTCAGTGCGGCGCAGCAGCAGTTCCGCAACGGCAACTTCAAGGCGGCGGCGGCTTCGTTCCGCAGCTTCATCGCGAAGTATCCGCAGAGCCCCTACCAGCCGACCGCGCAGTACTGGCTCGGCAATGCGCAATACGCGCTGCGCGACTACCGCGGCTCGACGGCGACGTGGCAAGGGATCGTCAGCAAGTACCCGCAGCATCCGCGTGCGGCCGACGCCCTCGTGGCGATCGGCACGAACCAGCTCGAACAAGGCCAGAAGGCGGCCGCGAAGAAAACGTTCGAACAGGTGGTGTCGCAGTACGCCGGGTCGAACGCGGCGCAGACGGCGCAGGGCAAGCTCGAAACGATCAAATAATTATCGTGGCGGATTGTTGACTCACCGAAAATCCGTCGCTATAATCTTTTGCTCTTTGGGTCGCTAGCCAAGCCGCATCAGCTACAACCTGAAGCCGTTTTTTGTTCTCGAGCAGTTTTGAGAACGTGGGGTGGTAACTCAGTTGGTTAGAGTATCTGACTTTTAATCAGAGAGTCGAGGGTTCGAGTCCCTCCCACCCTACCATCTATCTTTTCGATAGTTGCAATTGAAGCCTCCCGCGTGGAGGCTTTTTTGCGTCTGCCTGTTGCCGTGTCGCCGTGTCGGGATCGAATTTTCCACTTCGTATCCGATTGCGTGCGCAAGCATCCGGCATCCTTGCCTCCTCCTCCGTCGCCCCTGCGCATACAACCGCATCATCCCCGCTCGCAAGTCAACGCACGCTCACGTCGCGCAGCACCGCACCGTATCCCGCGTACAGATTGCCGTCGGGCAACAACTGCTGCTGCGCGAGTTGCCGATGCACGACCGGTAGGTTATGGAACGGCATCCGCGTGTACAGATGATGTTCGATATGGAAATGGATCGCGTGCGGGCCGAACAGGAACGTCTGCCACGAACGCCGGACGATCGTGCGCGCGTTGCAGCTCTGGTCCTCGCAAGCCGGCAGCCCCGCGTGCTCGAAGATCGCGCGCACCTGCCCGGCGAGCGGCAACAGCGTAACGGACGGCACGATCCACAACCCGATGTACAGCAGCGGATGTCCGGCCAGCACAAGCGCGCCGAACAGCAGGCCGTTGCCGGCCAGCATCGACGCGATTTCCCACGCCGCATACGCACGCGATTTCCGGACCTTCGGTAACGCATGCGCAAATTCGCCGCGCCCGAGCTTCACGACGCTCGTCACGTAGCCGATCCCGCACGCGTACGCGAGCAGGCGGCCGATCAGCCGCCCACGCGTCACCGGATAGTCGTGAACGCCGAACAGCAGCGCGACGGGATCGTCCGGCTGCATCGGCGCGCGATGGTGCTTCAGATGGCCCGCACGATACGTGCGCAGCGACAGCCACAGCGGGCCGGCCGCGAACAACTGGCCCAGTACGTCGTTGACGCGCCGGTTCCGTGCCAGCAACCCGTGCGCGCCCTCGTGCATCATGACCGCGAGCGCAAGCTGGCTGCGCGCGATCACGATCGCGGCAAACGCGTACACGAGCGGATGCGGGAACGCGATCGCCACCGCGAACGCAGCGGCGATCATCAGCCAGTCGCCGGCCAGTGCCGCGCCGACACGCAACGCGTTCACGCGAAACAGCACGGGATCGGGCACGAACCGCGCAAGCCCGGCGTTCGGGCCGGCATGATGAACATGGGCATCCGTCGTCACGCGAGCCTCCTGCGCAGCGAACGCCGCTCGACCCACAGCACGCCGACCATCGCCAGCGCGACACCACCCGATACGTCGGCGACCGTATGCTGCTTGAGCGTCAGCGTCGACGCACAGATCAGCAGGCCGATCGCTGTCGCCACGATCCGGCGCCGGTCCGTCAGCATCCGGCAGGCAAGACATGTCACCGCGACATGCAGGCTCGGAAAACCGTTGGCCGCAAGATCGAGCTGCCACATGCGCACGAGACGGTGGCGCACGAACGTATTGCCGATCTCCGCGACGTCGGGCCGCGGCACGGCTTCCGGAAACAGCAGGAAGCAGACGACACCGAGCACGAACGCGATCAGCACGGCCTCCTTGAACGCGGCGAACGCGGGCGGTCGTGCATACGCGGCAAGTGCAATCACGAACGGAAAGAAGCCGACATAGACGAACCACGACCATGCGATGAACGGAATCCGCGCATCGATCGCCGTGGCAAACACGTAGCGCGGCGTGACGCTGCGCTCCAGCAGAAAGAAGATCGCGAGGCCCGCGGCCATGCCGAACGTCGCGGCCAGCATCTGCCGGATATCGGGCCGGCGATCGTCACGAAGCGACAACGTATTCATCGCGGCGCCGGCGCCTCGCATCGGGGATCCGCATCGGCCGTCCGCGCATGCGGACGCAGCGCGAGGATGCGCGACGTCCACGCATCCACCCGCGCACGCGCATGCTCGCGGCCGGCGATCGTTCCTGCCGGCGTGCCCGGATTGCGCATCAGGTCCGCCGCGGCCTGCCCGATCTCCCGCCTGAACGCGGCCGCATCGCCGCGCCACGTGACGATGCGATGCACGAGTTGCAGCCGTGCCGCGCGCGCGGCATTGCTCGCCTGCTCGGGCTGATCGGTCAGCACGAGCAGGATCGGGCGGCGATATACGCGCGCAATCGAAAGCGCGGCCATTCCGGGTGCGGACACGATCAGCGGCGCGTGCGCGGCACGCATCGCCCAGTCGGTATCGACACCGGTCCAGCCGTCGTGCCCGGCGTAACCCTCGCCCACGCGGTGCGCGGCGAGCCCCGCGTCGCACATGCCGGCCGACAGCGCATCGGCGAGCGCGACATCGCGAAAGTGCGGATTCAGATACACGGCGGCGGCAGCCGGCTCCGATGCCGGCAGTTCGGCGACGACCGGCACCGGCGTCGGCAACCGGCAATGCCCGCGCGATCGCTGCGCATCGTCGGCCACCTCGTACGCAAAGTCGTGCTCGATGCAGCACCGCGCCGAATCGATCTGCCAGTCGACGATCCGCGCAAACGCACGCGCCAGCGCGTGCGGCAGCCGCGCGTCGAAATTCGCGGTCAGCGCGCGGCGCAGGCTGCCGCCGTACACGTGAACGATGCGGCGCCGCCAGCCCGGCATCGCGCCCATGAACAACAGCGCCGGATGAAACGAGTCGTTGATCACGAGATCGGCATCGCGAACGAGCGATCGCAGCCGCGCGATGTCGCGCAGCATGCGCGTCGGCCTGAACACGTAATGCGCGACATTGCGATCGGTCGCGTCGCGCAGCATGTTCTGCCGCGCGTCGAACTGCACCGCGTAGTGACGGGACAGCACAGGAGCGTCGATACCGAACGCGGACAGGAATGCCTGCCCCGCATCGGACGTCGTCAGCACGTCGACCTGTGCGCCGGCCGTGCGCAGCGCATGCACGAGCAGTTGCGCGCGCATCAGGTGGCCGCGTGCGTCGGCCGTCGCGAGATAGACGATCCGCGGCATCATGCGCGCGGACGAAGCGACTGGATCCATCCGGCCGCGTACATCGCCAGCGCGCCCGTCACGCCGAAACCGGCTTCGATCGCGCGGATCTCGACCAGCAACGCGGCCAGATGCGCCGCCTCGGACGGCGCGACGAGACGGCGCAGCGTGTCCGAGCAGAGCCGGACGTGCCGCGTCTCGTCGGCGAGCACGCGGGCGAGCAGCGGATACAGCGGATGCGCGTCGCCGATCGTCGCGCAGTGACGCGCCAGCACGCGCATCGCCATCTGTTCCGCGCACAGGCCGGTCGCATAGGCCGGCACGAGCACGCCCTGCGCGAAATGCGGCGCATAGCGCTGCGCGAGCCGGCGCCATCGGATGATCTTGCGCCGGCTCAGCCAGTCGGGTTCGTGCGGCTCCGTCGATGGCGCCACGCCGCGCACGCGCAGCGCATCGGCAAACGCGGCCGCATGGCGGCGCTCGTCCGCGAGATGCTGCTCGATGCGCGGCGCGAGCCAGTCCGGCGGCTGTCCGGTCCAGTCGTCGTGCAACGCGCACTCGGTCGCTTCTTCGCCGATCAGGTACATGCGCAGCATCCAGCGCTCGCCATGCGTGCTGCGATGAAGCTGCCGGATCGCCGCCCGCTTGATGCGATCGACGAGATACGCACGTACTCGCGCCGCGCCGCGCGGCACGGGCGCATCGAGACAATCGAAGCGCCCGCCGTGCGCCGCCTGCGGCGACGCGGGCAGTTCGCCGGCCGCGGTCATGCCGGCACGCCCCGCGCGGATGCCGATTTCGTGGCGGATGCCGCCGCGGCAGCCGGATCGCGACGCCAGCCGAGAATCAGGCCGACGAAGCTTTCCTGCATGAACGCATGCGCGGACGCCGCCGCGCCCGCGAATGCCTCCTCGCGGCCGTTCACGCGCAGATAGCCGTTGCCGTCGCGCGCGCCGAATTCGATCCGGTCGTTCTTCCTGAAGCCGCGCTCGCGCACCTCTTTCAAAAGCGCACTGCCGTCGAGACCGAACAGGAACAGCTCGCGCTGCGCGACCCACACCGGAATGTGATTGCTCAGTGCATCGAAACGGATCGACCACGTGCCGGCCGCGAGTGCGCGATCGACGCCCGCATCGTGCGGCGCGTTCGACGTGAAGCTCGCACGTGCGACCGACTTCGTCAGGCCGCCGACGCCGAGCGCGATCGTGATGTCGTCGGCGGACGGCTGCTTCGGATCGGTCGCGCTCACCTTCACGAGATGTTGCGCGAGCCGCGATGCCAGCGACGGATGCGCGAACAGCGCAAGCGTTTCGTCCGGCGTGAGCACGTCGCGCTCGCCGTCGCCTTCCTTCACGCGCACGCGATACGGATCGATGCGGACATCGGTGAACTTGCCGTGCACCGGCGCATGGACATACACGTCGCGGCCCCATTTCGCACCGTCGCGACGCAGCAGCACGTGCACGCTCAACGGCACGCGCCGGCCGTCGCCGTCGACGCCCGTGCCCTGCAGCAGCACATCGCCGCGCACGTCCTTCGTGCGGCGATTCGCGTCGCTCGAAAAGACGATCGCGTGCGCGTCGGTATCGATGCTCGCGTGAACGTCGGGCGCATCGAGCGCGACGCGATTGCAGTCCGTCGCGGCCGCGCTCGCGAACGGGCAGCCGCTTTGCGACGCGAAGTGGACGATCCCGCGCCCCGCGTGATCGACCGGCGCGGCATGGGCGCCGGCGCTGGCGGCAAACAGGGCGAGGCAGGCAACACGGGTAGCGAATGAAGGCATGGTCGTCGTCGGGATGAATGCAGGGAGTCGGAGTGTCGGTGCCGTTTCAATGACGGTGATAGGACAGCGCTTCGAGATCGCGGCGGGCCGACGCCCGTCCCGCGAGCCCGAAACCGCGCGCGAGCGCGCCGAGCGTATCGACAGCGGACGCGGCGATCGTGACGCCGACGGCCGCGAGATAACGGACGGCGCCAAGCCGCGGCAGTTGCTGGCGATCGAGCGCGCGCAGGCTGTAGCCGAGCCGCATCGCCATCACGCAGAACGGACCGAGCGGGCCGCTGCGGCCGAGCCACTGCCACTGGCGCGGCAGGTACGCGTTCACGAGATACGGCGTCAGCCCGACGCTGTCCTCGCCGCGCATCCAGCGCAGCTTCAGCGATTCGCGGTGCGTGTCCGGCAGCCGATGCTCGGTGTGCGCGGCCGGCGCGAACTCGACGGCCACGCCGGCCGCCTGCATCCGCAGCCCCATCACCTGGCAATGCGCGCGATAGACGCCGTCGAGCGGCTCGTAGCGGAATTGCGCGAACACGTCGCGCCGGAACGCGACGTTGTTCGCGTAGAAGTTGCGTGTCGCGCCGTCGCGCAGCGGGCTCGGGAAATACATGAAATCGATCGACGTCAACGCGGTGCCGAGCACGTTCGGCGCATAGCTGGTCCGCCCCGCCACCGCTGCGGGCACATCACCCGCATCGTCCACATCGTCCGCATCGCGCGCGAACGGCGCGAGCAGGTGCTCGAGCCAGTCGTCGGCCGGCCGGCAATCGGCGTCGCCGAACACGACGATGTCGCAGCGGGCCGCGTCGACGCGATCGAAGCCGTCGTTCTTCGCATCGTAGTAGCCGGTGCTCGCACCGATCTCGACGAAGTCGATCGGGCGGCCGGCCAGCGCGGCGATCTGCGCGCACGCATCGGCAGGCAGGCCGTCGTGCGTGATGATCCATTGCGCGAGTGCCGCGGGCGGCACGGTCTGCTTCGACAGCGCCGACACGAGGCGCTTCAGGCTGTCTACGGCCTGTGCGAGGCCGGCGCCGCCGCGCAGGTTGTTCGTCTCCAGCACGAGCGCGGCCTTCGCGGCCACGGCACGGGCTGCCGCGCGCGTGCGCGGTGCGGTGTCTGTGATGTCTGGCATCCTGAATATCTCCATCGTCATGCGCAGCGGCACGGATGAAACGAATGGACGGGGAGCCCGCGGCACGCCGGCGAATGCGGGGCGCAGCTGGCGTCGTCTCGAAACGGGCGGCCTTCGCAGGCGCCCGCCCCGTGTGCCGTTACTCCTGGACGGACGGCGCGGAATCGGCGTCGGTATAACGCGGCTTCGCGCTCTGCAGGTCGCGCGTGTTCTTCTGCACGGCCACTGCGCCGAACAGCGCGAGCACGAACGACATCGCGTAGAAGCCCTTCTCGCTCAGTTGCAGCGTTGCGTTGAAGAGGCCGACGACCAGCAGCGCGATGGACAGCAGCAGCGCGATCCAACTGATGCCGTAGTAGATGCCGGTGACGGGGATGCCTTCCGCGCGGTCGCGGACGCTTTTCTGCAGCGAGATCGCCGCATAAAGGCCGAACACCAGCACGGTGAAGTAGTAGCCCTTCTCGTTGAGCTGCATGCCGGCGTTCCAGAGCCCGATCAGGAATGCCGCGAAACCTGCGATCAGTGCGGCCCACGACGCGGCCACGAATGCGAACGACGGCTGCTGGATGGTGGTCTGGTTCATTGCTTTGCCCTCTCTTTCTTGTTGTTCGAAATCGTTTTCGTTGAACTGCGTTTCGCGCATGGTAGCAGCTTTGGCGCGCGCCAAGACGGGCGCGCTTGCACTCTTACATGCCGCGCTGCGCGCGCCGCCAGCGCCCGGGCGTCGTGCCGAGCACCGCGCGAAACGCCTTGCCGAAGGCCGCCTCGGATTGATAACCGACCGCCTGGCCGATCTCCGCCTGCCCGCGCTGCGTATCCTGCAGCAGCGCGCACGCGTGCATCATCCGGATCTGCGCGACGAACGCGCCGACGCTCATCCCGGCTTTCTCGCGGAAATGCCGCGCATAGGTCGCGCGCGACATCGCCGCTGCGTCGCCGAGCGACTCGACCGTCCACGGCTGCTCCGGCGCCTGCAGCACGGCCTGGACCGACGGGCCGAGCCGCGCATCGGCCGCGAGCGCGAGCCAGCCGG
The DNA here is from genome assembly GCF_009362305.1 of Burkholderia sp. BE17. Taxonomy (NCBI): domain Bacteria; kingdom Pseudomonadati; phylum Pseudomonadota; class Betaproteobacteria; order Burkholderiales; family Burkholderiaceae; genus Burkholderia; species Burkholderia sp. BE17. The sequence goes on from NZ_WHNU01000037.1 coordinate 61,738, forward strand.
ACGGCACGCGCGCGTCGCGGCCGTACGCGCGCAACGCATACGCGAGCAGCGCCTGGCCGAGCGCGTTCACGATCGCGCCGGCGCCCGGCTGCACATTCGACGCCTCGATGCGCAGCACGCTCGTCAGCAGCTGCAGCGGCGCGAACCCCGACGCCTCGCGCAACCCGACGTGCAGCACCTGCGGCAGCGTGCGCATCAGCAGTTCGCCCGCGCCGCGCGCATAGACGAACCGTCCGCACAGCAGGTCCACGCTCGCGTTGCCCGGGTCGGCCGGATCGAGATTCGACTTGACCGGCACCACCGCGCCGCCGGCGGCATCCGGTTCGCGCAGCGGCGCGACCGGTCGCGACCGGCCGCCCCCCGCATCGAGCAGGTCGTGCGCGCCGCCCGCGGGCAGCAGCACGAAATCGCCGTCGGCGAGTTGCAGCGTGCGCCCGTCGGCGGTACGCAGCCGGCACGTGCCGGCCAGCAGCAGGTGGAACGCCGCCTCGCCGGGCGGCAACGGATCGTGCGGCATCTCGAACGGCCCGTCGAGCAGGCAGCGCACGTCGAGTTCGACATGGCTGCGGCCCAGCGACAACAGTTGACTCAATGCATCCATGAGACGATCGCGCTAAAAATTGACACTCTAGCGTATCGAAACCCTCAGCGCGAACGATCAGAATAGCCCTGCATCGCCCGAGATCGCGGCGCCCGCCGCCCTCCTCACCTCTACTCGAAAGGACGCATCATGCTGAACTGGAACGAATACCGGAAGGAACTCTCGACGCGCATCGGCGATATCGCCAAGCTGTCGCCCGATACGCTGGCCGGCTACCAGGCGCTGGCAGGGGCCGGCGCCAAGACGGGCCATCTCGACGCGAAAACGCGCGAGCTGATCGCGCTCGCGGTGGCCGTCACGACGCGCTGCGACGGCTGTATCGCCGTGCACACGGCCGAAGCGACGAAGCAAGGCGCGACCAGGGAGGAAGTGGCGGAAGCGCTCGGCGTCGCGATTGCACTGAATGCGGGCGCGGCGCTCGTCTATTCGGCCCGCGTGATGGACGCGCTCGGCGACTGAGCGTGTCGGCCGCGGCGGCGCCATCGCGCGCCGCCTTGCTGCGTGGCGCCCGGCCGCCTGGCCGGGCGGTTGCGCATGCGTTACATACGAGCATTGGGCAGCGCGCTCGCACGGACAACCGTGCCGGCAGGCCGCAGACGCGGCCGCACGGTGAAGTCGGCTACCATGCGCGAACGATCCATCGTGAAGGAGCGCACCATGTGCCGCTGGCTCGCCTATACGGGCAATCCTATCCATCTCGAGACCGTGCTGTTCCGCGCGAAGCATTCGCTGATCGACCAGAGCCTGCATTCTGAGCTCGGCGCCACGACCACCAATGGCGACGGTTTCGGCATCGGCTGGTACGGCCCCCCCGACGAACTGCCGTTCCGCTACCGCTCCGTGCATCCCGCGTGGAACGACCGCAACCTGCGCGAAGCCGCGCGCGCGATCCGCTCGCGGATGTTCATCGCGCATATCCGCGCGGCGACCGAAACGCCGGTGCAGGAAACCAACTGCCACCCGTTCCGCCACGGCCGCTGGCTGTTCGCGCACAACGGGCTGATCCGCGGCTTCCACAAGCTGCGCCGCGACCTGACGATGAAGGTCGATCCCGCGCTGTTCCCGACGCTCGAAGGCTCGACCGATTCCGAGCTGATGTTCCGCCTCGCGCTGACGTACGGCCTCGAGCAGACGCCGCTGCAGGCGCTCGAACGGATGGCCGGCGTGGTCGAGGAAACCGCTGCGCGACATCGCGTGGCCGACCCGCTCAACATGACGGTCTGCGCGACCGACGGCGAACGGATCATCGCGGTGCGCTACTCGAGCGAACGGCAATCGCGTTCGCTGTTCCACAGCACGTCGTTCAAGCACCTGCACGAGCTGTATCCGCATGACCCGCGCATCGCCGAAGTCGGCAACGACGCGTTCATGGTCGTATCCGAGCCGCTCGTCGACCTGCGCGGCGCGTGGGAGGAAGTGCCGGAAAGCATGGCGATCGTCGCGCACGGGGCGGACGTGCAGCAGCGGCCGTTCGAGCCGCGGCAGAAGTAGCGGCCGGCACCGTTCGCGCCGTCAGGCGCGGCGCATGTACCGCAAATGGAGAGAGGTAAGGAATCGTTGCGGATCGAGGTGTCCGGCAAGCGTTGACCAACACTCCGACCGCCAGGCCCGTTGTCTCGTGGCGCCGTGTCGGCTATAAAGGGCTCATCGATCGAGCCCCCTTACGTTCGATCGTCACCCGCCCCCTTCCCACTCCCTGGAGACTCCATGCTCGATCTCGCCACCGCCCAGCAATTCCTGATGACCCGCGGCCTCGATTTCGGCCTCAACCTCCTCGCCGCGATCGCATTGTGGTTCATCGGCCGCTGGGCGATCCGCATCGGCACCCGCCTGCTCGGCAAGGTCGTACGCCGCAGCGGCAAGGTCGACCCGACGCTCACCGACTACCTGACCTCCGTCGTCGGCGTGCTGCTGACGATCCTGCTGATCCTCGCGATCCTGCAGATCTTCGGCGTACAGACGACCTCGTTCGCCGCACTGCTCGCCGGCCTCGGCCTCGCGATCGGCACGGCCTGGGGCGGCCTGCTCGCGCACTTCGCCGCCGGCGTGTTCATGCAGGTGCTGCGCCCGTTCAAGATCGGCGACGTGATCAACGCGGGCGGCGTCACGGGCACGGTGAAGGAGCTCGGCCTGTTCGGCACGACGATCATCACGCCCGACAACATCGTGACGATCGTCGGCAACAACAAGATCTTCTCGGACAACATCGCGAACTACAGCGCAACGTCGCACCGTCGCGTCGACCTGACCGCGAAGATCGCGAACAGCGTCGATGCGGTCGATGCGATCAACCGCCTGAAGGCGTCGATCCAGCAGATCCCGAACGTGCTGACCAACCCGGCGCCGGACGTCGGCGTGCTGCAGTTCACGCCGGAAGGCCCGCTGCTGTTCGTGCGCCCGTCCACGGCACCCGAGAACTACTGGCAGGTGTACTGCGACACGAACCGCGTGATCCTCGATACGTTCCGCGACGCGCAATACCCGACGCCCGAAACGCCGGTCTCGCATCGCAACGCTTAACCGCTTCGCCGGACGAAAAAAAAGCGTGGCAATTTGAATTGCCACGCTTTTTTTGCACCGAAAAGGAAGCGAAGCGCCCCGCTCAGCGCCCACCCGTCTTCTGCGCATGGTCCGACCGCCGCCCGCGCACGAGCTTCCAGACCGCGCCGAGCGCGACCGGCACGATCGCCGCGCCAATGCCGACCAGCACGATCACGTTCAGGTACTGGCGGATGAACGGGATGTTGCCGAAGAAATAGCCGAGCAGCACCAGCAGCAGCACCCAGACCAGCGCGCCGATCACGTTGAAGAGCTGGAAGCGCGTGGCGCTCATCGACGACGCGCCCGCGACGAACGGCGCGAACGTACGCACGACCGGGATGAAGCGTGCGAGCACGATCGTCTTGCCGCCGTGCTTGTCGTAGAACGAGTGGGTCTTCTGCAGCGCGGCGCGATCGAGGAAGCGCTCGAGCACCGGAATATGCGTATTGAACACCTTCGGGCCGACCCAGCGGCCGATCAGGTAGTTCACGGTGTTGCCGGAGATCGCCGCGACGAGCAGCAGCACGATCAGCGCACCGACGTTCATTTCGCCTGTCGCCGCGAACGCGCCGCCAATGAACAGCAGCGAATCGCCGGGCAGGAACGGGAACACGACGAGCCCCGTCTCGCAGAACACGATCAGGAACAGGACGAGATAGACCCATGCGCCGTACTGCCGGATGAAATCGCCGAGGAATGCGTCGATATGCAGGACAAGGTTGACGAAATGAAGCAGCGTATCCAAATGCGATTCCTCGAAGGCGAAAGGGCGAAAGGGCCGGAATGGCCGGAACAGGCGGAAGCACCCGCCGGCCAAGGCGGCGCGCGCGACGGAGCCATCATACCGAAACTACCTTAAGGCTCCGTGAAAAAACGTAACCGCCGGTCGCCCCGGCACGCATCCGCCGCCTCGCTATAATTCGGCCATGTCCGATATCACCGAAACGGCCGCGGGCGCCGCGCCCGCCCCCGCTCCGCGCCCGCTGCGCGCGATCCAGCCCCTGCCCGATCAGCTGATCAGCCAGATCGCCGCGGGCGAGGTCGTCGAACGCCCGGCGTCGGTCGTCAAGGAGCTGCTCGAGAACGCAATGGATGCCGGCGCGACGACGCTGCGCATCGTGCTGGAAGAAGGCGGCGTCAAGCGCATCTCGATCACCGACGACGGTTGCGGGATTCCGCCCGACGAGCTGGCGCTCGCGCTGATGCGCCATGCCACCAGCAAGATCCGCTCGCTCGAGGAACTCGAGGCGGTCGCGACGCTCGGGTTCCGCGGCGAAGCGCTCGCGTCGATCGCGTCGGTCGCCGAGATGTCGATCACGAGCCGGACGACCGATGCCGCGCATGCGATGAAGATCGATGCGCAGACCGGCGTGCTGTCGCCCGCCGCCGGCTCGACCGGCACGACGATCGAGGTGCGCGAGCTGTACTTCAACACGCCCGCGCGGCGCAAGTTCCTGAAAAGCGAGCAGACCGAGTTCGGCCACTGCCTGGAAATGATCCGCCGCGCGGCGCTCGCGCGGCCGGACGTCGCGATCTCGGTGCTGCACAACGGCAAGGCAGTCGAGCACTGGAATGCGACCGAGCCCGCGCAGCGCGTCGCGAAGATCCTGGGCGACAGCTTCGCGACCGCGCACCTGCCGCTCGACGAACAGGCCGGCCCGCTCGCCGTCTACGGTTGCGCAGGCCTGCCGACCGCGAGCCGCGGGCGCGCCGACCAGCAGTATTTCTTCGTCAACGGCCGCTTCGTGCGCGACAAGCTGCTGACGCACGCGGTGCGCGCGGCCTACGAGGACGTGCTGCACGGCGACCGCTACCCGTCGTACGTGCTGTTCCTCGACCTGCCGCCCGAAGCCGTCGACGTGAACGTGCATCCGTCGAAGATCGAGGTGCGCTTCCGCGATTCGCGCTCGATCCACCAGTACGTGTTCCACGCGGTCCAGCGCGCGCTCGCGCGCCACGCGGGTGCGTCGCCGGAAACCACCGCGGGCGGGCATGCCGCGCATATCGAACCCGCGCCGCGCGGGCCCGCCTCGTTCCTGGACACGCCGCTCGGCCAGGGCCACGGCCCGGCCACCGGCGGCGGCTTCTCGTCGCCGTCGTCGTCATCGCCGGCGGGCAACACCTGGATGCGCCAGGCACGGATGACGCAGGGCACGCTGCCCGTCGCGCAGCCGCTCGCGCTCTACGACGCGCTGTTCGGCCGCAAGGACAGCGGCGCGGGCACGCCAGACGGCACGACGACCGTCGCCCGCGATTCGGCCGACGCGCCGGGCGCGCCGCTGCCGGGCTTCACCGCAGCGCCGATCGCCGCCACCGCGCACGACGAGCAGCCGCTCGGCTTCGCGCTCGGCCAGATTCACGGCATCTACGTACTCGCGCAGAACGCGCACGGGCTCGTGATCGTCGACATGCACGCGGCGCACGAGCGGATCCTGTACGAACAGTTCAAGAACGCGCTCGCCGATCGCTCGGTCGCCGTGCAGTCGCTGCTGCTGCCGGTGTCGATGACGGCCACGCCGGTCGAGATCGGCACGGTCGAGGAGGAACGCGACACGCTCGAATCGCTCGGCTTCGATCTCGCGGTGCTGTCGCCGACGACGCTCGCGATCCGTGCGGTGCCGGCGCTGCTGAAGGATGCCGACCTGCAGTCGCTCGCGCGCGCGGTGCTCGCCGACCTGCACGCGTTCGGCGGCTCGCGCGTGCTCACCGAGCGCCAGCACGAACTGCTCGGCACGCTCGCGTGCCACCACGCGGTGCGCGCGAATCGGCGCCTGACGCTCGACGAGATGAACGCGCTGCTGCGCCAGATGGAGGCGACCGAGCGCGCGGACCAATGCAATCATGGCCGGCCGACGTGGTATCAGCTCACGCTGAACGATCTCGACCGTCTCTTCATGCGCGGGCAATGAGCGCTCCTTCGCAGTCCACCCCGACGACGATCGCCTGCCTGCTCGGCCCCACCGCTTCGGGCAAGACGGCCGCGGCGCTGGCGCTCGCCGCGCGCCGCCCGATCGAGATCGTCAGCGTCGATTCGGCGCTCGTCTACCGCGACATGGATATCGGCACCGCGAAGCCGACTCGCGAAGAACGCGCGAGCGTGCCGCATCACCTGATCGACATCATCGACCCGGCCGATGCGTATTCGGCCGCGGAATTCCGCGCGGATGCGCTCCGCCTGATCGGCGAGATCGCCGAGCGCGGCCGCACGCCGCTGCTCGCGGGCGGCACGATGCTGTACTACAAGGCGCTGACGCAGGGGCTCAACGACCTGCCGGGCGCCGATCCGGACGTGCGCGCGAAGCTCGACGCCGACGCCGCACGCGACGGCTGGCCCGCGCTGCACGCGCGGCTCGCACAGGTCGATCCCGACACGGCCGCGCGGCTCGCACCGAACGATTCGCAGCGGATCCAGCGCGCGCTCGAAATCTTCATGCTGAGCGGGCAGCCGATGTCGGCGCTGCTTGCCGCGCCGCGGCGCGCGGACGATGCGGCCGCCGCGTACCGCTTCGCCCCGGTCGCGCTCGAACCGTCGGATCGCGCGGTATTGCACGCACGGATCGCGCAGCGCTTCGACGCGATGCTCGACGCGGGCTTCATCGACGAAGTCGAACGGCTGCGCCGTCGCGACGACCTCCATCCCGACCTGCCGTCGATGCGCTCCGTCGGCTACCGGCAGGCGTGGGAATTCCTCGACGGCGACACCGACTACCGGACGATGCGCGACAAAGGCATCTTCGCGACGCGCCAGCTGTGCAAGCGCCAGCTCACCTGGCTGCGCGCGATGCCGGAGCGGATCGTCGTCGACTGCATCGCGCCGGACTCGACGGCCCGCGCGCTCGACGCGCTCGAACGCGTACTCGACGGCCGCGCGCCGGGCTGACCGGCCCGCCGGTAGCCCGCGTCAGCCGTGCCGGCGCGCTGCCAGATGCGCGCGGGCGCCGTCGACGAACAGCGCGACGCCGCGCTCATCACCGAACTCAGTGCGCGAGCGTCACGAGATTCGCATCGCGCACGAGCTGCCAGCGGCCGTCGGCCTTGCGGAGGATCGTCAGCGTATGGCCCGAGCGGCGGATCGTTTCGCCGCCCGGCGGCGTCGCGTCGATCTCGAGGAAATTGCGCATGTACGCCCAGTCGCCGATCACGCGCAGTTCGTCGATCCGGTAGCGGCCGTCGACCTTCGGTGCGTGCTCCGCACCCACGTTCGCTTCACGCGACGCGGCCGCGAACGCCGCCTTGTCGAACGGCGGCTTGCCGGCCACCATGAAGATCGCGTCGTCGGCGATCAGGTCGAGCACGGTCGCCAGATCGCCGCGCCGGCTCGACACGAACCAGTTTTCCACGAGCTCGCGGATCGCGCGTTCGTCTTCGGTCATCGTCGTCCCTCCTTCATCGGCGCCGCGCGGCGCCCGAAAAAAAAGCCGCCCGGATCGACTCCGGGCGGCTTTCACTGCTGCATCTGCTGCTGGCGGTGCGTCAGACCACGACCGTCTGCGCCTCGCCTTCGCGGGTCGCACGCACGGTGCCGATCTTCCACACCTGTTCGCCGGCGGCGGTCAGGTCGGCGATCGCTGCGTCGGCATAGGCCGCCGCGACGATCACGGCCATGCCGATCCCGCAGTTGAACACGCGGTGCATTTCCGCGTCGGCGACGCCGCCGTGCTCCTGCAGCCACTTGAACAGCGGCGGCAGCGGCCAGGCCTTCTGGTCGAGCTCGGCGGTGAGGCCTTCGCGCAGCACGCGCGGAATGTTCTCGACGAGGCCGCCGCCCGTGATGTGCGCCATGCCCTTCACCGACAGCTTCTGCATCAGCGCGAGCAGCGGCTTCACGTAGATGCGCGTGGGTGCCATCAGCGCGTCGGCGAGCGAGCGGCCGTGGAAATCGGCCGACAGGTCGGGGTTCGCGCGCTCGATGATCTTTCGCACGAGCGAGAAGCCGTTCGAGTGGATGCCGCTCGATGCAAGGCCCAGCACCACGTCGCCTTCGGCGATCGTGCTGCCGTCGATGATCTTGCTCTTCTCGACCGCGCCGACGGCGAAGCCGGCCAGGTCGTATTCGCCGTCCGGGTACATGCCCGGCATTTCGGCCGTTTCACCGCCGATCAGCGCGCAGCCCGACAGTTCGCAGCCTTGCGCGATGCCCTTGACGACCGTTGCGGCCGTGTCGACGTCGAGCTTGCCGCACGCGAAGTAGTCGAGGAAGAACAGCGGCTCGGCGCCCTGCACGAGGATGTCGTTCACGCTCATCGCGACCAGATCCTGGCCGACGGTGTCGTGTTTGTTCAGATGAAACGCCAGCTTGAGCTTGGTGCCCACGCCGTCGGTGCCCGACACGAGCACGGGCTCGCGATACTTCTTCGGCACTTCGAACAGCGCGCCGAACCCGCCGATACCGCCGAGCACGCCGTCGCGCAGGGTTTTCTTCGCAAAAGGCTTGATCTTGTCGATGAGCGCATCGCCTGCGTCGATGTCGACGCCTGCGTCGCGATAGGACAGACCCTGGGCGTCAGGAGCGGATTTCGGAGGATTCATGGGGGAATGCAAGAAGGTCGGTAAAATGCGATTTTACCCGAAGCCGGCCCGTTGGCCGGAATTCCCAGCACCGAATCGTCAGGGATTGCATCTTGGTCAACACGTCCCCGTTTTCATCGCCCAGCGAGCCGCGCCGAAACCGGTGTGCCGCCGTGCGTGCGGTCGCGCGTGCAGCCCACGGAGTGGCAGTCCCCGGCGCGTGCCCGGCGTACGGCACGCGTATTCTCAACCGACCCGCATTGTGACTGTGTCCCGTCAACTGACGCTCGATCTCGGCACGCCGCCGCCCGCCACGTTCGACAACTTCATCATGAGCGAGGAGAACGACGAGCTCGTCACGCGGCTGCAGAAGCTCGACCTCGCGCTCGCGGCAGGCCCCGTGCCGGACCGGTCGTTCTACATCTGGGGCGAGCCCGGCAGCGGCCGCAGCCACCTGCTGCAGGCGCTCGTGAGCGATGCGTCGTACGGCTACGCGCGCTACCTGACGCCGCAGAGCCCGCTCGGCGCGTTCACGTTCGACCCGCGCATCGGCATCTACGCGATCGACGACTGCGACCGGATGACCGACACGCAGCAGGTCGCGCTGTTCAACCTGTTCAACGAAGTCCGCGCACATCCGTCGAGCGCGTTCGTCGCGGCGGGCCCCGCGGCGCCGCTCGCGCTCGACGTGCGCGAGGATCTGCGCACGCGCCTCGGCTGGGGGCTCGTGTTCCACCTGTCGCCGCCGTCCGACGCCGGCAAGATCGCCGTGCTCAAGCTCGCGGCGAAGGAGCGCGGGATCGCGCTCACCGACGACATCGCCGCCTACCTGCTGACCCATTTCCGCCGCGACATGCCGAGCCTGATGGCGCTGCTCGACGCGCTCGACCGCTTCTCGCTCGAGCAGAAACGCGCCGTCACGCTGCCGCTGCTGCGCCGCATGCTCGCGCGTCCCGGCGACGACATCACACCACCGGGCACGGGCCCGAACCGCTTCGAGTAAAATGCGCTTCCATGACTAATCTGGCACTCTTTGACCTCGATCACACGCTGATCCCGACCGATAGCGACCACGAATGGGGTCGCTTCATGGTGAAGCTCGGCATCGTCGACGCGGAAAGCTTCTCGCGTCAGAACGATCAGTTCTTCGCCGACTACAAGGCCGGCAAGCTCGACATCCACGCGTACCTCACGGCGATGCTCACGCCGCTCGCGAAGTATTCGCGCGCGCAGCTCGCCGAATGGCACGAGCAGTACATGCACGAGGTGATCCGGCCCGCGATGACGCCCGCCGCGCTCGAACTCGTGCGCAAGCACCTCGACGCGGGCGACCTGTGCTGCGTCGTGACGGCGACCAACGAATTCATCACGCGCCCGATCGCGACCGCGTTCGGCGTCGACACGCTGATCGCATGCGAGGTCGAAACGACCGACGGGCATCCCGATTCGCCGTACACGGGCCGGCCGACCGGCACGCCGAGCTATCGCGAAGGCAAGATCGTGCGTACCGAAGCATGGCTCGCGTCGCTCGGCAAGCACTGGGACGACTTCGCGCACAGCTACTTCTACAGCGACTCGCACAACGACATCCCGCTGCTCGAGAAAGTCACCGACCCGATCGCGACCAACCCTGACGACACGCTGCGTGCGCATGCAAGCACCCGCGGCTGGCGTATCCTCGATTTATTCTGAACGTCGTGATCAAAAAATTCATCCGCAAGCTGCTCGGCCAGGACGAAGCCCAGCAAACGCCCCCCGAAGCGGCTCAGGCCGACGAAGCGGCCCCTGCTGCCCCGCGCCCCGCAAAAGGCACCCGCGGCGGCGGCGCGAAGAAGCCGCGCAGCAACCATGAGCCGACCGTCGTGCCGGCCAGCGTGCACCAGATCGATCCGTCGCTGATCTCGAGGAATGCCGTGCGCGTGACCGACACGCTGCAGCAGGCAGGCTTTCGCGCGTTCATCGTCGGCGGCGCGGTTCGCGACCTGCTGCTCGGCATCGCGCCGAAGGACTTCGACGTCGCGACCGACGCGACGCCGACCGAGGTGCAGCGCCTGTTCCGCCGCGCGCGCCTGATCGGCCGCCGCTTCCAGATCGTCCACGTGCAGTTCGGCCAGGAACTGATCGAGGTATCGACGTTCCGCGCGCTGGTCGACGCGCCGCCCGAGGCTGCCCCGTCGGCCGAGCCGCCGAGGCGCCTGAAGCGCGACGAACTCGATCGCCGCACGCACGCGGTCGACGCGAGCGGCCGCGTGCTGCGCGACAACGTGTGGGGCGAGCAGCACGAAGATGCCGCGCGCCGCGACTTCACGATCAACGCGATGTACTACGACCCGTCGACGCAGACGGTGCTCGACTACCACGACGGGATGGCCGACATGCGCGCCCGCCTGCTGCGGATGATCGGCGACCCGGCCACGCGTTTCCGCGAGGATCCGGTGCGGATGCTGCGCGTCGTGCGCTTCGCGGCGAAGCTCGGCTTCGAGATCGAGCCGCATACGCGCGAGCCGATCAACGCGCTGGCCGACCTGATCAACAACGTGCCGGCCGCGCGCCTGTTCGACGAAATGCTGAAGCTGCTGCTGTCGGGCCACGCGCTCGCGTGCCTGAAGCAGTTGCGCAAGGAAGGCCTGCACCACGGGCTGCTGCCGCTCCTCGACGTCGTGCTCGAACAGCCGCAGGGCGAGAAGTTCATCACGCTCGCGCTGAACAACACCGACGCGCGCGTGCGCGCCGGCAAGACGGTATCGCCGGGCTTCCTGTTCGCGACGCTGCTGTGGCACGACATGCGCCAGCGCTTCGAGCAATACACGGCCGAAGGCGAGATCCCGGTGCCGGCGCTCCATCGCGCGATGGACGACGTGATCGACATGCAGACCGAGAAACTCGCGATCCACAAGCGTTATTCGGCCGACATGCGCGAGATCTGGGGCCTGCAGTTGCGCCTCGAGAAACGCTCGGGCCGCAGCGCGATGCGGCTGCTGGAACACCAAAGGTTTAGAGCGGGGTATGATTTCCTCCTGTTACGCTGCGAATCCGGCGAGCTCGATGCGGATGTCGGACAGTGGTGGACGGATTTCATCGAAGGCGACGCGGCTGCCCGCGAGGCATTGCTCACGCAGGGCGGCTCGAAGGAAAAATCGCCCCGCAAGCGGCGCCGCCGCGGCGGTGCGCGAAACCGCAAGCCGGGTGAAGGTGCCGCCGAACAGGCGCCGGACACCGCGGGCGGTGCCGACGACTGACGCGCGCGCCGGCGAACGACGTAGGAAGTGATGCCATGACGGTTGCATATATCGGACTGGGAGCGAATCTCGGCGATGCACGCCAGACCCTGAAGGACGCGGTGGTGTGCCTCGCACAGCAGCGCACCATCTCGATCCTCGGCAAATCGAGCCTGTATCGCACGGCGCCGTTCGAAGCGGGCGGCGACGACTACTACAACTGCGCCGTCAAGCTCGACACGACGCTGTCGGCTCGCGAGCTGCTCGCGCTCTGCCAGAAGATCGAACATCACTTCGGGCGCGAGCGCCCGTATCGCAATGCGCCGCGCACGCTCGACCTCGACATCCTGCTGTTCGGCGCCGACTCGATCGACGAACCCGACCTGATCGTCCCGCACCCGCGCCTCACCGACCGCGCGTTCGCGCTCGTGCCGCTCGTCGAGATCGAGCCGGCGCTCGACATCCCCGCGCGCGGCCGCGCCGATGCGTTCCTCGCCGCCGTCGCGGACCAGCGCGTCGAAAAGGTGCAGACCTGCCAGTGCCTGATGCAAAAGGCGCTCGCGGCCGGCGACGACACCGACAAGAACCGCTGCCGATGAACCCGACTCCGCTGACCGTCACCGCACCCGACCTGCGTGCCCCGCACCGCTATCTCGTGATCGAAGGGCCGATCGGCGTCGGCAAGACGACGCTCGCGCGCCTGCTCGGCGAGCGCTGGTCGATGCAGACGCTGCTCGAACGCCCGCAGGACAACCCGTTCCTCGAACGCTTCTATCGCGACACCGCGCGCTACGCGCTACCCGTGCAGCTGTCGTTCGCGCTGCAGCGCGCGCAGCAGGCGCGCGAGCTGGTCGGCGCGCTCGAAACGGGCCGCCCCGTGATCGCCGATTTCATGCCGCAGAAGAACGACATCTTCGCGCGGCTGAACCTGCCGGAAGACGAATGGCAGCTCTATCGGTCGATCGCGACGCACGTGGACCTGCCGCAGGCGCCGTCGCCCGATCTCGTCGTCTATCTGCAGGCCAGCCCCGAAGTGCTGTTCTCGCGCATCCAGAAGCGCGGGCTGCCGATGGAGCTGCAGATCAGCGACGCGTACCTGCGCTCGCTCGTCGACGCGTACAACGAATTCTTCTACCACTACGACCGCACGCCGGTGCTGACGGTCGCCGCGGAACACCTGAACCCGCTGGATTCCCCCGAAGATCTTGCGCTGCTGATCGAGCGCATCGAGACGATGCGCGGCCGCAAGGAATTCTTCGTCAAGGGCGAGACGACGCGCTGACGCGTCCCGCCTGTCGTTCTTCACCCATCGAATCGGATTTCCCCATGACCTATCTCCAGGAATCGAGCCGGCCTGCCGTGACGGTGCCCAAGCTGCAGGCAATGCGCGACGCCGGCGAGAAGATCGCGATGCTGACCTGCTACGACGCGAGCTTTGCCGCGCTGCTCGATCGCGCGGGCGCCGACGTGCTGCTGATCGGCGATTCGCTCGGCAACGTGCTGCAGGGCCACACGACCACGCTGCCCGTCACGCTCGACGACATCGCATATCACACGGCCTGTGTCGCACGCGCGCAGCCGCGCGCGCTGATCATGGCCGACCTGCCGTTCGGCACGTACGGCACGCCGTCCGACGCATTCGCGAGCGCCGTCAAGCTGATGCGCGCGGGCGCGCAGATGATCAAGCTCGAAGGCGGCGAATGGCTCGCCGACACGATCCGTTTCCTGGTCGAGCGCGCGGTGCCCGTGTGTGCGCACGTGGGCCTCACGCCGCAGTCGGTGCACGCGTTCGGCGGCTTCAAGGTGCAGGGCAAGACCGAGGCCGGCGCGGCGCAGCTGCTGCGCGACGCGCGCGCGGTCGAAGCGGCCGGCGCGCAGGTCGTCCTGCTCGAGGCCGTGCCGACCCTCGTCGGGGCCGAAGTCACGCACATGCTGCGCGTTCCGACGATCGGCATCGGCGCTGGCGCGGACTGCTCGGGGCAGGTGCTCGTGCTGCACGACATGCTCGGGATCTTCCCCGGCAAGCGGCCGCGCTTCGTGAAGGATTTCATGCAGGGCCAGCCGAACATCCAGGCGGCGGTCGAAGCGTACGTGCGCGCGGTGAAGGACGGTTCGTTCCCCGGTCCGGAACATTCGTTCTGACGTGTACGGCCGGCGGCGCGTTCGCCGGCACCCGGAGATGAAAAAAGCGCGGCGCCTTTTGCGGGGCGCCGCGCTTTTCGTTGGTACGCTGCATCGGTGAAAAGCTTCGCGGCACCGGCGCGAACGCGGTGCCCGTTCCATCGCTGCGTTACTTCAATACCGCGTCGAGCGCGCCGCGCAACGCATTGGTCAGCAGCAGCGCCTGCGCGCGCGCAAGATCGTCGCAAGTCACGACGCGCTCCGTCGCACCGAACGCGCGATCATCGAGCAGCACGCCGCGCATCACGCCCGGCAGCACGCCGCACGCCAGCGGCGGCGTCACCCACTGGCCGTCGAGCTTCACGAACAGGTTCGAGCGCCCGCCTTCCGTCACCTCGCCGCGCTCGTTGACGAACAGCATGTCGAAACCGCCGAGCGCCTCCGCCGCATGCCACGCGCGGTCGTATTCGGCGCGGCGCGTCGTCTTGTGCAGCAGCAGCGCATCGCTCGCGCGGGTCGGCGCGAAACCGTGCGCGGACGCCAGCAGCACGCCGACCGGCCCCGCCGGCAGCGGCTTGAGCGGTGCCGCGACGATCTCGACCGTGCCATCCTTAGCAAGCGAGAGCTTCATCCGGTAAGCGCCGTCGCCGTCGAGCGCCGCGCAGCGCGCGTCGATCTCGCGGCGCAACGCATCAACGTCGAAGCGGAAGCCGAACGCCTCCGCGCTGCGCTGCAACCGTGCGAGATGACGATCGAGATGCCGGATGCCGTCCGCACGCGTGGCGGCGGTCGTTTCGAACAACTGGAAGCCGGGATCGGCGTCCGTCAGGAATCGCGCTTTCAATTCGCACTCCGCATATTCGTCGGCAGCGACGCTGTCGAGCACGATGCCCGCGCCGACGCCCATCGTGCCGCGGCGCCGGCCGGCGGTTGCCGTTGCCGTTGCCGGATCGCGTGCTTCGGTATCGGCGACGGCCACGCCTTCGCCGGCAACACCTTCGCCGGCCGTGCCTTCGCCGGTAGCATCGAGCGTCAGCGTGCGGATCGCGACCGACAGGCAGAAATCGCCGCAACCGGCAGCGTGATTGCCGGGCGCATCGGAGCCGGCGCCTTCCTTCGGCGCGTCGAGCCAGCCGATCGCGCCCGTATAGAGCCCGCGCGGCGTCGACTCGATCGCGTCGATCAACTGCATCGTCATGTGCTTCGGCGCGCCGGTGATCGATCCGCACGGGAACAGCGCGCGCAGCATCTGCGCGAACGTCGTGCCGTCGCGCCAGCCTGCCTCGACCGTCGACGTCATCTGCCACACCGACGCATACGGTTCGACGGAGAACAGCGCCGGCACGCTGACCGTACCGGTGCGCGCGATCCGCGACACGTCGTTGCGCAGCAGGTCGACGATCATCACGTTTTCCGCACGGTTCTTCGGATCGCTCGCGAGGAACGCGGCGGCGGCCGCATCTTCGCGGGGATCGGCCGAACGCGGCGCGGTGCCCTTCATCGGCCGTGCGCGCAGCACGTCGCCGTGCTTCTCGACGAACAGTTCCGGCGAGCACGACACGATCCACGCGCCGCCGGGCAGCGCGATCAGCGCGCCATAACGCACGGGCTGGCGCGCGCGCAGCCGCCGGTACAGCGCAAGCGGCGTGCCGAAGACGTCGAAATTCAGCCGGTACGTGTAGTTGATCTGGTATGAATCGCCCGCGCGCAGCGCGTCGTGCACCGCGGCGATCGCCGCATCGAACGCGTCGCGCGACACGCTCTTCGCGACATGCGCGACGCCCGCGATCGACGGCGTGCCGCCGCCGTCCTGCTGCGCGAGCCACGTGTCGACTTCGTCGCGCGACAGGTGCTCGCAGCGCGCATACAGCAAAAAGCGCAGCGGGGCATTGCCCGGCTGCGCCCGTTGCAGGTTGCGTCCGAATTCGTAATCGCCGACGACCACCGCATGCAGCCCGTCGCGCAGGTCCTGCGCGACCGCCGCGTCGATTTCGTCGAGCCGCGCCGGATCCGTGCACACGCGTTCGCGCACGAAGCCGGAATACAAACGACTCGACCGCGCGGACGCGGTCGAGTCGCAATCGTCCAAGAGCGCGAACGACGCGCTCTCGTTGCCTTCAGTCATGCCATTACTCGAAGAAGCTCTTCACACGGTCGAACCAGCTCTTGCTCTGCGGACTGTGACGCGCGCCGCCCTCGGCCAGCGACTTCTCGAACTGCTTGAGCAGTTCGCGCTGGTGGTCGGTCAGCTTCACGGGCGTCTCGACCTGCACGTGCACGTACAGATCGCCCGCGATGCTCGAACGCAGCCCCTTGATGCCCTTGCTGCGCAGGCGGAACGTCTTGCCCGACTGCGTGCCTTCCGGCACCGGGAACGACGCACGGCCGGCCAGCGTCGGCACCTCGATCTCGCCGCCGAGCGCGGCGGTCGTGAACGGAATCGGCATCTGGCAGTGGAGATCGTCGCCGTCGCGCTCGAACACCGCGTGCGGCTTGATATGGATCTCGACATACAGGTCACCCGGCGGCCCGCCGTTGATGCCCGGCTCGCCGTTGCCGGCCGAGCGGATCCGCATCCCGTCGTCGATCCCGGCCGGGATCTTCACTTCGAGCGTCTTGGTTTCCTTCACCTTGCCCGAGCCGTGGCAGTGCACGCACGGTTCGGGGATGTAGGTGCCCGTGCCATGGCACTTCGGGCAGGTCTGCTGGATGCTGAAGAAACCCTGCGACATGCGCACCGTGCCCTGGCCGTGACAGGTCGGGCAGCTTTCCGGCTTCGTGCCGGGCTTCGCACCCGACCCGTGGCAGACCTCGCACGACACCCAGCTCGGCACGCGGATCTGCGTGTCGTAACCGTGCGCAGCCTGCTCGAGCGTGATTTCCATGCTGTAGCGCAGGTCGGCGCCGCGGTATACCTGCGGGCCGCCGCGGCCGCCGCGCGCGGCGCCGCCCGCGGCCTGGCCGAAGATGTCGCCGAAGATATCGCCGAATGCATCCGCGAAGCCGCCGAAGCCCTGTGCGCCCGCACCGCCCATGTTCGGATCGACGCCCGCGTGGCCGTACTGGTCGTACGCGGCCCGCTTCTGGCTGTCCGACAGCATTTCATAGGCTTCCTTCACCTCCTTGAAATGCTCTTCCGCATCCTTGTTGTCCGGATTGCGGTCAGGGTGATACTTCATCGCAAGCTTGCGATATGCCTTCTTGATTTCGTCGTCGCTCGCATTCTTCGCGACGCCCAGAACCTCGTAGTAATCCCGTTTCGCCATATCGATTCACTGTGCCGCCACGCATCGCGCACGCGGCGGCTCCTTTCGCCCGCAGTAAAGTCTCTCGACTCGTCTGGCGCTGCGCCCGTCCGCAGACGGCTCGCGCAGCACCCGCCAAAAAACAAATGTGCCCGGAGGGCCGCGAAGCCCGCCAGGCGTGGAGTCGATCCGGCCATCCGGAAGGAAAGACAGACCGCTTTTCAGCCGCTTGTCAGCCGCGCCGCGCGCGTTCGAGCGCGCGGCGTGCGGTGCCATTGCAACCCGGCTCAGTCCTTCTTCACTTCCTTGAACTCGGCGTCGACGACGTCGTCGGCAGCCTGCTGCGCACCGCCCGCGTGGGCCGCGCCTTCCGCTGCACCCGCCGCGCCGGCGGCACCCGCCTGCTGGGCCTGCATGTCGGCGTACATCTTCTCGCCGAGCTTCTGCGAAACCTTGCCGAGCTCCTCGACCTTCGCGTCGATCGCAGCCTTGTCGGCCGACGTGTCCTTCAGCGCTTCCTCGAGCGACTTCAGCGACGCTTCGATTGCTTCCTTCTCGCCCGCGTCCAGCTTGTCGCCGTACTCGGCGAGCGCCTTCTTCGTGCTGTGGACCAGCGCGTCGCCCTGGTTGCGCGAATCGGCCAGCTCGCGCAGCTTGTGGTCTTCCGCTGCGTTCGCTTCCGCGTCCTTGATCATCTGGTCGATTTCAGCCTCGGACAGACCCGAGTTGGCCTTGATCGTGATCCTGTTTTCCTTGCCGGTCGCCTTGTCCTTCGCGCCGACGTGCAGGATGCCGTTCGCGTCGATGTCGAAGCTCACTTCGATCTGCGGCACGCCGCGCGGTGCCGGCGGGATGCCTTCGAGGTTGAACTCGCCGAGCAGCTTGTTGCCGGCCGCCATTTCGCGTTCGCCCTGGAACACCTTGATCGTCACGGCGCCCTGGTTGTCGTCCGCCGTCGAATACACCTGCGCGTGCTTCGTCGGGATCGTCGTGTTCTTGCTGATCATCTTCGTCATCACGCCGCCGAGCGTCTCGATGCCGAGCGACAGCGGGGTCACGTCGAGCAGCAGCACGTCCTTGCGGTCGCCCGACAGGACCTGGCCCTGGATCGCCGCGCCGACCGCGACGGCTTCGTCCGGGTTCACGTCACGACGCGGATCCTTGCCGAAGAACTCCTTCACCTTCTCCAGGACCTTCGGCATGCGGGTCTGGCCGCCGACCAGGATCACGTCGTCGATGTCCGACACCTTGACGCCCGCGTCCTTGATCGCGATGCGGCACGGTTCGATCGTGCGCTCGACGAGGTCTTCCACCAGCGCTTCCAGCTTCGCGCGGGTGATCTTCAGGTTCAAGTGCTTCGGGCCCGACGCGTCCGCCGTGATGTACGGCAGGTTGATTTCGGTCTGCTGGCTCGACGACAGCTCGATCTTCGCCTTTTCGGCGGCTTCCTTCAGGCGTTGCAGCGCGAGCACGTCCTTCGACAGGTCGACGCCCTGCTCCTTCTTGAACTCGCCGATGATGTAATCGATGATGCGCTGGTCGAAATCTTCGCCGCCGAGGAACGTGTCGCCGTTGGTCGACAGCACTTCGAACTGCATTTCGCCGTCGACGTCCGCGATCTCGATGATCGACACGTCGAACGTGCCGCCGCCGAGGTCATACACGGCGATCTTCCGGTCGCCCTTCTCGGCCTTGTCGAGACCGAACGCGAGCGCGGCTGCCGTCGGCTCGTTGATGATCCGCTTGACTTCGAGGCCCGCGATGCGGCCGGCGTCCTTGGTCGCCTGGCGCTGGCTGTCGTTGAAGTACGCCGGCACCGTGATCACGGCTTCCGTGACCGGCTCGCCGAGGTAGTCTTCGGCCGTCTTCTTCATCTTGCGCAGCACTTCCGCCGAAACCTGCGGCGGCGCGAGCTTTTCGCCATGTGCCTCGACCCATGCGTCGCCGTTGTCGGCCTTGACGATGGCGTACGGCATCAGGCCGATGTCCTTCTGGACTTCCTTCTCTTCGAAGCGGCGGCCGATCAGGCGCTTCACCGCGAACAGCGTGTTCTTCGGGTTGGTCACCGACTGACGCTTGGCCGGCGCGCCGACGAGCACTTCGTTGTCGTCCATGTAGGCGATGATCGACGGCGTGGTGCGCGCGCCTTCCGAGTTCTCGATGACCTTGACCTGGTTGCCTTCCATGATGGCAACGCACGAGTTCGTGGTGCCGAGGTCAATACCGATGATCTTTCCCATTTTTCCTAATCTCCAGAAATGCCTGTTTGCTGCGCGAAACCCCGCCTTTTTTGGCGGTTTCGCGCGCCAGAATTCAACTCTGTTCCCGAAATGCGTCCGTCCGGCCCGTTTTCAAGACCCGACAAGCGATGCGGATATTAAATTTTTTCAATCGCCGCCGGCTACCGGATCGCCGGCCGCCGGATCGCCGGCCGCCGGTTCTCGGCTCGCTGCCGCCGCGATCTTCGCGCGCGCCGCCGAAACGGCCGCCTGGAACTGCGCGAGGCCATGCCAGCCCGTCGCGCGGCCGAGACGCTTGCCGCGGTGGAAGAAGAACCACGTCGGCACGCCATGCAGCCCGAAGCGGCGCCCGAGCTGATGGTGTTCGTACACGTTGCAATGGAACCACTTCAGGTCCAGCGCGCGAATCGCGTCGGGCTGCGCGAGCATCGCCTTCTTCGCGATCTCGCAGTTGAAGCAGTCGACGCCCCAGAAGAACACCACCGCGAGCGCATCGCCCGCACCTTCGATCCCAGCATCGAACGTGTCGGCGGCCAGCGCCTGC
Source organism: Burkholderia sp. BE17 (assembly GCF_009362305.1). Classification (NCBI taxonomy): domain Bacteria; kingdom Pseudomonadati; phylum Pseudomonadota; class Betaproteobacteria; order Burkholderiales; family Burkholderiaceae; genus Burkholderia; species Burkholderia sp. BE17. The sequence continues at coordinate 81,756 of NZ_WHNU01000037.1, forward strand.
ATGTCGAACGCGACGAACGCGGCCGGATCGACGCCGGCGGGAACCATCGGGGCTGCCTTACTTCGGCTGCGCGACGGTGACGAGCGCCGGACGCAGCACGCGGTCGGCGATCGTGTAGCCCTTTTGCAGCACCGCGACGACGGTGTTCGGTTCCTGCTCGGCCGGCACCATCGAAATCGCCTGGTGCTGGTGCGGATCGAACTTCTCGCCGACCGGGTTGATCGCGACGACGCGGCCCTTCTCGAGCGCGCTCGTCAGCTGGCGCAGCGTCAGTTCGACGCCTTCGCGCACCTTCGCGATGTCGCCGGACGTATCGCTGACAGCCGCTTCCAGGCTGTCCAGCACCGGCAGCAGGTTTTCCGCGAAGCTCTCGATCGCGAACTTGTGCGCCTTCGAGACGTCATCCTGCGCGCGGCGGCGCACGTTCTCGGTCTCGGCCTTCGCCCGCAGGAAGCTCTCCTGCAGCTCGGCGACCTTGGCTTGAGCCTCCGCGAGCGCCGCGTCGGCTGCTTCGGCGGCGGGAGCGGCGCCTTGCGCCGCCTGCTTCTCGCTGCCGATGTCTTCGGCCGATCGGGTAGCCGGGTTCTCTTGCGTATTTTCCATGTCGCTGAAAGTCGATTAGAGGTTGAAGCCAAATCGGCAACCGCCCGGCCGTATACCCGGCGGCACCGCACATTGCTGGTGCAAATAAGGACGAAAACTGCGATTTCAAGAGGGTTATTCGCCGGCATTCTCCAATGCCGCGAAACAACCGCGCGTCTCGCCGGTGCATGCCCGCAGAGTTCGCCAGACCGGGAGAAACGGGCTGTAACAACGCTTACCAGGCAAGTACTAGCTGCGCACAGCGCGGCTGCACTACACTCCACTCAAGCGTCGAAAAAGCGTGTTTACCCTAGCTGACCGTCGCCTTACATCCACCTGGCGCCGTTTTCACCCGTCTTCTCGAGGGGAGTACCGTGAAACTGACCTTTGCGATATCGGTGGTCGCGCTGGTACTCATTGCCGGCACCACCACCATCTGCCTGTCGGGAGCCGTCACCGACCGCACGACCGAATACGGAAGCGCGCGGGCGACATTCGACCAGATGTTCAGCTCCCACCAGAAAATCTGTCGATGATGCGCCGGTCGCGCTTCGTCGGCCGGCCGTGCAGCTCGGCCGCCGGCTCGCGATACGTGCGCCGCCGCTCCAGTTCGGCGAGCCGCGCGGCCCGCCCCGCTTCCGTTTCCGCGTAAAGCGTCTGCGCGACGCTCGCGGGTCCGCGCACGTCGCATATGCCCAGCACGGCAATGTGCCAGACGATGCCGTCGATCGCAATCTCGACCTCGTCGCCGACGCGCACCTCCTTCGCCGGCTTGATCGCCGCACCGCCGATCTTCACGTGCCCTTTGTCGACCGCGTCGGTCGCGAGCGAGCGCGTCTTGAAGAACCGGGCCGCCCACAGCCATTTGTCGATGCGCAGCTTCGCGCCCGGTTCCGTGGAAATCTTGTAGTTCATGTAAGCCTCCGCCGGGCCGCCCCAAGGAGGCTGACCGCCCCCTCGGGGGGCAGCCAACAAAGTGAGCGTGGGGGTCGTTTCGTATCAGCCTCCGCGGGGCGCAGCGAATGAAGTGAGCGCGGGAGTCGCTCCATGTCAGCTCACCGTTTCGGGTTGCGCGGCCCTGACGGGCCAGCCCTGCAGGTTCTCGGCGACGATCTCGCCGATCGCGCCGAGCCACGCGGGCGCGCCGTTCAGGCACGGAATGCGGTGGAATGCCTTGCCGCCGCCGGCGAGGAATTCGTCGCGCACTTCCATGCCGATCTCCTCGATCGTTTCCAGGCAATCGGCCGTGAAGCCGGGGCAGAACACGTCGGCCCGCCGCACGCCGGCCTCGCCGAACCCGCGCAGCGTCGGCGCCGTGTAAGGCTGCAGCCATTCGGCCTTGCCGAAGCGCGACTGGAAGGTGACGCGGCATTCGGTCGTCGACAGTCCAAGCGCAGCCATCAGCAACGCGCCCGTCTGCTGGCACTGGTCGTGATAGGGGTCGCCGAGGTCGAGCGTGCGCTTCGGCACGCCGTGAAAGCTCAGCACGAGCTTGTCGCCGGCCGCGAAGTCGGGCCGGCCGTGCTGCGCCCAGTACTGGCGCACCTGCTCGGCGAGCGCGTGGATATAGGCCGGATGGTCGGCGTAGTGCCGAACCGTGCGCACCTCCGGCTGGTTGCGCATGCGCGCGAGCGCGCCGAATGCGGCATCGAATGCGGTGGCCGTGGTCGACGCCGAATATTGCGGATACATCGGCATCAGCAGCACGCGCTCGACGCCCGAGCGCTTGAACTGCGCGAGCGCGTGCGCAATGTTCGGGCTGCCGTAGCGCATCGCGTAGTCGACCAGCACGTGATAGCCGTTCGACACGAGCAGGTGCCGCACGCCGTCGGTCTGGCGCTCGGTGTGCACGCGCAGCGGCGAGCCCTCGGGCATCCAGACGGCCGCGTATTTCTTCGCGGACGCGCGGCCGCGCAGCGGCAGGATCAGCGTGCGCAGCAGCACCTGCCAGACGGCCTGCGGGATTTCGACGACCCGCGGATCCGACAGGAATTCGGCCAGATAGCGCCGCACCGCGCGCGGCGTGGGGGCGTCGGGCGTGCCGAGATTGATCAGCAGCACGCCGATGCGATGGGCTGCCGCGGTGCTCGAAGGCGGCTCAAGATCGAAACGCATGGGCAAGTACGTGCTCGGGGCACGGGACCGGACGGCTCTCAATTATAGCGGGCCGCCCCGCGCCGTTCGGCCGACTGTCGGCGCAGGCGGCGCCGCGGCACGATGACGGGGCGGGATCGGGTTGGCGATTGCAGGTTATTGCTGGCTCAGCGTGAGCGACAGCAGGCGCGCGGTGATGTCGACGATCGGTATCACGCGGTTGTACGCCATGCGGGTCGGGCCGATCACGCCGAGCGTGCCGACGATCTGCCCGTTCACCTCGTAAGGCGCGGTGACGACGCTCATTTCCTCGATCGGCACGAGCGTCGATTCGCCGCCGATGAAGATCTGCACGCCCTGGGCGTGGCTCGACACGTCGAGCAGTTGCAGGAGGCCCGTCTTTTGGTCGAACACGTCGAACAGCTTGCGCAGCCGCGCCATGTCGGAGGAAAGGTCCGCCACCTCGAGCAGGTTGCGCTCGCCCGAAATCAGCACGGTGTCCTCGGTGTCGGGCACCTCGGTGCTGGCCGTCACGGCCGCATGCATCAGCGTGGTCATGTCGCCGCGCAACTGGTCGATCTCGTCGCGCAGGCGGCGGCGCACCTCGTCGAACGACAGGCCGGCGAAATGCGCGTTGATGTAATTGGACGCCTCGGTCAGTTGCGACGGCGAGTAGTCGCGCGGCGTCGCGAGCATCCGGTTCTGCACGTCGCCCTCGGGCGTGACGATGATCAGCAGGATGCGCTTGTCCGACAGGCGCATGAACTCGATCTGCTTGAACACGTGGCTGCGGCGCGGCGTCAGCACGACGCCCGCGAACTGCGACAGGTTCGACAGCACGCTCGCGGCGGCCGCGACCACCCGCTGCTGCGGCTCGCCGGCCTGCAGCGTGTTCTGTACCTGCCGCGCGACGGCCTCGGCGTCGATCGGCGCCTCGACCGTCAGCATCGTGTCGACGAACAGCCGGTAGCCGCGCGGCGTCGGCACGCGGCCGGCCGAGGTGTGCGGGCTCGACACGAGGCCGAGCTCCTCCAGGTCGGACATCACGTTGCGGATCGTCGCCGGGCTCAGCTCGAGCCCGGAATAACGGGACAACGTGCGCGATCCGACTGGCTGACCGTCGGCGATATACCGTTCGATCAGGGTTTTCAGGAGGGTTCGTGCGCGAGGATCTAGCATGGTGGAAAATTTTAGCGCAACCGCGCGACCGCGGCGAGTGGCGTCGGCCAACGTTGCGCGGGCCGGCCCGATCCGGCCCCGTCGTCGCGCAGCCGGTTCTTTTCGTCAACGAGCTATGGTGTAATGCCGGCATGAAAACCGGTAATCAGTTCAATACTGTCGCGCTCGTCGGCCGGAGCAACACGCCCGGCATCGCCGAGCCGCTCGCCACACTGGCCGCCAGCCTGGCGAAGCTTGGCTTCGAGGCCGTCTTCGAAGGCGATACCGCGCGCGAGTTCGGCATCACCGGCTATCCGGCGCTCACCCCGGCCGAAATCGGGGCGCGCGCGGACGTGGCGGTCGTGCTGGGCGGCGACGGCACGATGCTCGGCATCGGCCGCCAGCTTGCGCCGTACCGGACACCGCTGATCGGGATCAACCACGGGCGGCTCGGCTTCATCACGGACATCGCGGCGGCCGACATGCACGCGCTCGTCCCCGTGATGCTGGCGGGCAAGTTCGAGCGCGAGGAGCGCTCGCTGCTCGAGGCCAGGATCATGCGCGACGGCGAACCGATCTACCACGCGCTCGCATTCAACGACGTCGTCGTGAACCGCAGCGGCTTCTCCGGGATGGTCGAGCTGCGCGCGTCGGTCGACGGCCGGTACATGTACAACCAGCGTTCGGACGGCCTGATCGTCGCCACGCCGACGGGCTCGACCGCGTATGCGCTGTCGTCGGCCGGCCCGATCCTCCATCCGCAGCTTCAGGGCATCGTGCTCGTGCCGATCGCGCCGCACGCGCTGTCGAACCGGCCGATCGTGCTGCCTGACGATTCCAAGATCGCGATCCAGATCGTCGGCGGGCGCGACGTCAACGTGAACTTCGACATGCAGTCGTTCACCTCGCTCGAACTGAACGACACGATCGAGGTGCGCCGCTCGAAGCACACGGTGCCGTTCCTGCACCCGATCGGCTACAGCTACTACGCGACGCTGCGCAAGAAGCTGCACTGGAACGAACACGCGTCGAACGAAGACGACGACACGGCGTCCTGACGCCCCACCGCCCGACACCATGCTCCGCCACCTCTCGATCCGCGACTTCGTCATCGTGGCCGCGCTCGATCTCGAATTCGACAGCGGCTTTTCCGTCTTTTCCGGCGAAACCGGCGCCGGGAAATCGATCCTGATCGACGCCCTCGCCCTCGCGCTCGGCGAACGTGCCGACGCGAGCGTCGTGCGCACCGGCTGCGGCCGCGCCGACATCACGGCCGAATTCACGCCGCACGACCGCGTCGCGCGCTGGCTCGACGAACACGCGTTCGACGCCGAGGACACCGTGATGCTGCGCCGCGTGATCGACGCGAACGGCCGTTCGCGCGCGTTCATCAACGGCACCAGCGCGACGCTCGCGCAACTGCGCGAACTCGGCGAGATGCTCGTCGACATCCACGGCCAGCACGCGCACCAGTTGCTGATGCGGCCCGATGCGCAGCGCGAGCTGTTCGACACGCACGCGGGGCTCGTCGCCGATGCCGCGAACGTCGCGCGCGCGTGGCGCGTCTGGCGCGACGCGACGCAGGCGATCGACGCCGCGAAGGCGCACGAGCGCGAGCTGCAGCTCGAACGCGAAAAGCTCGCGTGGCAGCTCGCCGAGCTCGACAAGCTCGCGCCGCAAGCCGGCGAATGGGACGAAGTCAGCAACGAGCACAAGCGCCTGTCGCATTCGGCGAACCTGATCGAAGGCGTGCGCGGCGCGCTCAACGCGCTGTCCGAATCCGACGACGCGATGCTCGCGCAGCTCGGTGCGATCGTGTCGAAGCTGCGCAGCCTCGCCGACTACGACACCGCGCTCGGCGATGCACTCGCGTCGCTCGAACCGGCCGAGATCCAGTTGCAGGAAGCCGTCTATTCGCTGTCGCACTATGCGCAGCGCGTCGATCTCGATCCCGAGCGGCTCGCGCAGGTCGAAACCCGTCTCGATGCGCTGCACTCGACCGCCCGCAAGTTCCGGCTGCCGCCCGGCACGCTGCACGAAGAACACGCGGCACGCCGCGCGCAGCTCGCCGCGCTCGATGCGGCCGCCGATCTCGGCGCGCTCGAGGCGGTGCAGGCCAAGGCGCGGGAAGCGTATCTGGCCGACGCGAAACACCTGTCGAAGGCGCGCGCGCAGGCGGCCAAGACGCTGGGCACGGCCGTCACGGCCGGCATGCAGGAACTGTCGATGGCGGGCGGAAGTTTCGAAGTCGCGCTCGTGCCGCTCGCCGACGGCGGCCCGCACGGGCTCGAGCAGGTCGAGTTCCGGGTCGCCGGGCACCCCGGCGTGCCGCTGCGGCCGCTCGGGAAAGTCGCGTCGGGCGGCGAGCTCGCGCGGATCAGCCTCGCGCTCGCCGTGATCGCGAGCGCGGCAAGCCCGACGCCGACGCTGATCTTCGACGAAGTCGATACGGGGATCGGCGGCGGCGTCGCCGAAGTGGTCGGCCGCCTGCTGCACCAGCTCGGGCGCGACCGTCAGGTGCTGTGCGTGACGCACCTGCCGCAGGTCGCCGCGCGCGGCGACCACCACTTCCAGGTCGCGAAAGGCGCCGACGACCGCGGCGGCACGGTGTCGACGGTCGTCGCACTCGACCGGGCCAACCGGATCGAGGAAGTCGCGCGGATGCTCGGCGGCCTCGAGATCACGGCGACGACGCGCAAGCACGCGAAGGAAATGCTGGCGGCCTGACGCGGCCGTCAGACTGTCCCGCCCACGCCGAACGGGCTCGCACCGTTCGGCTTTCAGCGCGGAGCGCCTGCGGATGAAGCGCCCGCAACCCGCCCTGCCCTCGTTCAAACGTTCGTTTCAACCGCCCCGAACACACGCGTCCACAGCGCGGTCACGGCCGCCCGCTCGTCGGCCACCTCGGCCGGATCGACGCGCGCCTTCTCCATCCCGTCGAGCCGCAGCTTGTGCTGCAGCTTCCGGTACTTGCGGTAGGCCGCGCCGACGCGTTCGGCCTCGTCCTCGCCCATCAGCCCGAAGCGCGCGACCTCGCGCAGCAGCGCGATGTTGCCCGTGTTGCGGATCAGTTCGGCGTCGCTCGATGCGTGCAGCAGCACCCAGTACTGGACGATGAACTCGATGTCGACCATCCCGCCGCGATCATGCTTCAGGTCGAACAGCTCGGTCTGGTTCGGATGGCCGGCAAACACCTTGCCGCGCATGTCGACGATCTCCTTCGCGAGCACGCCGCCGTCGCGCGGCGTCGTCAGCACCTGCTGGCGGATCGCCTCGAAGTCCGCGCCGATCTGCGCGTCGCCCGCGCTGTAGCGGGCGCGCGTCAGCGCCTGGTGCTCCCACACCCACGCGGTGTTCGCGGCGTCGCCCTCGCGCAGCTGGTAGCGGCGGAACGCGTCGAGATCGGTGACGAGCAGCCCGGCCTCGCCGTTCGGCCGCAGCCGCAGGTCGATGTCGAACAGCGCGCCCGCGCCGGTCGCCGTCGTGAGCCACGTGATGAGCCGCCGCGTGAAGGTCGTGTAGACGTCCGCCGAACGCTCGTCGGGGTCGTCGTACAGGAAGATCAGGTCGAGATCCGATGCGTAGCCGAGCTCCTTGCCGCCGAGCTTGCCGTACGCGATCATCGCGAATTTCGGCACGTCGCGATGGCGCTTCGCGAGCTGCGACCAGACGACTTCGATCGTCACGTCGAGCACCGCGTCGGCCAGCTCGGACAGCCGGTCGCTCACATGCTCGACCGACAGTTGCCCGGCGAGATCGATCAGCAGGATCCGGAACACCTCGGCGTGCTGCGCGTGCCGCAGCAGGTCCATCTGTTGCTCGGGGCCGTCGGCTGCCGCGAGGCGCGCACGCAGCGCATCCTTGAACGCGGGCCAGTCGAACGGGCTCGCGATCGCCTCGTCGTCGAGCAGTTCGTCGAGCAGTTGCGGGTGGCGGATCAGGTAACCGCCGCCCCAGCGCGTCGCGCCGAGCACCGACAGCACGCGGTCGAGCGCGGCCGGATATTCGGTCAGCAGCGCGAGATAGACGCCGCGCCGGCTGACCGTCTCGAGCAGGTCGAACAGGCGCACGATCGTGTCGTCGCGGCGCGCGGCGTCGATCCGCGGCGCGGCCTCGAGCGCCCGCTGCGCGACGCGGTCGAAGCGGTGCCGGCTCTTTTCCGGCAGGCCGGTGTAGCGCGACGATTGCCAGATCGCGCGCAGCCGCGCGAGCACCGCCGCCGGATCGGCGAAGCCGAGGCCGTCGAGGCGGGCCGCGAGCGCGTCGTCCTCGCCGTCGTCGGCGAGCGCGCCGCTCCAGATCCACGCGGCGGCCGTCTCTTCGCCCGCGCCGCAGGGCGCACCGTTCACCTTGTCGGCGAAGATCTGGTCGAACTGCGCCTCGACGAAGTTCCGGTACTCGTCCAGCACCGTCATCAGCGCCGCATAGTCGGCAAAGCCGAGCGACGCGGCCAGCGCCGCGCGTTCGTCGGGCTCGACCGGCATCGCGTGCGTCTGCGCGTCGTTGCGGTATTGCAGCCGGTGCTCGAGCGTACGCAGGAAGTTGTAAGCGTTGGTCAGGCGGGCGCGCACGTCCTCGCCGATCAGCCCGCGCACCTGCGCATGGCGCAGCACCGCGAGCGTCGGCCGCACGCGGAACTCCGCGTCCTGGCCGCCGCGGATCAACTGGAACACCTGCGCGCTGAACTCGATCTCGCGGATCCCGCCGCGGCCGAGCTTGATATCGTCGGCCTTGTCGGGCCGCATCGACGCGCGGCGCGCGGCTTCCTGCCGGATCTGCTGGTGCAGCGAACGGATCGCGCCGATCACGCCGAAGTCGAGATAGCGGCGATACACGAACGGCTTGACGATCGACTCGAGCTGCGACTCCAGCCGCCGCGCCGCGTCGCTGTCGCCTTCCGACACGAGCCGCCCCTTGATCCACGCATAGCGCTCCCACTCGCGCCCCTGCACGTAGAAATATTCCTCGAGCATCCCGAGGCTGCACACGAGCGGCCCCGAATCGCCGTTCGGGCGCAACCGCATGTCGACGCGAAACACATAGCCGTCGGCCGTGACCTCGGACAGCACGCCGATCAGGCGCCGGCCGAGCCGCGTGAAGTATTCCTGCGTGGACAGCGGCGCGCGCGCGCCGCCGGTCGTCTCGCCGTCGTCCTCGTATACGAAGATCAGGTCGATGTCCGACGACACGTTCAGCTCGCGGCCGCCGAGCTTGCCCATCCCGACCACGCCGAGCACGACGCGCTGGCCGTCGGCGCCGCGCGGCTCGCCGTACTGCGCCTCGAGTTCGGCCGACAGCAGCGCGAGCGAGCGCTGCACGGCCACTTCGGCGAGATCGGTCATCGCGCCCGTCACCTCGGCGACGTCCGCCAGCCCGCGCAGGTCGCGCTCCGCGACCGCGCCGAACGCCTCGGCGCGCAGTTGCCGCAGCGCACGCTTCAGTTGCTCCTCGGACGGCGCGGCCGCGCCGTCCGGCATCGCGAGCAGTTCGGTGAGGCGCGCATCGAGCTGCGCGCGGGCGAGCGGCGCGGCGGCCCACGCGGCGACCTGCTCGGCCAGCGCGGGCCGCGCGGCGGCCGCGCGCGCGATATAACGGGAATAGGACGTGCTGATCAGGGCGGAAGCGTCGGTCATCGAGAAGCGGGCCTGGCGGTAAGGCCGGCCGGCGCGGGCATACGCGTGTGCGCCCCGCTGCCGGCCGGCACCATGGACTCGGCGCGGCATCGCGGGACGCGCGTGCGTCCGCCGCGAAACCGCGCGCCGGAAAGCCCGTGCCGTGCTGCCGCAACGGCCGCCGGCACGAACCCATGTGATACATTTCAACGTCAATCTGCAAAACTACCATATCGCCGCCCGTCCGCCGCATGTCCGACCGTCAGGAATCCGCCGTAGCTGCGCCCGAAGCGGGACCTCCGAAGCACGATCATCCGGTCCTGCGTCGCGTGTTCAAGGTGACGCTGGCAGTCGGGATCGGCACTTACTTCGTTGCGGCCGGCGCGTTCCTCGGGCTGCGCTACGTGCTGCTGCCCCGCATCGACGAATTCCGCCCGCGCATCGAGCGCGTCGTGTCCGACAAGCTCCACGCGCAGCTTTCGATCGGCAAGCTTTCCCCGAACTGGTCCGGCATGCAGCCGGGCGTCGAACTCACGAACCTGACGATCCGCGGCCGTGACGGCAAGGTCGCGCTGTCGGTGCCGCACGCGACGGCCGCGCTGTCGTGGATGTCGCTGTTGCGGCTGTCGCCCGCGCTGTCGAGCCTGATCGTCGACCAGCCCGACCTCGTCGTCGCGCGTGCGGCCGACGGCTCGCTGAGCGTCGCGGGCGTCGGCGTGGCGACCACCCACGGCGGCAACGACACGTTCGGCACGTGGCTGCTGAAGCAGGAAGCGATCGTGCTGCGCGGCGGCGTGCTGCGCTGGCGCGACGCACAGCACGCCGCGCCGGAACTCGTGCTGTCGGGCATCCGGATCGCGGTGCTCAACGACGGCCGCGTGCACCGGGCCGCGCTGCAGGCGCCCGCGAACGGCACGCTGCTGCTCGGCCCGCTCGATTTCCGCGCGCGCTTCACGCACAAGGCGCTCGCGCCGGTCGGCAAGCCGTCGAACTGGACCGGCGACGCGTACCTGTCGACCGGCCCGGTCGACCTGCAGACGCTCGCCCGCTACCTCGACATACCGCTCACGATCCATGCGGGCCGAATCGACAACGCGATCTGGGCAACCTTCCGCGACGGCCGGCTGCGCTCGGCGGGCGGCGACCTGCAGGGCGCCGACGTCACGCTGCGCGTGCGGCCGACGCAGCCGCGGCTCGACGTGCCGGCGGTCGGCTTCGGCTGGGACATGGCGATGGACACGGGGCACGACTACACGCTGCACCTGTCGCGCTTCCACGCGGAACTCGGCCAGCCGCCGCTGCCGGACGGCACGCCGCTCGCCCGCTCGCTCGCGCTGTCGACGCTGACGGCCCGCTACCGCGTGCCGACGGCCAGCCAGGGGCAACTGATCAGCGTCGTCGGCGACCGCGTCGATCTCGGCATCCTCAGCGAGTTCATCCGCGGGCTGCCGCTGCCGGCGCGCCTGCGCAACGAGTTGATCAAGCTCGACCCGCGCGGGATGGTGTCGAACTATCACATCGAGGTCGAGCGCGCGAAACCCGCGCGGGCCGAGCTCGCCGACGAGGAGCGGCGCACCGGCGCCGCGCCGATCGTCCGCTACCGCTTCCTCGGCGACCTGCAGGGCATCAGCTTCGCCGCGCAGGAGCCGCCGCCCGGCCTGTCGCCGCGCGGCCACCCGCGTGCCGGCTGGCCGGGCGTCGAGAACCTGTGGGGCCGCGTCGATGCGAACGAGACGGGCGGCGCCGCGCATTTCGACACGGTCAACGCGGCCGTCACGGTGCCCGGCGAATTCGACGAACCGCGCCTGACGTTCGACCGGCTGCGCGGCAACGCCAAATGGGTGATCACGCCCGCGCCCGGCGACAAGCACGCACGCGTCGACGTGACGTTGCCCGATCTGCTCGTCTCGAACCCCGATGCGGAAATCGCGGTGTCGGGCTCGTACACGAACCCCGGCCACGGCCGCGGCTCGCTCGACCTGCGCGCCGATTTCAATCGCGCGTCGGTGGCGCGCATTCCGCGCTACCTGCCGACCGGGATGTCCGAGCACCTGCGCGACTATCTCGGCCACGCGCTGCAGGACGGCAAGGTGACCAAGGGCGCGTCGATCGTCGCCCGCGGCCCGCTCGAGAAATTCCCGTTCGAACACGAGCCGGACGCCGGCGTGTTCCACATCGTCGCGCCGTTCACCGGCGGCCGCTTCGAGCCGACGCCGTACCCGCCGCGCAAGCTCGCGAACGGCACGCCGAGCGTCTGGCCGGCGCTCGACGGGATCGACGGCGTGTTCGAGCTCGCACAGAACAAGCTGCGCTTCGACATCGACCGCGCGCACTACAAACGCGTCGCGATGACGAAGGTCGCGGGCCGCATCGACGATCTCGGCCGCCCGGCCGATTCGCCGCTCGTGATCGAAGGTCATGCGAACGGCCCGCTCGCCGACCTGCTCGATTACGCGGACAACAGCTCGCTCGGCGCGATGAGCGGCCACCTGGCGCAGCGGATCGACGCGCAGGGCCCCGCGGCGCTGTCGCTCAAGCTGACGATTCCGCAGCGCATCGCGCACAAGCACACGGCCATCGAAGGCGCGCTCGCGTTCGGCGGCAACACGCTGTCGACCCGCGGCGTGCCGCCGTTGTCCGCGCTGCGCGGCAGCGTCCGGTTCACCGAGGCCGGCGCGTCGCTGCACGACCTGTCGGGGCGCTTCCTCGGCGGCCCGGTGCGCGCGAACGGCAGCTTCCAGTCGCACGGCCCGTACGCGGTGGACGTCGACGGCAAGCTCGCGCTCGACGCCGCGCGCGGCCTGAACTTGCACGGCGCGGCCGCGGCGCTGCTCGAGCACGTGGTCGGCGACGCGCCGTACAAGGTCGCGGTGCGCGGCGCGCCGGGCCGCCTGCCCGACGTCACCGCGCGCTCCGACCTGACGGGCGTCGCGCTGAACTTCCCGGCGCCGTTCGCGAAGGCGGCCGGCACGCCGATGCCGTTCAGCTTCACGCTGCAGCCGGCGCCGCAGGCGGACGGCAAGCGCCTCGAGCACGCCGACCTGACGCTCGGCCCCGTGACGGCGACCTACCTGCTCGACGCGACGCGCGGCCGGCCGCTGCGCGCGGTGCGCGGCGCGATGGGCATCCACCGGATGCCCGACATACCGCAGGAAGGCGTGAGCGCGGCCGTCGACGTCGACGAACTCGATGCCGACGCGTGGCTTGCGCTCGCCCGCACGCTGAAGCCCGACACGCCGCGTGCGCCGGAGCCGCAGGCACCGTCGCGCGTCGATCTCGCGAGTTTCGCGCCGAAGCGCTTCGCGCTCCACTTCGGCACGCTGAAGCTGCTCAAGCGCAACTGGGAAAACGTGATCGTCGGCGCGTCGCACGTCGACGAGCTGTGGCAGGCGAACATCGCGTCGAACCAGGTGTCGGGCTACCTGTCGTGGGCGCCGGGCGGCGGCCACAATGGCGCGGGCGTACTGAACGCGCGGCTCGCGAAGCTCGTGATTCCGGACAGCGCGCAGCACGACCTCGTCGGCCGCGCGATGAACCTGCCGACGCCGACCGATCGCCCGATACCGTCGATCGACCTGATCGTCGACCAGGTCGTCGCGCGCGACCACGACATCGGCCGCCTCGTCGTCAACGCGCGCAACATCGACGAAGACGGCACGCCCGTGTGGCAGCTCGACAAGCTGGAGCTGTCGAACCCGGCCGCGAAACTGACGGCCACCGGCAACTGGCGCACGTCGCGCCGCGCGCTCGCCCGCGGCGCCGACGAAAACGATGCGCCGCGCCGCACCGTGTTCGACTTCAAGCTCGACATCGACAACGCGGGCGCGCTGCTCGACCGCGTCGGCCTGCCGCGCACGCTCGCGGACGGACACGGCACGGTAACGGGCAAGGTCGGCTGGCGCGGCGGCCCGACCGCGGTCGACTTCCCGTCGCTCGGCGGCCAGGTCGCAGTCGACCTCGAACACGGGCAGATCCTGAAGGTCGATCCGGGCGCCGCGAAGCTGCTCGGCGTGCTGAGCCTGCAAAGCCTCGCGCGCTTCCTGACGCTGAATTTCCGCGACGTGGTCGGCAAGGGGCTGCCGTTCGACAAGATCACGGGCACCGGCCGAATCTCGAACGGCATCGCGCGCACCGACGACTTCTCGATGACGACGGCGCCCGCGAACGTGACGGTGCGCGGCGCGGTCGACCTCGGCACCGAGACGCAGGACCTGCACGCGCACGTCGCACCGAAGATCGGTGCCGGCACCGCGGCGATCGCGGCCGCGATCATCAATCCGCTGCTCGGCGTCGGCGTGCTGGCCGCGAACTACGCGCTGTCGGAAACGCTGTCGCACGCGTTCGCGCTCGACTACGCGATCACGGGCTCGTGGGCGCACCCGCACATCGAGCGGGTGCGGGGCGATCAGGGTAAGATGAATCACGGTCCGGCCGATGCGACGAGCCACTGAGTTCCGCGCGCTGCCGGGCCGCACCCCATTTATGACGCAACCGATCCCGCGATGACCGACCACACCCGTTCCGCCACGCCCTTTCGGGTCGCCGCGCTGCAGATGGTGAGCACGCCGGACGTCACGCGCAATCTCGCCGAAGCCCGCCGCCTGATCGCGGAAGCGGTCGGCGAAGGCGCGCAGCTCGTGCTGCTGCCCGAGTATTTCTGCTTCATGGGCCACCGCGATACCGACAAGCTCGCACTCGCCGAACCCTACCAGGACGGCCCGATCCAGCGCTTCCTCGCGGACGCCGCGCGCCGCCACGGCATCTGGGTGATCGGCGGCACACTGCCGCTGAAGGCGCCGGAACCCGATCGCGTGCTGAACACGACGCTCGTGTTCGATCCGTCCGGCAACGAGGCCGCGCGCTACGACAAGATCCACCTGTTCAACTTCGAGAAAGGCGACGAGTCGTTCGACGAGGCGCGCACGATCCGCGCGGGCGATACGGTCGTCACGTTCGACGCGCCGTTCGGGCGGGTCGGCCTGTCGGTCTGTTACGATCTGCGCTTTCCCGAGCTGTATCGCAGGATGGGCGACTGCGCGCTGATCGTCGTGCCGTCGGCGTTTACGTATACGACGGGCCGCGCGCACTGGGAAACGCTGCTGCGCGCGCGGGCCGTCGAGAACCAGTGCTACGTGCTCGCGGCCGCACAGGGCGGCAAGCACGAGAACGGCCGGCGCACCTGGGGCCACAGCATGCTGATCGACCCGTGGGGCGAGATCGTCGCGGTCCGCGACGTCGGCGCGAGCGTCGTGCTCGGCGCAATCGATCCGCAGCGCATCGCCGACGTGCGCCAGAGCCTGCCCGCATGGCGGCACCGCGTGCTGACCTGAATCCGCCGCACCGCTTGAAACGCCGCGCGGCCAACCCATCTGCCCAGAAGCACCCGACAACTTTTTGAGAAACCCCGATATCCGCATGAACATCATCGAACCCGGCATCCGCAACCTCGCGCTGGCGAAGGACATCCTGCTCACGCCGTACGGCCTCGACGAAAGCCTGCTCACGCGCACGATCGCCGACATCTTCACGCATCGCGTCGACTATGCGGACCTGTACTTCCAGGCGACCCGCAGCGAAGCGTGGAGCCTCGAGGAAGGCATCGTCAAGTCGGGCAGCTTCAGCATCGACCAGGGTGTCGGCGTGCGCGCGGTCGCGGGTGACCGCACCGCATTCGCGTATTCGGACGACCTGTCGCCCGAAGCGATCGCACAGGCGGCCGCGGCCACCAAGGCGATCGCGGCGGCCGGCGGCGGCCGGCAGAAGATCAAGGCGGCGACGTCGCTGAAGGGCATCTCGGGCCGCGACCTGTACCTGCCGTCCGATCCGCTCGCGTCGCTCGACGCGACGGCCAAGGTCAAGCTGCTCGAGCGCATCGAGCAGATGGCACGCGGCCGCGACCCGCGCATCACGCAGGTGATGGCCGGCCTCGCGGGCGAATACGACGTCGTGCTCGTCGCGCGCAGCGACGGCGCGCTCGCGGCCGACATCCGCCCGCTCGTGCGCGTGTCGGTCACGGTGATCGCCGAACAGAACGGCCGCCGCGAGATCGGCTCCGGCGGCGGCGGCGGCCGCTTCGACTACGGCTACTTCACCGATGACGTCCTGTCGCGCTACGTCGACGACGCCGTGCACGCGGCACTCGTCAACCTCGACGCACGCCCCGCGCCGGCCGGCGCGATGACGGTCGTGCTCGGGCCGGGCTGGCCGGGCGTGCTGCTGCACGAGGCAATCGGCCACGGCCTCGAGGGCGACTTCAACCGCAAGGGCTCGTCGGCATTCGCGGGCCGGATCGGCGAGCGGGTCGCCGCGAAGGGCGTGACCGTCGTCGACGACGGCACGCTGCCGAACCGCCGCGGGTCGCTGAATATCGACGACGAAGGCAACCCGACGCAATGCACGACGCTGATCGAGGACGGCATCCTGAAAGGCTACATCCAGGACACGCTGAACGCGCGCCTGATGAAGATGCCGATCACGGGCAACGCGCGGCGCGAGTCGTACGCGGCGCTGCCGATGCCGCGCATGACGAACACGTACATGCTGAACGGCGACAAGGATCCGCAGGAAATCATCGCGTCGGTGAAGAACGGCCTGTACGCGGTGAACTTCGGCGGCGGCCAGGTCGACATCACGAACGGCAAGTTCGTGTTCTCGGCGTCCGAGGCGTACATGATCGAAAACGGCAAGATCACGTACCCGGTGAAGGGCGCGACGCTGATCGGCAGCGGCCCCGAATCGCTGAAGTACGTAAGCATGATCGGCAACGACATGTCGCTCGACACGGGGGTCGGCGTGTGCGGCAAGGAAGGCCAGAGCGTGCCGGTCGGCGTCGGCCAACCGACCCTGCGGATCGACAAGATGACGGTTGGCGGTACGGCATAACCGCATCGCGGCGCAGACAATCCGCGCATTTTGAAGAAAACGCGCGGATTGTCCGCATTTTCAACCTCTCCCGGTTGCCAGCCGCTCGGCGACGGGGTATAAATTCCGAATCAACTTTTTTTGACGAGCCGAATCTCCGTCATGTCCGCCAAGTTTTATTTTTACTTTTTTTGGTATCTCAGACCGCTGGCGGATCGAGAGGGTTGATGGCGCGTAAAGCGCAACCGAAATTCCCGAAAAAACCGCCGGCGAACCCGGCGGTTTTTTTTCGCCCTTCGCCAGCCGGTCGCCGCCGCAGCGGTCCCGCGGCCCCGACCGAAACCACTGAATCGCTTGAATTGATGAATCTGCCGCACACGCACTGACCGAACGGCGCCCTCAACCGCTTTGCATGGGACCGGAGTAACCGCTAAAGCGCTAACTTCGGTCGACATAGGAGAAACAGCATGCCCCCGCACAATACCGACGACGTCCGCATTCGCGAACTCAAGGAACTGACGCCGCCCGCCCACCTGATCCGCGAATTCGCGTGCTCCGAAGCCGCGTCCGAGCTGATCTACAACTCGCGCCAGTCGATGCACCGCATCCTGCACGGGATGGACGACCGGCTGATCGTCGTGATCGGGCCGTGCTCGATCCACGATACGAAGGCGGCGATCGAATACGCGGGCCGGCTCGTGAAGGAGCGCGAGCGCTTCAAGGGCGAACTGGAGATCGTGATGCGCGTGTATTTCGAGAAGCCGCGCACGACGGTCGGCTGGAAGGGGCTCATCAACGATCCGCACCTCGACAACAGCTTCAAGATCAACGAAGGGCTGCGCACCGCGCGCGAGCTGCTGCTGCAGATCAACGAGATGGGGCTGCCGGCTGCGACCGAATACCTCGACATGATCAGCCCGCAGTACATCGCCGACCTGATCTCGTGGGGCGCGATCGGCGCGCGCACGACCGAGTCGCAGGTGCACCGCGAGCTCGCGTCGGGGCTGTCGTGCCCGGTCGGCTTCAAGAACGGCACCGACGGCAACGTGAAGATCGCGGTCGACGCGATCAAGGCCGCATCGCAACCCCACCATTTCCTGTCGGTGACGAAGGGCGGCCACTCGGCGATCGTGTCGACGGCCGGCAACGAGGATTGCCACGTGATCCTGCGCGGCGGCAAGACGCCGAACTACGACGCGGACAGCGTGAACGCCGCCTGCGCGGACATCGGCAAGGCCGGCCTCGCCGCGCGCCTGATGATCGACGCGAGCCATGCGAACAGCTCGAAGAAGCATGAGAACCAGATCCCGGTGTGCGCGGACATCGGCCGCCAGATCGCGGCGGGCGACGAGCGGATCGTCGGCGTGATGATCGAGTCGCATCTCGTCGAAGGCCGTCAGGACCTGAAGGAAGGCTGCCCGCTGACCTACGGCCAGAGCATCACCGATGCGTGCATCGCGTGGGACGACAGCGTGAAGGTGCTCGAAGGCCTCGCGGAGTCGGTCAAGGCGCGGCGCGTGGCGCGCGGCAGCGGCAACTGATCACTGGCATCGCAACGAAAATGCCCGGCTCGCGCCGGGCATTTTCTATTGGCCGGAGACCACCCGTCAGCGCATCATTCGAGCGCGCCCGAGCCGAAGATTTCGGTATTGATGCGCTCCGGCGCGACGCCGAGCGCGACCAGCGCATCGCGTTGCGCCTTCATGAACGCGATCGGGCCGCAGATGTAGTAGTCGGCGTCCGGCACCAGCGCGTATTGCTTCACGCGTTCCGGCGTGAGCCGCCCTTCGAGGTCGTGGTCGAGCCCTGCGCGATCGTCCGGGCCGACCAGTTCGTACAGCACCGTGCGCTTGACGTTCGCGTGCTCACGCGCCGCATCGTTCAGCCAGTCGCGGAACGCGTGCACCGCGCCTGAACGGCATGCATGGATGAAGCGCACCTCGCGCTTGCTGCCTTCCGACGCCAGCGTCGACGCCATCGACACCATCGGCGTCAGGCCGACGCCGCCGGAGATCAGCACGACCGGCGTATCGACGCCGCGCTTCAGCGAGAATTCGCCCATCGGCGCGGTCACTTCGACGATCGCGCCCTCCTCCACGCCGTCGTGCATCAGCGTCGACACCTTGCCGGCCGGGATCGCCTCGGCTTGGCCCGACTCGCGCTTCACCGAGATACGCAGCCACTTGCCGTGCGGCGCGTCGGACAGGCTGTACTGGCGCGGCTGGTCGACGCCGAGATCGCCGACGAAGCGCTTCACCGTGACGTACTGGCCCGGCTCGAAGGTCGGCGCCGTGCCGCCGTCGGCCGGGCTCAGGTAGAACGACGTGATCTCGTCGCTCTCGCGCACCTTGCGCGCCACCTTGAACGGACGGAAGCCGCTCCACGCTGCGCCCGCGTACAGGTCGGCCTCGGCGCCGATCAGGATCTGCGCGAGCTGGCCGTACGCGACGCGCCAGGCTTCGAGCGTGTCGGCATCGACCGCGTCGCCGAGCACTTCGACGATCGACGCGAGCAGGTTCTCGCCGACGATCGGGTAATGCTCGGGGCGGATGTTCAGGCTCGCGTGCTTGTGCGCGATGTGCGACACCGCGCCGCCGAGTGCGCCGAGATTGTCGATGTTCGCCGCATACGCATAAACCGCCTTCGCGAGCGTTTCCGGCTGGCTACCGGTCTTCTGGTGCGTCTGGTTGAACAGGTTTTTCAGTTCCGGATGACGCGCGAACATGCGCTGGTAGAAATGCTTCGTGATCGTCGCGCCGTGCACGGCGAGGACGGGGGCAGTGGCCTTCACGCGAGCCATCTGGTCAGCGGTGATCTGGGTCATGTTCGGTTCTCCGTTAAACATGCTCATACAATACATGTTTAAAAACCTGCCTCACCCGGACAAATTGTCGCAGTGCGCAACGGCGCGCTAGCGGACGCGCCCGCGCTCCCACAGCACGTCCGTCCCGCCGTCGGCACGATTCAGCACGCGCGCCAGCACGAACAGCAGGTCGGACAGCCGGTTCACGTATCGCCGCGGCGCATCGTTGAGCGTTTCGTCGCGGCCGAGCGCGACGATCGAGCGCTCCGTGCGGCGGCATACCGTCCGGCACACATGCGCGAGCGACGCCGCGCGCGAGCCGGCCGGCAGGATGAATTCCTTCAGCGGCGGCAGCGTCGCGTTGTAGTCGGCCAGCCATTGATCGAGGCGCGCGAGATGCGTGTCGTCGAGCACCGCATGGCCGGGAATGCACAACTCGCCGCCGAGATCGAACAGGTCGTGCTGGATCGTGACGAGCGCCGTGCGCACGCCGTCCGGCAGCGTCTCGGCGAGCAGCACGCCGAGGTTCGAGTTCAGTTCGTCGACGTCGCCGATCGCCGCGATCCGCGCGTCGTCCTTGCCGATGCGTCGCCCGTCGCCGAGGCCGGTGGTGCCGTCGTCGCCCGTGCGCGTCGCGATCTTGCTCAAGCGGTGTCCCATGCGAGTGTCCTCTCGTGCGCGGCCGCGATGCGGCCCGGTTGGGTTGGAACACGATTATCGCAGCCCGCGGCGGGGCTCGCCGCGGACGTTACGGCGTAGAATGGACCGAAAGTTTGACAAGCAGTCAGGAGACATTCG
>NZ_WHNU01000038.1:0-100561 GCF_009362305.1 Burkholderia sp. BE17
GTCCCGACCCGCCCCGACTGCGAGCCGAGCCGAGCCGCCGCCGACGGTGGTCCCGGCTACCCGCCACCGCCCGCGGAGCCTTGCGCGACGGGCGTTCGCGTGTGTCGCCCGGTGCGCCGGACGGCGCCGCTTCCCCGATTCTGGCGGTCGCCTCCCCGACGACGTGTAAACTGCTGCCTTTTTTGACGGTTTGCAGCATGGTGCAAGCTTCCCCGCGCCCGGCATTGAGCGGTCCGGCCCTCGTCCGGCTGCTCGCGCGCCTGGCCGATGCCGACGTCGCGGAATCCCGGCAGACGCTGTCCGACCGGCTGAGCCAGTGGCTCGGCTGGACCGACGCGATCACGCTGTCGTCCGCGTTGAGCACGAGCCCGCCCGGCGTCGCTGCCGGCGTGCGCGGCTACGACGCGGAGCGCGACTGCGCGCGCGTGCGCCACGAGCTCGCGCAGGCGATCACGGCCACCAACCGGCCGCGTACGCGGCGCCGGCCCGGCGACATGCCGCCGCCGGCCGCCGACACGGCCGATTTCGCGGACTTCCGCCAGCGTTATCTGTCGCTGCAGCAGGAGATGGAAACGGCGATCGGCCAGTTGCGCGGCCGCCTGCGGGTCGCGCTCGCCGCGCGCTCGTCCGGGATGGCGCGGCTCGCGACGCTCGACGCGATCATGGAGCGCGTGCTCGGCGCGCGCGAGCGCAGCCTGCTGTCGGCCGTGCCCGCGTTGCTCGGCACGCGCTTCGGGCGGTTGCGCGAAGCGGAACGGCAGGCGCTGGCCGATGCCGAATCCGCTGCCGCTGCCGCTGCCGCTGCCGCTGCCGCTGCCGCTGCCGCTGCCGCTGCCGCTGCCACCGCAGCCGACGCAGCCGACGCAGCCGACGCAGCCGATAACGGCACCGTTGCCGACGCCGCGCCCGTCGCGGCGATCGTGCCCGGCGCATGGCTCGACACGTTTCGAGACGAAATGCAGAGCATCCTGCTTGCCGAACTCGAAGTCCGGTTTCAAACGGTGGAAGGGCTGCTCGCGGCCCTTCGCACCTGCTAATCAACACGCTCTATGTCCAGAATTCGCATTGATCTCGTTGTCTTCGTCGCCGGTTTGCTCGCAGTGGGCTGGATCGGCGTCGGCTATGTCGCGTCGAATCCGCTCGCGACGGCCGTCACGCTGCTGATCGGCGCGTGCTACGTCGCCGGCGCATGGGAACTGCTGCGCTACCGGCAGGCGACTACCACGCTGTCGCGCGCGGTCGCGGGCCTGGCCGAACCGCCCGCGAAGCTCGACGCGTGGCTCGACACGCTGCACCCGGGCCTGCGCGGGGCGGTGCGTGCGCGAGTCGAAGGCGCGCGCGTCGCGCTGCCGGGCCCGGCGCTCACGCCTTATCTCGTCGGCCTGCTGGTGCTGCTGGGCATGCTCGGCACGCTGCTCGGGATGGTCGTGACGCTGAAGGGCACGGGCGCCGCGCTCGAAAGCGCGACCGATCTGGACGCGATCCGCGCATCGCTGATCGCGCCGGTGAAGGGCCTCGGCTTCGCGTTCGGCACGTCGATCGCCGGTGTCGCGACGTCCGCGATGCTCGGGCTGCTGTCCGCGCTCGTGCGCCGCGAGCGGATCGACGTGGCGCAGCAGCTCGACGCAAAGATCGCGACGACGCTGCGCGTGCATTCGTCCGCGCACCAGCGCGACGAATCGTTCCGGCTGCTGCAGCGCCAGGCCGACGTGATGCCGGCGCTGGTCGACCGGCTCCAGACGATGATGACGACGCTCGAGGCGCGCAGCGTCGCGCTGCACGATCGCCAGCTCGAAAGCCAGCAGGCGTTTTTCGACCGGACCGAGCGCGCGTATGCGGGCCTCGCGTCCAACGTCGGCGACGCGCTGAAGGAAAGCGCCGCCGAGAGCGCGCGCGTGGCCGGCGCCGCGCTGCAGCCGGTCGTCGCGGCGACGATGACGGGCCTCGCGCAGGAGATGGCCGCGCTGCGCGACACCGTGACGGGCGCCGTGCAGCGCCAGCTCGACGGGCTGACGGACGGCTTCGAGAAGACCACCGGCAATGTGACGGCCGTCTGGAACCGCGCGCTCGACGAGCAGCGCCGCGCGGGCGACGCCGTCGCGCAGCAACTGCAGACGACGCTCGGCCAGTTCACCGACACGTTCGCGCAGCGTTCGACGGACCTGCTAGACGGCGTCGCGACGCGCCTCGAATCGACCGAAGGCCGCCTGTCGGACGCGTGGCGCGAAGCGCTGTCGCGCCAGGAGCAGGTGGGCGAGACGCTGGCCGGCCAGCATGCACGCGCGCTGGGCGAAGCCGCCGCGACGTTCGAGCGGCATTCGGGCGCGACGCTTGCTGCGATGCGCGAGTCGCATGCGGGGCTGCAGACCGAACTGGCCGCGCGCGACGAAGAGCGCCTCGCCGCGTGGAAAGACTCGCTGGCCGCGATGGCGACGAAGCTCGGCGACGAATGGCAGCGCGCAGGCGTGCACAGCGCGGGCCGTCAGCAGGAAATCTGCGACGCGCTTGCACAAACGACGCGCGACCTCAGCACGCAGGCCGCCACGTTCGAACAACGCTCGAACGATCTGCTGTCGACGATCCGCGATTCGCATACGGGCCTGCAAACGCAACTCGCCGCACGTGACGAAGAGCGCCTGTCCGCGTGGAACGATTCGCTGGCCGCGATGGCCGCGAAGCTCGGCGACGAATGGCAGCGTGCAGGCGTGCACAGCGCGGGCCGTCAGCAGGAAATCTGCGACGCACTCGCACAAACGACGCGCGACCTCACCACGCAGGCCGCCACATTCGAACAACGCTCGAACGATCTGCTGTCGACGATCCGCGATTCGCACACGGGCCTGCAGACGCAACTCGCCGCACGCGACGAAGAACGTCTGTCCGCGTGGAACGATTCGCTGACCGCGATGGCGACGAAGCTCGGCGACGAATGGCAGCGCGCAGGCGTACACAGCGCGGGCCGTCAGCAGGAAATCTGCGACGCGCTCGCACAAACGACGCGCGACCTCAGCACGCAGGCCGCCACGTTCGAACAACGCTCGAGCGATCTGCTGTCGACGATCCGCGATTCGCATACGGGCCTGCAAACGCAACTCGCCGCACGTGACGAAGAGCGCCTGTCCGCGTGGAACGACTCGCTGGCCGCGATGGCGACGAAGCTCGGCGACGAATGGCAGCGTGCAGGCGTGCACAGCGCGGGCCGTCAGCAGGAAATCTGCGACGCACTCGCACAAACGACGCGCGACCTCGCCACGCAGGCCGCCACGTTCGAACAACGCTCGAACGATCTGCTGACGACGATCCGCGATTCGCACGCCGGCCTGCAAACGCAACTCGCCGCACGCGACGAAGAACGCCTCAAGGCGTGGAACGATTCGCTCGCCGCGATGGCGGCCGCGCTGCGCGACGAATGGGCGCAGACGAGCGCGCAGGCCGCGACGCGCCAGCAGGACATCTGCGACACGCTGGCCCGCACCGCGAACGACATCACCGCGCAGGCGCAGGTGCATGCGAGCGACACGATCAACGAGATCGCGCGTCTCGTGCAGGCCGCGTCGGAAGCACCGAAGGCCGCGGCCGACGTCGTCGCCGAGTTGCGCCAGCGTCTGTCCGACAGCATGGTGCGCGATACCGCGACGCTCGAGGAACGCAGCCGCCTGCTCGCGACGCTCGAAACGCTGCTCGGCGCGGTCAACCACGCGTCGACCGAACAGCGCACCGCGATCGACGCGCTCGTCAGCACGTCGGCCGACCTGCTCGACCGCGTCGGCGCGCGCTTCAACGACACCGTCGATGCCGAAACGCGCAAGCTCGATTCGGTGGCCGCGCAGGTCACCGCGGGCGCGGTCGAGGTCGCGAGCCTCGGCGATGCGTTCGGGATGGCCGTGCAGGTGTTCGGCGAATCGAACGACAAGCTGCTGACCCACCTGCAGCGCATCGAGGCCGCGCTCGAGAAATCGCTCGCGCGCAGCGACGAGCAGCTCGAGTACTACGTCGCGCAGGCGCGCGAGGTGATCGACCTGAGCATGATGTCGCAGAAGCAGATCGTCGAAGACCTGCAGCAGCTCGCCGGCCGGCGGGCGCCCGTCGGAGCGTAACGCATGCACGACGAAATCGACGGCGGCGCGCCATCCGCGCCGGTGTGGCCCGCGTTCGCCGACCTGATGTCGGTGCTGCTCGGCGCGTTCGTGCTGGTCCTCGTCGGCGTGATCGGCATGCAGCTGCAGCTCACGTCGAAGCTCGAGGAAGCCGTGCGTGCGCGCCAGCTCGAAGCGCAGCAGCGCAAGTCGCTCGAACAGGCGCTCGCCGGGCCGCTCGCGGCCGGCCGCGTGACGCTCGTAAACGGGCGCATCGGCATCAGCGGCAACGTGCTGTTCGCGCTGAACTCCGACCAGTTGCAGCCCGCGGGCCGCGACCTGCTGAAGACGCTGGCCGCGCCGCTGGCCACCTACCTGAAGACGCGCGACGAGATCCTGATGATCAGCGGCTTTGCCGACGACCAGCAGGTGCATGCCGGCAACCGCCAGTTCG
Source organism: Burkholderia sp. BE17 (assembly GCF_009362305.1). Lineage (NCBI taxonomy): Bacteria > Pseudomonadati > Pseudomonadota > Betaproteobacteria > Burkholderiales > Burkholderiaceae > Burkholderia > Burkholderia sp. BE17. The sequence continues at coordinate 4,531 of NZ_WHNU01000038.1, forward strand.
CGGACAACTGGGAACTGTCGGCCAAGCGCGCATTGACGGTCACGCGTGCGATGATCGACGCCGGCGTGCCGGCGGCGTCGGTGTTCGCGGCCGCGTTCGGCTCCGAACAACCGGTCAGCTCGAATGCGGACGATGAAGGCCGCGCGAAGAATCGCCGCGTGGAGATCGCGCCGGTGCCGCGCAAGAGCGCATCGAACGGAGGGAAGGCGAAGTGACGGAACACGCGACGCCCGCCCGCGCGACGCTCGACGCATGGCGCGAGCAGGGCGTGGACCGGCTCGATCCCGTGCGCTTTCACCGGATCGACGCGCTCGAACGGCGCGCGGCCGTGCTCGATGGCAGCGCGCGCGAATTGCTCGACGCGCGGCTGGCAGCGTTGATCGAAGGCTACTCGGAGGTCGTCGCGCGGGCCGATGAAGCGAACGCCGCGTGCGACACGGCAGGAACCGCGGCAGGTGCGCCCGTACGCGGTGCGATTGCGGGGCTCGTCGAACGGCTCGCGCGCGATGCGCAGGCCGACCGGCGCGGGCTCGATCCCGAGCTGGTCGACTATTTCCGCACGATGTGGTCGAAGGTCCGCACGGAACAGCAGTACCGGCAGTCGCTCGACCAGGTGCCGCGCAATGCGGGGCCGCTCAATTCGAACAGCCTCGTGCACCGGTCGCTGTCGACGATGCGCGAGCTGTCGCCGGAATACCTGCAGCAGTTCCTGTCGTACGTCGACGCGCTCGCGTGGCTCGAGGATCTCGCCGGCGGCGGCGCGCAGCCCGAGAAGGAAGCGCCGCGTGCGAAGACGTCGAAACCGGCGAAAAAGGTGACGCGCGCCAAGGCGCGGTAACGCCGCACGCATTCACGAACGAATACAGGTTGCGGGGAGGCTACCGGCCCGGTGGCGCTTCGTCGATTGCCGCGCCGAGCGCGTGCAACGCATCGACAAGCGCCGACACGAATGGCGGATGTGCGGCGATGCCTGCCGCATCGAGCTGGCTTCCGAGGATCGGCAGCGTGATCGACGCGCGCTCGACGATGCGTGCGGACATCACCGACAGCGTTTCCCGCAGCGCCGCGTCCGCGTGCGTCGCGCGCGGCGACGCATTCAGCACCGCGACCGGCTTGTAGACGACCGCTTCGCATCCGACGACCCAGTCCAGCGCGTTCTTCATCACGCCGGTCACGCCGTGCGCATATTCCGGGCTTGCGATCAGCACACCGTCGGCCGCGTTCAGGCGATCGATCAGGTCGCGCACGGCGGCAGGCAACGGGTATTCGGTATCGGGGTTGAACAGCGGGAATTCGCCGAGGCGATCGAAGCGCGCGATGCGCATGCTGCGCGGCGCGACGAGCGCGGCTGCATCGAGCAGCGCGGTGTTGTACGACTGCGACCGGAGGCTGCCGCACAGGGCGACGATGTCGATGCGGCGGTCGGCGTCGGTTTGGGGATCGGTGGTCATCGATGAGCGTTTCGGTTGGCGTGATGCGCTGCCGCGTCGCGCGGACCGGACGGATTATCGCATCGGCGTTCGGGCGGCGTGGCTCGTGGTGCGCGGCGCGCGTCGCCGACGCTACGCGGTCCGCGTCGATGCGTTGAGCATTGTCGCGGAATCTCAGCGACCCGGTTCGGCATCGCTCATCCCGGCCACCCGCGCGAATTCCGTCATCGTCCACCCGTTGCCGAGCAACAACCGCCGCGTATGCAGCGCGCCGTGCACGTCGTCCGGAACGGTTTCGCCGAGATAACGCAGCGCGCGGCCCTCGACATCGACGAAGCCGTGCCGGTAGTCGTGCGCGAGCGCCGTCCACAGCTGCGCGGCGCCGACCGACTGGCGCGCGCCGCTGATCAGGCACAGGCCCGCGTCGAGCCCCCAGCGATACAGCGTCGTCGCAAGGCCCTGGCGTTGCGCCGAGCCGCGCAGCCGCGTATGCGGTGCGCGCAGGTAGCGGTCGGCGCGGCGCGGGATTTCGGGAAGTCGGTTGAACACCGTATAGCCGGCGAGCTGGCGCGCGGCCGGATCTTCGACATACAGGAAGTATTCGCCGTCCGCTTCGCGGTGGCGGACGATCAGGCCCGAGCGGCCGAGCGCGACGGCCGGCAGGCCGTGCAGGCGATGGCCCGGCTGGTGGAGGCGTGCGTGGAGCGTGTCGAGTTCATCGTCGATGTCGTGCTGGGAATGCTGTACGTCGATGCGCATGGCAAAGGTCGCCCGTCCCGGGCGGTTCGAGAAAGTGGTTCATTGCAAAATGGAAATGGAATGGGTGCGGCCCCCGGGCTCGGCGAAGCGAGCCGGGGCCGCGAATCAGCTGGGGATGTGCTGGAAACCGGCGGCGATCGCGGCGAGGCCCGCGATGCAGAGTGCGAACAGGATCAGGACTTTGTGGATCACGCCTCTTTCCTCATCAATGCGCGGTGCCGGCGGGCGGCATCGCGGAGACGGTGAGCGGCGGGCACGGCCCGCACGGCCGTCGTGCGGGACGACGGTCGGGTGTCCGCGCGACGGTTCGAGCGCGGACGGCCAGCACCATACGCGAGGTGCCGGGGGCGGGCAATCGAACTGGCGGAGAAAAACGACGAAAAGCGGGCAATCGCGGCGTTTCGCGACAATTGGCCGCAATGGATGCGCGCCTTCGCGCCGAACGATGCGTACGAACACCGATCGCATGGCGATTGGGGGAAGTGCGTGGCGACGTCTTTGTATATCCGGAACCGGTGAAACGCCGACGTCCATTCGATGACCGCAGCGGCAACGCACCGCCGCCCCGGCCGCCGGTCGACGCGTCACGCCGGCTGCTGCACCCCGAACGCCTGCTTGATCCGCGCAAACAACCCGTGCTGCGCGATCCATTCGGCGTACGCACGATAGTCGGGATCGCGCATCAGGTGGCGTTCTTCCGTCTTCGCGCGCAGGTAATAGATCAGGTTGACCGCGACGAGCGCGGCGCAGTGCATGAGCCCGATCTGCCAGCCGAGCGGCTCGACGAACGGCACCGACACCATCCAGTACGACAGGTTCTTCGTGATGTACGCCGGATGCTTCGTGAAGCGGTACGGGCCCGACGTGATGATCCCGCGGTTGGTGAGGTTCGAGAAGCGCAGCCCGAACGAGATCGTCGACAGCGCGTAGGTCATCAGCAGCAGGATGATCGCGGCGCCCCAGATCACGCGCAGCGTCGGCGCGGACAGCAGCCAGTTGTCCCAGAACAGCGAGCCCTCGTAACGGATGTAGTGGCCCGAGATCAGCGACCAGAACGGCTGATAGCAGATCAGCGCGGCGCCCCAGCCGAGCGCCGTCGGCTCGACCGTGCGCACGTGGCTGTCGAGGATGCGGAACGTGCACAGGTAGCCGACGGTGCCGAACATCAGGTCCATCGTGAACGACAGGTCATACAGGAACGAGAACGTCGCGAGCGACATCGGCGCATTCATCGCGTGCGCGAGCGACGCGGTCAGATGATCGGCATCCTTCGACAGGTAGACGGTCATCAGCGGCAGGAAGAACGTCTTCACGCCCCAGCCGGCGAGCATCTCGCGCACCGGCTGCCAGCTTGCGGGCCGCTCGCGGCGGAACAGGAAGCGGCCCCACAGCAGGTACGCGTCGTCGGTTTCGCGCTGATGGCGGTCCATCCACATGAAATAGAACGGCGCGGCGACGATCACGTACGGAGCGAGCGCGCGCAGCAGCGACCAGAACGGCCGGTAGAAATCGCCGTGATATTCGGGCAGCAGCCAGTACAGCATTCCGATGCCCGCGTAGATCGACGTGAGCGCGCCGAGCCGCGTCGCGACGCGCGCGAGGCCGAGCGGCCGCACGGCCTGGCGCGACAGCCCCGCGCTCGGGCGCAGGTAGACGCGCGAGATGAGGATTTCGTGCAGCGCGATCGTGCCGATGATCGCGAGGCTCGCGATGATCGCGCGCGTCGCGGCGTCGAGGGCCGGCTGGTCGCGCGTGAACCACAGCGCGAGGAGCCCGGCCGCGATGCCGAGCAGGCCGGCGCGGAAGGGCGTGGCGGAACGGGGCGGGCGGTCCTGGACCGCGGCGATGCCGTCGAGCGTGGAATTCATGATCGGATCCTCGTCGGGATGACGGCCGGCGCCCCCGCTTGGCGGGTGACGCCGGCCGTCGGCCGGGCTTTGTGTCGATGCATGCCCGGCCATTGGCCTGTGGTTCTGGTAGGTAAGGCGTTACTTCTTGGTGCCGCCGCCCAGCAGACCGCCGAGCAGGTTCGTCACCGGCGACAGCAGGTTGGCTGCACCGCCCGCGGCGCCGCCGTTCGAGCTGCCGGTCAGGGCCGCCACGGTGCCGCTGCCGGCTGGCGTCGCCGCCGTGCCGGTTGCGCCGCCGGGGCTGGCCGTGCCGATGGCGCCCGCCGAGCCGGCCGGCGTCGTCAGCGCCCCCGTCAGCGTGCCGACCGGGCCGCTCGTCAGCAGGCCGCCGACGGTGCCCGTCACGTTGCCTCCCGGCGTCGCGACCGTGCCGGTGAGGCTTGCGCCGAGCGGCGTCAGCGCGTTGACGAGATTGGTGACCGGCGCCAGCAGGCCGCCGACGCCCGAGCCAGCGGTGCCGCTCGTGCCGCCGGTTCCGCTGGTGCCGCTCGAACCGACGCCGCCGAGTGCGCCGGTCAGCGAGCCGAGCAGGCCGGTGACCGGCGCGAGCGGGCCGCCGCTCGTGCCGCTGGTGCCGCCGCTACCACCCGTACCGCTCGAGCTGCTGCCGCCGCCGAGCCCGCCCGTCAGCGTACCGAGCAGACCGGTAATCGGGGCGAGCGGGTTGGTGCCGCTGCTGGAACTGCCGCCGGACAGCAGGCCGCCGGCCGACGCCACCGTGTTGCCGAGCTGGGACACGCCGTTGCCGGCGCTCGTGCCGACCGGGTTGCCGGTGGCGCTGCCGACCTGCGAACCGGCGAGGCCGAGGCCGCTGCCGAGCGTGCTCAGCAGTCGGCTGAGCGGAGCGCCGAGCATGGTTGCGCCGCCGAGCGTCTGCGTGGCGCCAGGCGTCGTGACGCCGCCGGTCAGCGTGTTCGTGATCGGGTTGATCACGCTGCCGAGCTGCGTCTCGAGTTGCTGGACCGGCGCGCTGTTCAGTGCGGTATTCAGCGCCGATGCGGTCGAGTTGACCGCATTGCCGACCGTGTTGACGAGATTGCCGACCAGGGTCGTCGCCGGCGCGAGCGGCGACAGCGGACCGGTGCCGAGGCTAGTCACTGCGTTGCCGAGGTTGTTGACCGCGCCGCCGGCGCCAGTCAGCAGGCCGGTGGTCGACGTCAGCGTCGGTCCGAGCGGGTTCGCCGACACGCCGATCGAGCCGAGGCCGGCCGCGACGCCGTTGCCGAGCGACTGCACGCCGTTGCCGAGGCTCGTGACCGCGTTGCCGACGCTGGTGGCCGTCGTCGGGTTCGTGCCGGGGATCTGCACGCCGCCGATCTGCGCGCCGCCGTTCGCGACCGTCGTGCCGAGTGCCGTCACGAGGTTGCCGGATTGCTGGAGGACATTGCCGAGCGGGGTGACGCTGGTGCCGGAGGTGCCTGACGTGCCAGAGGTGCCAGAGGTACCGGAAGTACCCGACGTACCGGAGGTGCCCGAGGTACCGGAAGTCCCCGAGGTACCGGAAGTCCCCGAGGTACCGGAAGTCCCCGAGGTACCGGAAGTCCCCGAGGTACCGGACGTGCCTGACGTGCCGGAGGTACCCGAGGTACCGGACGTGCCCGAGGTACCGGACGTCCCCGACGTACCGGAAGTACCGGAAGTACCGGAAGTACCGGAAGTACCGGAAGTACCGGAAGTACCGGAAGTACCGGAAGTACCCGAAGTACCCGAAGTACCGGAAGTACCCGAAGTCCCCGAAGTCCCGGAACTACCCGAACTACCACCGCCCGACGTCCCCGACGAACCGCCGCCCGACGTACCGGACGTCCCCGAAGTGCCGCCCGTCCCCGACGTGCTCGTCTTGATCGTCGGCGGGGTCGTCGGTCCGTCGACCGAGCCGCAACCGTACAGCGCGAGCAGCGACGAGACGGCCATCGTTACCGTCGTCTTCTTGAAAATATGGTGCATGTATTGGCCTCGACATTGGAAGTGTGTCCGAGCCTCCACTGCAAATTCCGCGCCACAACATCTTTTTCGAAACGGTGTCGCGTTTTGTTGCGGAAATCGGGAATATCAACGCGATTTAAACGAAGTAGTGACGGTTTCGCGCGACGGGCTCGCGCGGCGCACGGGCGTGGCGGTTGCGATGTTCCGGGAAGGCGCCGTAACGCGCGGCCGGATGTTACGTAGCGTTCGGCCGCCCGTTACGCGAACGGCCAGGAACCGAGGGCTGCATCTTTGACGAAACGCGTCGGCCCCATGAACATGGCGCGAAATCTCCCGCCTGCCGGCAATGCCGACGCCGACGAGGCCACGACCACGACCACGACTTCACACAGGACACCGACATGAGCGAACAGGACAGGGAATACGGCAAGGCGCGGCGGATCGAGGTGATGGGCGAGGCGTTCGTCGAGCGCGCGATGCGTGACCTCGACGGATTTTCACGTCCGTTGCAGAACTGGCTGAACGAACACGCGTGGGGCAGCACGTGGCAGCGGAGCGGGATCGACCTGAAGACGCGCAGCCTGTGCACGTGCGCGATGCTGGCGGCGCTCGGCCGCGGCACGGAGCTGAAGGGTCACATTCGCGGCGCGCTCAACAACGGCGCGAGCCTCGTCGAGATCCGCGAGGTGTTGCTGCACAGCGCGCTGTACGCGGGCGCGCCGGCCGCGGTCGAGGCATTCCGCAGCGCGCGCGAGGTGATCGCGGATCTCGGGCTGTCGGTGCCCGACGACGAAGCGTGATTCCGCCGCAGCGCCGGCTGCACGGCACTGAACCAGGCCCCGCGTCGCTCGCGCTCAGGACTCGATACGGGCAGCTCGTGCGGCGGCGGCGTCGGCCGGCGCGGCGGCGACTTCGAGCAACCAGTCGGCCGTCGCATCCGGAAGCGTGACCGGCAGCATGTGCCCGCCCTCGACGACCTTCAGCCGCACGCGCGCCGATTTCTTCGCGAGCGCGTCGCCGTGCTCGCGCCAGTTCAGGATCGGATCGGCGTGGCCGTACAGCACGTCGACCGGCAGCGTGAGCTCCGCATAGCGGCGCACCATCGCGGGCAGGTCGACGGGCGCCGACAGCAGGTCGGTCGCGGTCGCGTAGAACACATGCGGCCGCATCCCGAGCAGCCCGCCGCCCTTGGTGGGGAAGTCGCGCGGCACGTCTTCCGGCGCGAACACCTGGCGCACGGCGTTGCGGCCGGTCAGGATCGTCAGCGGGATTGCGAAGGTCCACGACACGAAGCGGCGCACCAGCGGCGACGGCAGCATCAGCGGCCGGAACGGCGCCGGCGGCTCGGATTGCTCGTGCGACAGCGGCGCGATCAGCGCGAGCCGGCTCACGCGGTCCGGATGGTTGAGGCCGACCGCGAGCGCGATCGCGCCGCCGAGCGAATGGCCGACCAGCACGGGCTTGTCGAGCCGCAGCGCGTCGATGAACGCGGCGACCGTGCGCGCCTGCGCGAACACGTTCGCCTGCGAGCCCGCGCCGCGGGTCGAGCGGCCGGCGCCGGGCCGGTCGATCAGGATCACGCGATGCTGCTGCGCAAGCCGCGCGAGCGGCAGGTATGCGAAGTTGCGCAGTTGCCCCGCGAGCCCGTGGACGAACACGATCGGCGGGCCGTTGCCGTATTCGACGTAGTGGATGCGGTCGCCGCCGATGTCGACGAAGCGGCCTTCGGGCGGAAACGCGCGCGTCACGCGGCTGGCGACGTAGCCGGAAAACAGCGCGAGCGCGGCGAGCACCGCGACGCCGCCGAGCAGCACGTTCTGGATCAGATGGAGCGTAGGGGTCATGTCGGCCTCAGCGGGTTTCGAGTGCAGGTTCGGCAACCGGCGCTGTTGCGGCCGGGCCGGTTTTCGCGCGGCGTTCGAAATGCATCGCAGAATCGGCGAGGGCGCTGAACTTCAGCGATGCGAGATCGAGCACGTAGTTCTGATGGAATTTCCAAGGCTTGCGATGGCCCTGCTTCGGCAGGATGCCGGCCGCGCGCTGGATGTAGCCCGAGCTCAGGTTGACGGCCGGCACGTCGCCGAGATCGCCGGCGCCGAGCCGCGGCACGCAGGTGTCATAGCCGTTCGCGCGCATGTGGTTGAGCAGCCGGCACACGTAGCGCGCGATCAGCTCGGCCTTCAGCGTCCACGACGCATTCGTGTAGCCGAACGACGACGCGAGGTTCGGCACGTCGCTGTACATCATGCCCTTGTACGACACGGTCTCCGGCAGATCGACCGCGCGGCCGTCGACCGTGACGCGCGCGCCGCCGAGCAGCTTCACCTTCAGCCCGGTCGCGGTGACGATCACGTCCGCGTCGAGCTGCTGGCCGCTCTTCAGCTGGAGGCCGGTCGGCGTGAAGCGCTCGATCTCGTCGGTGACGATCGACGCGCGGCCCGCGCGGATCGACTTGAACAGGTCGCCGTTCGGCACGAGGCACACGCGCTGGTCCCACGGCATGTAGCGCGGCGTCAGGTGCTTCGCGACGTCGAAGCCGGGGCCGAGCTGCTTGCTGGCCGCGCGGATGATGAATTTCTTCGTCTGGTCGGGCTTGCGGCGCGACACGTTGTACAGGTACATCGTCAGCAGTACGTTCTTTACGCGCACGAGCCGGTGCGCGAGCCGCGACGGCAGCACGCGGCGCAGCGCGTTCGCGATCTTGTCGCGCGCGGGCAGCGACACGATGTAGGTCGGCGAGCGCTGCAGCATCGTCACGTGCCGCGCGTCGGCCGCCATCGACGGCACGAGCGTGACGGCCGTCGCGCCGCTGCCGATCACGACGACGCGCCGGTTCGCGTAGGACAGATCCTTCGGCCAGTGCTGCGGATGCACGAGCTTGCCCTCGAACGTGTCCATGCCGGGCCAGTCGGGCAGGTAGCCGGCGTCGTAGTCGTAATAGCCGCTGCACATGAACAGGAAGCGGCAGGTATAGACGAGCGTGTCGGCCGCGCCGTCGCGCGTGCGCTCGATGCGTACCGTCCAGCGCGCGCGGTTCGAGTCCCAGTCGGCCGCGACGACCTTCTGGCCGTAGCGGATCGTCTTGTCGATCCCGTACGTGCGCGCGGTGTCGCGGATGTAGTCGAGGATCGTCTGGCCGTCCGAGATCGCGTTGTCGCTGTGCCACGGGCGGAAGCTGTAGCCGAGCGTGAACATGTCGGAATCCGAACGGACGCCCGGATAGCGGAACAGGTCCCAGGTGCCGCCGATCGCGTCGCGCGCCTCGACGATCGCGACGCTCGCATGCGGGCAGCGCTGCTTCAGGTGATACGCGGCGCCGATGCCGGACAGGCCGGCGCCGACGATCAGCACGTCGAGGTCGTTGCCGTCGCCACGGTCATGGCGGGCGCCGGGGGCGGGCGGCGCGTCGCGCCGGTCGGTCGTCGTCGAGGTCATGCGAGGTCCTTGGTCGGCGTGGTCGAGCGTGCGGCGGGGGCGTGCGCGCGTTCTCCCACGGGGGCTTCCTTCGGGCGGAGATTGCGTGCACGGGCGCGGCGCACGTGGCGCAGCATCAGCCACTGGTAACCGGCGCCGAGCAGGCGCGCGATCCGGTCGAGGCGGCGCGCGTCGGCGCCGACGAGCACGCGGCGCGCATTGCGCTCGACGCCCGCGAGGATCTGCCGCGCGGCATCGTCGGCCGTCGTCGCGTTGATCAGGCGGTTCGCCTGCCGGCGATGGGTCGCTTCGTCCTGGCCCGTGAGCGCGTGGATGCTGGTATCGACGCGGCCCGCATCGACGATGTTCGTCGCGACGCCGCCCGGATGCACGCAGGTCGCGCTCACCGGCGCGCCGTCGAGTTCGAGTTCCATCCTGAGCGCCTCGGTGAAGCCGCGCACCGCGAACTTGGTGGCGTTGTACGCGCTTTGCGTCGGCATCGCGACGAGCCCGAACAGGCTCGACGTGTTGACGACGTGCCCGTCGCCCGACGCGCGCAGGTGCGGCAGGAACGCCTGCGTGCCGTGCACGACGCCCCAGAAGTTGATGCCGACGATCCATTCGAGATCGGCGATGCGCGCGGTTTCGGCGCTGGCGGCGAGCGATACGCCCGCGTTGTTGAAGATCAGGTTGACCTTGCCGTGTTCGGCGCGAACGAAATCGGCCCATGCGAACACTGCGTCGCGGTCGGCGACGTCGAGCCGCCGCGTGCTCACGCGCACGCCGTGCTGCGCGCACGCGGCTGCCGTGCCGGCGAGCCCGGTTTCGCTGACGTCGGCGAGCGCGACCTCGCAGCCGCGCCGCGCGAGCTCGACCGCGAGGCTGCGGCCCATGCCCGAACCGGCGCCCGTGATCGCGGCGACCTTGCCGGAAAACCCGTTCATCCGTTGCTCCTCCCGTTCCGCTTGTGCTGCGCCGGCGGCACGTCTATTGTGGTGTTGGTCGTCACCACTTTAGTTTTCGGGTGTCCTGATGTCAAATAGCGGAATGGAGAAAGCACTCGAAACGGAAAAACGGGGCCGGTCGTATGGCGGCGTGGCGCCCGAGGTGCGTGCCGCCGAGCGGCGCGACGCGCTGATCCGCGCGGCGACGCGCGTGTTCGGCACGGTCGGGTTCCGCAAGGCGACCGTGCGGTCGATCTGCCAGGAAGCGAAGCTGAACGATCGCTATTTCTATGCGGCGTTCGACAGCACCGAGGATTTGCTGCGCTGCACCTACCTGCATCACGCGGAGCAGCTGCATGACGCGGTCGCGCAGGCGGTCGCCGCGCGCGGCGGCGATCTGCGCGAGAGCGTCGACGCGGGGCTCGCCGCGTTCTTCGCATTCCTGCGCGACCCATGCGCGGCGCGCGTGCTGCTGCTCGAGGTGATGGGCGTGAGCGCGGATACCGACATGACGTACCAGCGCATGCTGATCGACTTCGGCAAGCTCATCATGGCGATCGGCGCGCCGCGCGAGGCCGCGACGCCCGCGGAGCGCACCGAGCAGCGGCTGATCGGGCTCGCGCTCGTCGGCGCGATGACGAACGTCGGCGCCGCATGGCTCCTCACCGGCTATCGCGATCCGGAAGCGCAGATGGTCGCGAGCTGCAGGAAGGTGCTGCTGGGGACGTTGCGGGAGATCGGCTGACCGGATGGCATCGCGCTGTTCGTGTTACCCCCGGCAATTGCAGGCTGGAAATGAAAAGAAAGCGGCAACCGCACGGCGAACGGGTCGCCATTTTTTTTCGTGCGATTTAGTCGTCTTTTTAATAATTAATAGGTGGTCGTTTTTGGGTGGGTAATAAGTTCCGGGAAATCGCCATTGTTTTTAATCCCGGTTCTATGTGGCGATGAGTTGATGAAAACAATGTGGAGCGAATTAAAAAAGCGGCGCAACGCAAAAAATCAACTCGCATTGCGCCGATCGTGGCGCGAAACCCTTCGCGCCCCAGGCACGATTGATCAGGACCCCGTGTATCCGCCCCGGGTCCAGCCGTCGCCATCCCAGCAATACTCGGTCGTCGTGCCGCCACTCGTCGCGTACACGCGGATGTGAATGGCGCTTCCGACCAGCCAGCACGTGGCGGACACGTTGTCGCCGGCCTGGGCGAACGCGCCCGTGTACCATTTCTGCCCGTCGTAGCAGCGTTCGGTGATCTTGTTGCCGTTGGCCGTGTAGACACGAATCGACGGCGTGGTTCCCCATGAAATTGCAGCGGTTTGCATTTCCAGACTCCTTGTTCGATTGAATAAAGCGGGGAATTGAAGCGATTCGGTAAACGCGAATTGGCGTATTACCGGGAATAAGGTTAGTAGAAAATCTGGAAAGCGATACGCGTTTTTTTTATGATAAATAAAAGGGCGTATTTGTTCGGGGCAAGAAAGCCCCGCGAAAGGAGAGTGGCGGCGGCGCAAGAACGCGCGGCGATCCGGATCCAGCCTGCCGCGCGTTTCGATCGTGTCGGCGCCGCCGGCTCAGGCCGGCGCGACGCTCGTCGCGCGCTCGCGTTCGTCCGCGATCCAGCCGCCGAACAGCCGGATCTTCTGCTGCTGTTCGACACCGTCCGGATACACGAAGTAGTAGCCCATACCCGTCGGCAGCGACACGTCGAACGGCATCACGAGCCGGTGTGCCGCCAGGCTTTCGTCGACGAGCGACCGGTCGCCGATCGCGATGCCGTAGCCGTCGATCGCCGCATGCGTCGCGAGGTCGAGCGTCTCGAAGCTCAGCCCGCGAGTCGAGTCGATGTGCGGTGCGCCGGCATGTGCGAGCCAGCGTTTCCAGTCCCGGTGGTCGCGAGTCGGATGCAGCAGCGTATGGCCGGCCAGGTCGTCGAGGGTGGCGAGCGGCTGCCGGTCCAGCAAGCCCGGCGCACACACGGGCGTGAGCCGCTCTTCGAACAGCGGGATCGCATGCATGTCGGGGCCGGCGCCCGAGGCGTAGATCACCGCGGCGTCGAACGGTTCCATGCGGAAATCGACATGGTGGCCCCAGGTCGTCGTGATCTGCACCTGGAGTTCCGGGTGTTCGGACTGGAATCGCATGATCCGCGGCAGCATCCACTGCATCATGCAGGTCGGCACCTTCAGCGCGAGTTCGGTGCGCCGGCGCGACAGGCGCATCGATACCTCTTCGATGCGCGCGAAGCTTTCGCGGACGGTCGGCAGCAGTAGTTCGCCTTCCGCCGTCAGCGTCAGGCCTTTCGGCGTGCGCTTGAACAGCGGGAACTGGTAGAACGCCTCCAGCGCGAGGATTTGCCGGCTTACCGCACCCTGCGTCAGGCACAGGTGCTCGGCGGCGCGCGTGAAGCTGCCGTGGTGCGCGACGATGTCGAAGATCTGCAGCGCGTTGAGGGAAGGAAGTCGTTTCATCAGAAAGGCCGGCGTGGAACGGGCGATCGGAAGGGCCGGGTGCGGCGCGTCGTGCGGCACGACGCGCCGCGGCATCGCTCAGTGCAGGATCTTCGCGAGGAAGTCCTTCGCGCGTTCCGACTTCGGATTCGAGAAGAAATCGTCCTTGCGGTCATCCTCGACGATCGCGCCCTTGTCCATGAAGATCACGCGATGCGCGACCTTCTTCGCGAAGCCCATCTCGTGCGTGACGACCATCATCGTCATCCCTTCCTGCGCGAGTTCGACCATCACGTCGAGCACTTCGTTGATCATCTCCGGATCGAGCGCGGACGTCGGTTCGTCGAACAGCATCGCGATCGGGTCCATCGACAGCGCGCGCGCGATCGCGACACGCTGCTGCTGGCCGCCCGACAGCTGGCCCGGAAACTTGTGCGCATGCGCCTTCAGGCCGACGCGATCGAGCAGCTTCATGCCCTTCTCGGCCGCTTCGTCCTTGCCGCGGCCGAGCACCTTGATCTGCGCGAGCGTCAGGTTCTCGGTGATCGACAGGTGCGGGAACAGCTCGAAATGCTGGAACACCATCCCGACCTTCGAGCGCAGCTTCGACAGGTTCGTCTTCCTGTCGCCGACCGACTGGCCGTTCACGAGGATCTCGCCCTGCTGGAACGGCTCGAGGCCGTTCACCGTCTTGATCAGCGTCGACTTGCCGGAGCCCGACGGGCCGCACACGACGACCACTTCGCCCTTCCTGACCTCGGTCGTGCAGTCGGTGAGAACCTGAAACTGGCCGTACCACTTCGAAACGTTGCTGATGGAAATCATGTCGGACCCTGAATCGTAATGAGGCGCGCGCGGCGCCGGTTCAGCGCGCTTTCGCGACGCGATAGCGTCGCTCGAGCGTGCGCGCGTACCACGTCAACGGGAAGCACATCGCGAAGTAGAGCAGCGCAACCATCGCGTAGATCGGAAACGGCTTGAACACCGCGTTGGTGATGATGTTGCCGGTCTTGGTGAGCTCGGTCAGCCCGATGATCGACGTGAGCGCGGTGCTCTTCACCGCCTGCACGAGAAAGCCGACGGTCGGCGGCAGGGCGATCTTCCACGCTTGCGGCCAGACCGCGTAGCGCAGCTGTTGCGTCCACGTCATGCCGAGACTCGCCGCGGCATGCCACTGGCCGCGCGGCACGGCGTCGACGCAGCCGCGCCAGATGTTGGCCAGATACGCGCTCGCGTTCAACGTCAGCACGACCGAGGCGGCGATCCACGGCGTCACGTCGATGCCGACGAGCGGCAGTCCGAAGAAACCGAGGAACAACTGCATCAGCAGCGGCGTGCCCTGAAACACCTCGACATACAGGCTCACGAAGCGGCGCAGCGCGGGCACCGGCGATACGCGCATCGCGAGCAGCACGAACCCGGCCAGGCCGCCGCCGGCGAACGTGATCAGCGACAGCAGAACGGTCCAGCGCGCGGCGAGCAGCAGGTTCCGCGCAATGTCCCACAGAGTGAATTCGATCATCGGGCACGCTCCGTCGGGAGGCGGGTTTCGGGGAGGCGGGCGCGCCGCATGATGCGGGCAACGCGCGCGAGTCTCGGTGCCGCGGCCGCACCGTACGGCGCGCGGCCCGTGAAGAGGCGGCGGCCGGCGCGATTGAGCAGCATGCGCAGCGCGATCGACAGCAGCAGGTAGATCGCGGTGACGACGATGTAGATCTCGAACGCCCGGAAGTTGCGCGACTGGATGAAGTTCGCCGCGTACGTCAGGTCGGGTACCGAGATCTGCGATACGACGGCCGAGCCCAGCATCACGATCAGCACTTGCCCGAGCAGCGCGGGATACACGTTCGCGAGCGCCTGCGGCAGCACGACGTGGCCGAACACCTGCCGGCCGCGCAAGCCCAGCGCCTGCGCGGCCTGGGCCTGTCCGTGCGGTACCGATTCGATGCCGGCGCGCAGGATCTCGACCGCATAGGCGCCGAGGTTGACCGTCATCGCCAGCACGGCCGCCTGCACTTCGTCGATATGCACGCCGATACCGGGCAGGCCGAAGAAGATGAAGAACAGCTGGACCAGGAACGGCGTGTTGCGGATCAATTCGACATAGGCTGCGACGAGCGCGCGCGCCCAGCGGGGGCCAGCGAGTGAGATCCACGCGCCGGCCGTGCCGATCAGGCCGCCGAGCACGGTCGAGGCCGCGGTAAGGCCAAGCGTCACGCCGATCCCGCGCGCGAGCATGCCGGCGTACAGGCCGAAATCGCTGAAATCGAACACGTAGGTCATCGCGGTGCCTCGGGTCGTGAATGCAGGGCGGGTACGGAGCGCATCACAGGTCGGCCGGAAGCGCCGCATGCAGCCACTTCTGCGACAGCGTGTTCAGCGTGCCGTTCTTCTTCGCGCTGGCGATCGCGTCGTTGACCTTCTGCATCAGGCGCGGCTCGTTCTTGTTCAGGCCGACGTGATCGGGAGAACTGAACAGCGAGAACTTCTGCTCCGGGTCGATCGAAGGATGGCGGGCGATGATCGTCGCACCGACGTCGTTGCCGACCACGAGCAGTTGCGCCTGTCCCGACAGGAAGGCGGCGATCGCGCCGTTCGGATCGTCGAAGCGCTTGATCGTCGCGCTCGGCGGCGCGACCTTGCTCACGCTCAGGTCCTCGAGCGTGCCGCGCGCGACCGCGACCGATTTGCCGGCGAGATCGGCGGTGCCCTTCACGGCGAGCGATTTCGGGCCGAATACCGCGAGATAGTACGGTGCATACGCGTTCGAGAAGTCGATCACCTTCGCGCGCTCGGGCGTCTGGCCGACCGACAGCAGCATGTCGGTCTTGCGATCGGCAAGGTACGCCATCCGGTTGTCGCCGGTGACCTGCACGAGCTCGACCTTCGCGTTGAGCGCCTTGCCGAGCAGGTTGGCCATGTCGATGTCATAGCCTTGCGGCTTCATGTCGGCGCCGATCGAGCCGAACGGCGGATAGTCCTCGAATACGCCGATGCGAACGACCCCGGATTTCGCGATCGTGTCGAGTGCGTCGGCATGCGCGAGCGGTGCGAAGGCGGCGAGCCCCGCGCCGGTGCACGCGCAGAGGAGGGCGGTACGGGCGAGCAGGCGCCGCACGAGACGGGTGGCTTGGGTCGATGCGTTCATGGTGAGATCCTTGTCGCTGCGGTGGTGAAAGGGAAGGGTGTCAGGCGCCGCGTGCGGCGATCAGCTTGCATGCGCGTGCCGGCAGTTCGGCGGATACCGGCATGCCGACGTGCAGGTCGGGCGTTTCGCGCGGCGTCGTTGCGGCCGTCAGCGTGAAGCCGCGACAATCGATCGTCGCTTCGATCGACGCGCCGACGTCGCGCACGAACGTGATCGTGCCGGCAAGCGTATTGGGCGTGGACGACGGCACCGCGCCCGGGCGAATGCAAACGTCCTCCGGACGGATCAGCAGGCGCACGGCGTCGGCCGCCGGCCGCGTGTCGGCCGCGCACCGGATCGTGAGCCGTTGTCCGCCCGGCAGGACAATCGCGTCGTCGCCGTCGCGGGCGACCGGCAGGATGTTGCCGAGGCCGATGAAATCGGCGACGAATTCGTTGACCGGATCGCGGTAGATATCGAGCGGCCGGCCAACCTGCTGAATCCGGCCTTTGTCCATCACGACGATTTCGTCGGCCATCGTCATCGCTTCGCGCTGGTCGTGCGTGACCATGATCGTCGTGATGCCGAGCCGCTGCTGGAGCAGCCGGATCTCGACCTGCATTGCCTCGCGCAGCTTCGCGTCGAGCGCGGAGAGCGGCTCGTCGAGCAGCAGCAGGCGCGGCGACGAAGCGATCGCGCGTGCAATCGCGACGCGCTGGCGCTGCCCGCCCGACAATTGCGTGACGAGCCGGTCGGCCATGTGCGGCAGCTGGATCAGCTCCAGCAGCTCGGCGACGCGCCGAGCCTGCGCGGCCCTGGCGGTCTTGCGCAGCCGCAGCGGATACGCGATGTTCTGCGCGACCGTCATGTGCGGGAACAGCGCGAGGGACTGGAACACCATGCCGAAATCGCGCCGGTTGGCGGGAACGTGCGTGAGTTCGCGGCCGGCGAACGAGATCGTGCCGGAGGTCGGCGTCTCGAGGCCGGCGATGATCCGCATCAGCGTCGTCTTGCCGCAACCCGACGGGCCGAGAAAGCAGACGAGCTTGCCGTCCGGCACGGACAGGTCGACGTGGTCGACGGCATACGCGTGGTGGAAGCGCTTCGTGACGTGCTGGAGGATGAGCTGGGACATGAGGTCTCCTTGAACGGGCGAGGACGGCGCGCGGATCAGAGCGCAACGCCCTTGTCGCCGACGAGTTTTTCGAGCATCCAGATCAGCGCGAAGTCGATCGCGACGGTGAACACCGCGAAACAGAACACGGTCGGGTCGAGCGACGACACGGTGCGGCTGTAGAGCCAGACCGGCAGCGTCATCGTGTCGACGCTGTACAGAAAGAACGTCACCGTGAATTCGTTGAACGACACGATGAACGCGAACAGCATGCCGGCGAGGATGCCCGGCCGCATCAGCGGCAGCACGACGTCGACGAGCGCGCGGCGCGGGCTCGCGCCCATCAGGCACGCGGCTTCCTCGAATTCCGGGCCGATCGACGCGACCGATGCCGCGCAGTTCTTCACGGTGAACGGCAGCGTCAGGATCACGTGCGCGACCACGAGCCGAACGAGTCCGAGTTCGGCCGGCAACGCGTTGAACACGAGCAGCAGCGCGAGACCGAGCATCACGAGCGGATAGACGATCGGCAGCGCGACCAGCTGTTCGACGAGCGCCTTGCCGCGAAAGCGATAGCGCGACAGCGCGTAGGCCGCGGGCACCGAGACGGCGGTCGCGATCAGCATCGTCGCGATCGCGACGACGAGACTCGTCGTCAGCGCGGCGCCCATCGATTGCGCGCTGCCCGCGTCGGCCGACACGAAGGTCTGCCATGCGGCGCGGTACCAGTGCAGGCTGAACTGGCGCGGCGGGAATTCGAGCGTGCCCGACGAGCCGAACGACATCGCGATCATCGTCACGATCGGCAGCGCGGCGAGGCACAGCACGAGCGTCGCGAGCGCACCGGTCGCACGTCCGAGGCGGCCGGGCAGCGGCGTGCGCAGCAGGAAGGCATTCATCGGGCGACCTCGTCGTGACGTTGCAAGGCGCGCGCGAGGCGCTGGGAAACCGCCATCGCGACGAGCGTCGCACCCATCAGCACGACGCCGGAAGCGGCGGCGGCAGGCCAGTTGAGCAGGGGCGCGACCTGGTCGTGCACGAGCACCGCGAGCATCGGCACGCGCCGGCCGCCCAACAGCAGCGGCACCGCGAACGCGCTCGCGTTGTACGCGAACACGAGCAGCGCGCCTGATACAAGGCCCGGCATCGCGAGCGGCAGCGTCACGTGGCGCAGCGTCTGCCAGCGGGTCGCGCCGAGGGTCGCCGCCGCTTCGTCGTACGCGCGGGACACCGCGCGCAGCGCGCTCGACAGCGGCAGCACGGCGAGCGGGAACGCCGTCTGGATCAGCCCGAGCAGCACACCGTGCTCGCGGTACAGCAGTTGCAGCGGCCGTTCGATCAGGCCGGTCGCCAGCAACGCGCGGTTGAGCAGGCCCGCCGGTCCGAGCATGACGAGCCAGCCGTAGCCCTGCAGCAGCAGATTCACGAGCAGCGGCAGCAACACGCCGGCGAGCATCAGCCGGCGCGCGAGCCGCGATTCGGCGCGCGCCATCGCCAGCGCGACCGGGATCGCGAGCAGCATCGCGCACACCATGCTCTGGAACGCGAGGCGCAGCGTGAGCCACAGCGAGTGCGTGAAGTACGGATCGGCGAGATCGGCGTAGTTCTGCAGCGTGAACGTGCGCCATTCGTCGCCCGGCGTGCCGACGCTCATCCGCAGCACGGTGAGCGTCGCGGCCGCGAGCACCGCGAGGAAGGCGAGGATCGGCGCCAGCAGCAGCCACGGCGGCACGCCGGGCAGCGGGCTTGCGGCGACGGAACCGGCGTGGCCGGCGGCGGCCGGCCCCGCGTCACGGGAGGTAGACAGCGAAGTCATGTCGTTACGCCGCGAAGAGGCTCGTATAACGCTTGATCCACGCAGGCTGGACGACCGCCAGCGCCTTGTCGTCGTGCAGGACGGCCTTCTCCGCGATTTGCCGCGGCGACGGCACGAACGCGCGGCTTTCCGCCGGGATCACGGCCTTCGAATTCACCGGCCCGTTCAGCACGTCGGCCGCCATCCGGCCCTGCACACCCGCATCGAGCGAGTGGTTGATGAACGCGTGGATCAGGTCGAGGTCGCCCGGGTGCGCCTTCGGGATCACCGTGAACATCAGCTGTGTCGCGAAGCCTTCCTTCATCCCGTACGTGACGCCCATCCTGTATTCGGGCTTGCGGATCTGGTCCGGGAAGAACGCGGGCGAATAGATGCCGCCGATGTCGAGCGAGCCGGTGCGGAACAGATCGGCGACCTGGTTCGGGTTTTCGCCGAGCGTCATCACGCGGTCCTTGAGCTCCGCGAGCTTGCGGAAGCCCGGCTCGATGTTCTGCTGGGAACCGCCGGCCAGCTTCGCGGCGACGATCGCGAGATCGACTGCCTCGGCCCATTCCGGCGGCGGCAGGAACAGGCGCCCTGCGTATTTCGGATCCCAAAGCGCTTCGTAGCTCGACGGTGCGCTCTTCACGGTCGACGTGTTGTAGATCAGCCCGTCCGACCACAGCAGGTAGCCGATGCCGAAGCCATTCGCGCCCGTGCGGTACGGCGGCGCGACGTCCTTCAGGTTCGGCAGCCGGTTCAGGTCCGGCTTCGCGAGCAGGCCGGCGTCGGCGAGGCCGGCCGCGCCGACGCCGGCCAGCGTGATCACGTCGTAGGTCGGCCGCTCGCCGGCGGCCTTGACCTTGGCGACCATGCCCGAGGTGCCGTCCGCGCGGTCGGCGATCACACGGGCGCCGGTTTGCTTGCTGAAGGTTTCCGCGATGTTGCGCAGCGCGGCCGCACCGGTATCGTCAGACCACGTGAGCAGGCGCAGCGTCTTGCCCGCGAAGCTTCCCGACTGCGCCTTCGCAGTACTGATGAACGGCATCGGAAGGGCGGATGCGGCGAGTGCCGTGCCGAGGGTTTTGATCACCTGCCTTCTGCCCGCCTTGAAGTGTTGCATGGCCGTCTCCTGATGAACGATGCCGTGTGGTTCGATGCCGGTCGCCGAACGGCGGCGCGGGGTGTGGATGAACTGTAGGGAGGTCAAATTTCCGCAACAAACGAAATATCCGCATGCGCGGCATGACATAAACGCATGGGCCGGCCGGTCTCAGCGGGCCGGCATCATGACCTGCTTGATCTCCTGGAATGCGGCCAGCCCGAACGGGCCGAGCTCGCGTCCGACGCTGCTGCGCTTGTAGCCGCCCCATGAGGTTTGCGGATAGATCAGTTGCGGCGTATTGATCCAGACGACGCCTGCCTCGAGCGCGTCTGCGACCCGCTTGCCGCGTGCGGCGTCGCGCGTGACGACGGTCGCGACGAGCCCGTACTCGGTATCGTTGGCGGCCGCGATCGCGTCGTCCTCGGTGTCGAACGCGCGCACGCACAGCACCGGGCCGAAGATTTCCTCGCGCCATAACGCGCTGTCGGCCGGCACGTCGGCGAACAGCGCGGGCCGGATGAAGTAGCCGGGGCCCGCGAGCACGTCGCCGCCCGTCACGAGCCGCGCGCCGTCGGCCTTGCCTTGTGCGATGTGACGCTTCACGCGTTCGTATTGCGCGCGGTTCGTCAGCGGCCCCATCTGCACGCCGGCGGTGAACGGCGGGCCGACCACGGTCGCGTCGATCCGCCGCGCGAGGCGCGCGATCAGGTCGTCGGCGAGCGGCGCGGCGACGAGCACACGTGAGGTCGCCGAACACATCTGCCCGGCGTTGAACAGGCCGCCGCCCGCGATCAGCTCGACCGCGTGGTCGGGGTCGGCGTCGTCGAACACGACGATCGACGACTTGCCGCCGAGTTCGAGGCCGACACCCTTGATCGTGTCCGCCGCCGTCTTCATGACCTGCGCGCCGACCGCCGTGCTGCCGGTAAACGACACCTTCGCGACGAGCGGATGCGCGCACAGCCGGGCGCCGACGTCGTGGCCGGTACCCGTCACGACGTTCAGCACGCCGGGCGGCAGGCCCGCTTCGGCGGCGATCGCGGCGAGTTCGAGTTCGGGCAGCGGCGTGATCTCGGACGGCTTCAGCACGACGGTGCAGCCGGCCGCGAGCGCGGGCGCGAGCTTCCACGCCGTCGTCACCATCGGAAAATTCCACGGCACGATCAGTGCGGCGACGCCGGCCGGCTCGCGCCGGATCCATGCGCGGTGGTCGTCGCCGGGCAGCGCGACCTCGGTTTCGCCGTCCGTGTCGAGGCGTTCCGCGAGGCCCGCGTAGTAGTCGAACGTGGCGATCACGTCGGCGACGTCGATCTCGGCTTCGGCGAACGGCTTGCCGTTGTTGAGCGATTGCAGTGTCGCGAGCCGCGTGCGGCGTGCGTCGACGCCGCGCGCGATCGCGCGGAGCAGGGCCGCGCGCGCGGCGCCCGTCGTGCGTTTCCAGCCCGGAAACGCGCGGGCCGCAGCCCGGACGGCGCGCTCGACGTCCGCGTCGCCGCCGGCATCCACATGCACGATGACCGCTTCCGTCGACGGATCGACGACGGGCAGCGTGGCGCCGTCGATGCCGGGGCCCCACGCGCCGTCGATGAAGAGCCCGGTATGCAGCGGCGGATCGAAGCGAAGCTCGGCAGCCCGGCTCATCGCTGCACCTGGTCGAACCATGTCGCTTCGTCGATCTCGATCACGGTCGGAATCGCGCGCGCCTCGGCGTCGCGCAACGCGGCGGCGAGCGCGTCGGGCGTCGCGGCCGCGTGCGCCGCGCAGCCGAAACCGCGCGCGAGCGCCAGGAAATCGGGCGTGTACGGATCGACGCCGATCGGCGTGATGTCGCGCGCGACCATGTATTTGCGGATCTCGCCGTAGCCGCGGTTGTTCCAGACGATCACGATCACCGGCAGGCGGGCCTCGACCGCGCTCGCGAGCTCCGGCAGCGTGAACTGCAGGCCGCCATCGCCGATCAGGCAGACGACCGGGCGCGCGGGCGCGGCGAGCTTTGCGCCGATCGCCGCGGGCAGCCCGTAGCCGAGCGTGCCGTAGCCGGTCGACGAGTTGAACCAGCTGCGCGGCGCCGGCGCGTCGTGGGTGAAGTTGCCGACGTAGACGGGGCTCGTCGAATCGCCCGCGACGATCGCGCCGGGCAGCGCCGAGACGATCGTGTCGATCAGCAGTGCTTGCGCGCGCGCGGGGCCGTCGTGGCCGGCCGCGATCGCGGCGCGCACGGCGGCCACGCGCAGCGCGCCCCAACCGGCCGCGGGTGTCGGCGCCGGCTTCTCGTGCAGGCGGGTCGACAGCGCGCCGAGCGCCAGCCGCGAATCGCCGGCGATGGCGATCTCCGCACGGGCATTGCGCATCAGCTGTTGCGCATCGATGTCGATGCGGATCAGCCGGCCGTCGATCGCGAAACCGCCATCGAACGTCACGTCGTAATCGGTTTCGCCGAGTTCGGTGCCGACGGCGAGCACCACGTCGGCGTCGCGGATCGCCGCGCGGGTGGCCGGCAGCGACTGCGTGGAGCCGATCAGCAACGGATGTCCGGCCGGCAGCAGGCCCTTCGCGTTGATCGTCAGCGCGACCGGCGCGTGCAGGCGTTCGGCGAGTTCGCGCAGTTCGGCCGCCGCGTGGACGGCGCCGCCGCCTGCCAGGATCAGCGGCCGGCGCGCGTGCGCGAGCAGGTCCGCGGCCGCTGCGAGCGCATTTGCGTCGGGCGCGGGTTTCGCGGGCAGCGCAACCGGGGCGTCGGGCATCGCGCCGGCCGGCATGACGATCACGTCGAGCGGAATCTCGATATGCACGGGCCGCGGCCGTGCGCTTTCGAAGATCACGAATGCGCGCGCGAGGACCTGCGGCAGGTCGGCCGCGTCGAGCAGCGTGTGCGAGAACGCGGTGAGCCCCGCGAACACATCGCGCTGCGACGGCAGCTCGTGCAGGCGGCCGTCGCCGCTGCCGAGCTCGCGCCGCGCGTTGACGCTCGAGATCACCAGCATCGGGATCGAATCCGCGTAGGCCTGTGCCATCGCGGTCGCGATATTGGTCATCCCCGGCCCGGTGATGATGAAGCAGACGCCCGGCCGGCCCGTGACGCGTGCATAGCCGTCGGCCATGAAGCCGGCTCCCTGTTCGTGGCGCGGCGTCACATGGCGGATCGACGATGCGGCGAGACCGCGATAGAGCTCGACGGTATGCACGCCGGGAATGCCGAACACGCATTCGACGCCATACCGTTCGAGCAGGTCGACGAGCGCTTCGCCGCAGGTGCGGGGGCGGCCATGGAACGGTGCCGGCGCGGCCGTGCGGGCCTCGGCGATGCAGGAGAGGGAAGCGGGGTGGTTCATGGATCGTGATGTGCCGATTGGGAGGGGAGTGGCCCGTACCGCAAACGAGGGGGCATGAAGCGGATTGTCGGCGTCGATCCGGGTCGCCAACAATCGATTAGTTCTCATGCGGCGCATGAGCGACGTGCATGGCGACGCCCGCTCGTGGGGTGTCGCGTTTCGTCGGTGGAATGCATGGGCCGGCAACGGCGATTCGGTCGCCGCTCAGGACACGATGCGAACGCCGGTGCGGCCGGCGACCGGCGAAGCGCGGCAGCCGCAACGGATTCCAGCTTGCGTCAATGCTCGCGCTTCCCCTTTCGTGCCGGCCGCGTGTCTCCGATCCTCCCCTTCATCGCATCGATGAACGCCCGCACCTTCGACGAAGGCAACCGCGTCGACGGATACACCGCATGGATCCCGGCCGGCGCCGAGCGCCATGCGGGCAGCAGCCGCACGAGCCGGCCGTTCGCGATGTCGTCGGCGGTCGAGAAATCCGTCAGCAAGCCGAATGCGCCGCCGGCCAGCACGATCGCGCGGCACGCGGTCGCGGTGTTCGACACGAAACGCGGCACGCAGCGCACCGATGCCTTGCCGCCGCGCGCGCTTTCAAGCTCGAGCGTCTGCGGGCGCGCCAGCGTCGACAGCATCACGAACGGCAGCGCGGCGAGCGCGTCCGTATCGCGCGGCAGCCCGTAGCGCGCGACGAACGCGGGGCTCGCGACCAGCCATTTCTCGTACGTGCCGAGCTGCACCGCGCGATAGTTCGAATCGGCGAGGCGGCCGATGCGGATCGCGACGTCGAGGTTGTCCGCGACGAGATCGACGACGCGGTCGTTCGCGACGAGTTCGATGTCGAGCCCCGGATGCAAGTCGCGCAGCGCGACGACGGCCGGTGCGACGACCTGTGCGCCGTAGTCGATCGGCACGCTCACGCGCAGCGTGCCGCGCAGCGGCCCCGCGTCGGACGACACCGCATCGAGCGCGGTTTCGGTGGCGCGCACGATGGCGCGGCACGCGTCGTAGAAGGTACGCCCCGCGTCGGTCACGCTCAGCCGCCGAGTCGTGCGCACCAGCAGGTTCGCGCCGACCTCGGATTCGAGGCGCTGCATGTGCGTGCTGACGACCGTCTTCGCGAGGCCGAGCCGCTCGGCCGCGGCCGTCAGCGAGCCGGCATCGACCACCGCGACGAAGATCGCCAGCCGGTTCAGGTTCACGTCGCGCAGATCGGCCATCGTCGATTGTCCTATGGGAGCGGATAATGTTTCAGCGATTATCCGTCTTCTGGCCACGAGCCGCGAGCGCTACTGTGGGGTTGTTCGTCGCCGACCCCCGGTGACGCGAGATTCCGGAGTGTTTTTCATGTCCGTCGCCAGCAAGCACGCTGCCGTTGAGCCCGTCGCCGGTGTGCCCGTCGCCCCGATTCGCGTCTATTCGTTCCTGCTTTCCGGGCACGCGCATCGCGTCCGGTTGTTCCTGTCGCTGCTCGGCTTGCCGGCCGAGATCGTCGAAGTCGACCTCGCGGCGGGCGCGCAGCGCGAACCGGCGTTCCTCGCGCTCAATCCGCTCGGGCAGGTGCCGGTGATCGACGACGGCGGCACCGTGCTCGCCGATTCGAACGCGATCCTCGTATATCTCGCGAAACGCTACGGCGACGCGCACTGGCTGCCGGACGACCCGGCCGGCGCGGCGGTCGTGCAGCGCTGGCTGTCATACGCGGCCGGGCCGATCGCGACGGGGCCTGCCGCCGCACGGCTCGTGACCGTGTTCGGCGCGCCGCTCGACCAGGAGGCCGCCAAGCGCACGGCCGCGAAGCTGCTCGCCGTGATCGACCGCGAACTGGCCGGCAAGCCGTTTGCGGCCGGCGCGCAGCCGACGATCGCGGACATCGCCGCGTACACGTACATCGCGCACGCGCCGGAAGGCGGCGTGTCGCTCGAACCGTATCCGCACGTGCGCGCATGGCTGGCACGTGTCGAGGCGCTGCCGGGTTTCGTCGGCATGCCGACGACGCGCGCGGGCCTGCTCGCCGCATAACGTCAACCGAAGCCGCGCCTGTTCAGGAGAACGTGATGAATGCTCCGGCCGCCGCCGTACCGGGCTGGGAACTCGATGCCGCGCCGTTTCACTCGGGCGAGCTCGCCGTGCAGCAGCGCGCGGGCGTGACGGAGGCCGCGGGTGCGGCCGGCCGGCGCGGAATCCGGCGCTTCATGCCGGACCAGCACCGGACGTTTTTCGCGCAACTGCCGTTCTTCGTGCTCGGCGGCGTCGATGCGCACGGCCAGCCGTGGGCGACGCTGCGCGCCGGCGCGCCGGGGTTCGTCACGTCGCCGGATGCGCGCACGCTGCGCATCGCGGCGCCCGCGCTGCCGGGCGATCCGCTGGCCGGTGCGTGGCGGCCGGGCGCGCCGCTCGGCGGGCTCGGGATCGAATTCGATACGCGCCGGCGCAATCGCGTCAACGGCGTCGTGCGCGCGGTCGACGGCGATGCGCTGACGATCGCGGTCGAGCAGAGCTTCGGCAACTGTGCGAAGTACATCCAGGGCCGCACGCCGACGTTGGTTGCGCGTGACGGCGATACGCATGTCGAGCCCGACGTGTCGGACCGGCTGAACGATGCGGATCGCGCGCTGCTCGCGCAGGCCGATACGTTCTTCGTCGCGAGCGCGAACACGTCGGCGGACGCGGGCGCCGCGCGCGGCGCGGACGTATCGCATCGCGGCGGGATGCCGGGCTTCGTGCGCGTCGACGATGCGCACACGCTGACGACGCCGGATTTCAGCGGCAACCGCTTCTTCAACACGCTTGGGAACCTGCTGCACGATCCGCGCGCGGGGCTGCTGTTCGTCGATTTCGACAGCGGCGACCTGTTGTATGTCGCCGCGCGCGCGGAGATCGTGTGGGATGGGCCGCTCGTCGCGTCGTTCGACGGCGCGCAGCGTGTCGTGCGGTTCCATGTGCGGGAGGTGCGGCGCATGCGCGCGGTGCTGCCGTTCCGGTGGTCGGCGGTCGAGCGCGCGCCGCAGTTCGCGGCGATGACGGCGGCCGTTGGCGCAGCGGCGACGACGCCGGTTGCATCGGTGCCGTCTGCATCGGCAACCGGATCGGCAAGTGCATCGGCAACCGGATTGGCAAGTGCATCGGCAAGTGCATCGGCAACCGCATCGGCAAGCACATGGCGATCGCTGCGCATCGCGAAGATCGTCGACGAAGCGCGCGCGATCCGCTCGTTCCATTTCGAACCGGTGGACGGCGGCGCGTTGCCCGCATACGAAGCCGGGCATCATCTGACGCTGCGTGTTGCGCTGCCGGGCAGCGATGCGCCGTCGATACGCAGCTACACGCTTTCCGACGCGCCGGGCGACGCGCATTACCGGATCACGGTGAAGCGCGAAGGGCGTGTGTCGACATGGCTGCACGATCACGCGCAGGCGGGCACGACGCTCGACGCGCAGATGCCGCGCGGCCGATTCACGTTCGATCTCGCGAGCCCGCGACCGGCCGTGCTCGTGTCGGCGGGTATCGGCATCACGCCGATGATTGCGATGCTGCGCCGCACGCTGGCCGACGCCGCGCCGTCGCGCCGCGTGGTGTTCGTGCATGGCGCGCGCGAAGCGGCCGACCGGCCGTTCGCGGCGGAACTGGCGCGCATCGCGGCCGCCGATGCTCGACTGTCGCTGCACTGGTTCGACAGCCGTCCGCACGAAGGCACGGCCGCGCGGGCCGGCCGCGTCGACATCGCGCAACTGAAGCGGCTGCTGCCGTTCGACGACTACGACTTCTACCTGTGCGGCCCGTCGGCGTTCATGCGCGACCTGTACGACGGGCTGCGCGCGCTGAACGTGCCGGACGAACGCATCCGTTTCGAGGCGTTCGGGCCGTCGAGCGTGGCGCGCAGCGTGACCCGGACGGCAGGCACGGCAGGCACGGTAGGTACGGCAGGCGCGGCAGGCGCGGCAGGCACGGCAGGCGCGGCAGGCCCGGCAGGCGCGGCAGGCCCGGCAGGCCCGGCAGGCCCGGCAGGCGCGCCGGCGGCGAGCGTGCCCGTCGTGTTCCGGCGCACCGGGCGTGAAGCCGCATGGACGCCCGCCGACGGCACGCTGCTCGACTTCGCGGAAGGGCAGCACGTCGCCGTGCCGTCCGAATGTCGCTCCGGATCGTGCGGCACATGCGCGACGCGCGTGCTGTCCGGTGCGGTCGACTACGAGCAAGCGCCCGATGCGGCGGTCGAACCCGGCTGCGCGCTGCTGTGCGTCGCGCGGCCCGCGCAAGGCGCCACGGAGCCGCTCGTGCTCGACCGCTGACGCGCCTGCGACATGCGGCCGCAGACGGCCTGCTGCGCGAAAAGCGCGCGCAACTGCTTCTTTTTTCGGATGCCGGTCGGATCGACGATAGCGTCAACCGATTCGATGAAAGGAGCGTAATCATGAAACTGCTCGGCATGATCAAGCTGGTCCTGTGGAGTTTCTTCGGCGTACGCAACAGCAAGGCGCACGCGGCCGATCTCGCGAACGTCAACTTCACGCTGCTGCCGTTCGTGGCGATCATCCTCGCGGTGCTGGTTGGCGCAGTCATCTACGGCGTCGTGCACCTGGTCGTCGATCCGACCGTGACGATGCAGGGGTTCTGAGCGGCGCGTGAACCGCGAGCGGGCTGTCACGCCAGCTCCGGTTTCCGGCCGCGCTATCTTGAAGACTGGCGCACTCGCTCGCCAGTCTTCAAGATTGCACCGCGTGACGCGCGTGGCGGCCGCATTGCGGCCTCTGTCGTCGAACCCGATCGCGTTTCTCCGTCCCCACCTCCCGTTCCGCCCGATTCCACGGTCCTGATCCCCGCCCGGGGTAAAATGCGCGCCACGCCGCGATGTCGCGCGCACAGGGCAGGCCGCCGTTCCGACGAACGGCGCGCGCAACTGCCCGGCGCCCGCGCCGCGGCGTTCGAAGCGTCCTCCGCATGACGTGACCGCGCGATGCAGCCGGCCGCCCGACAGGCACCCGACGAACCCGTCGACGGCTGCGTCGGCTCCCGGTGCGTCACCCGAATCCGATGTCCCATCCTGCGTTTTCCCGATCGACCGGCACGCATGCGTGCCGTCTCGCCCGATTCGTCCGATGAATGTCGTGCCGGCCGGATGCGCCGGCGGGTGACGATTCGTCCGCGAGCGTGCGCTTCGCAGCTTCGTAACGTGTTTCGACAGGGTCGAGTGGCGAGTTTTCCATCCAGAACAATGACGGTGAATAAAACAACAGCGTCGCCCGCACGGCGGCGGCGCGCGAAGGTCAGGCTCGGAGTCGGCCTCGGCATCACGCTTTTCGCGGCGCAGGCCGCCGCGGCACCGGGCGACGCGCCGGCGCCGGACGCCGAAGCGGCCGGCAGCGCGACGCTGCCGACGATCACGGTGAGCGGCGAGCGCGGCAACGCGTTTCGCGTGCGCAATGCGTCGGTCGCGGGGGTCGACGACACGCCGCTGCGCGACACGCCGGCGTCGGTGAGCGTCGTCACGCGCGCGCAGCTCGACGACCAGCAGGCGAAGCGGCTCAGCGACGTCGTGCGCAACGACGCGTCGGTCGTCAACGACTATGCGCCGGTCGGCTATTTCGAAGGCTTCGCGATTCGCGGCTTCCCGGTCGATCTCGCGAGCGCGATCCGGATCGACGGGCTGACGGTGTCCGGCGAGCAGAACGTGCCGCTCGAGAACAAGGAGCGCGTCGAGATCCTGAAGGGGCTCGCCGGCATCGACAGCGGCGTCGTCGCACCCGGTGGCGTGATCAATTTCGTGACGAAGCGCTCCGCGAACGTCGCGAGCGTGACGGCCGGTGTCGACAGCCGCGGCTCGACGTCGGCGGCCGTCGATCTCGGCCGCCGTTTCGGCCCCGACAATCAGTTCGGCTTCCGGATCAATGCCGCGAAGGAGAGCATGCACTCGTATATCGACGGCACGAACGGGCGGCGCACGTTCGGCTCGATCGCCGCCGACTGGGACATCAGCCCGCGCGCGAGCCTGCAGCTCAATGCCGAATTCCAGCAGTGGATCCAGCGCTCCGCGCCCGGCTACCAGCTGCTCGGCGGCACCGTCGTGCCGTCGGTCAAGACGACGTCGAAGGCGCTCGGCACGCAGCCGTGGGCGAAACCGGTGACGACCGACGCGCTGAACCTGAACGTGCGCTTCGACTACCAGTTCAACGACGACTGGAAGGCATACATCGCCGCCGGCCGCAGCCGCACGATGATCGACGACAACAGCGCGTTCGCGTACGGCTGCTCGTACGCGGCAAGCTGCGCGGCCGGCGCGACGTCGCCGTTCTTCTTCGGCGCGAACGGCGACTACGACGTATACGACTTCCGCAGCCCCGGCGAATACCGGCGCAACGACGACCTGCGCGCGGTCACGACGGGCAAGTTCGCGACGGGGCCGCTGCGGCACGAGCTGACGCTCGGCGTGAGCGTGCAGCGCCGCGTCGTGCACATGGCCGACGCCGTGTACGACTTCGTGGGCAGCGAGAACATCTACGGGCCCGACGTGGCGTTCCCGCCGTCGCCGAATTCGCCCGGGCCGTCGTATCCGCGCCTCGACGCGTGGCAGTACGGCATGTTCGGGCTCGACCGCATCAGCATCGGCGAGCACTGGCAGGTGCTCGCGGGCGGCAAGGAAGTGCTGCTGCGCCAGCGCAGCTGGAGCAGCCTCGACGGCGCAGACACGCGCACCGACCGCTCGGTGTTCCTGCCGCAGGTCGCGCTCGTCTACAAGCCGGTGAACGTGCTGTCGCTGTACGCGTCGTACAGCAAGGCGCTGTCGCTCGGCGACCAGGCGCCGGTGCGCGCGACCAACGCGTATGCGTTCCTGCCGCCCGTCGAATCGCACCAGATCGAGGTCGGCGCGAAATACGACTGGCTCGACCGGCTGAGCCTCACGGCCGCCGTGTTCTCGATCAGCAAGCCGTTCCAGTTCGCCGACCCGGACGCATCGGGCACGACCTACACGTTCGTGCAGCGCGGCACGCAGCGGCACCAGGGGATCGAGCTCGGCGCGGCCGGGCGCGCGACCGAGCGCCTCGCGCTGACGGCCAGCGTCGCGGCGATCCGCGCCCGCGCGGTCGATTCGGGTTCGCCGGCGTACGAAGGACACCAGATCATCAACGTGCCCGCGCTGCGCGCGTCGCTGTATGCGGACTACGCGGTGCCGGGCGTCGCGGGCCTGAACGTGCTCGGCGGCGTCGAATACAGCGCGGCCCGCAACGCGAACGAGGAAGGCACCGCGCGCGTGCCGTCGTGGTTCGTGTTCAATCTCGGCGCGCGCTATACGACGAAGATCGGTGGCCATCGCACGGTGTTGCGCGTATCGGTGGACAATCTGTTCAACAAGTTCTACTGGCGCGACGCGGGCGAGCAGCAGGGCGATGCGTACCTGTTCCCGGGTGCGCCGCGCACCGCGCGCGTATCGTTGACCTATGATTTCTGATCGTCCGGAACCGGCCGCGTGACGCGCGGCCCCGGCAGCTACCCAGGAGAGCACAGACGATGTCCCCACTCGAAATCGCCGGCGTGATCGTCAGCGCGCTCGCGATCTGGCTGACCGCGAAGCGGCGCATGCTGTGCTGGCCGGTCGGGCTCGCGTCGGTCGCGCTGTACGGCTGGATCTTCTTCGACGCGAAGCTGTACTCGGACATGCTGCTGCAGGGCGCGTTCGCGGTGCTGCAGGTGTACGGCTGGCAGCGCTGGCTCGCGCAGCGTGCGAGCGAAGCCGACGGCGGCGCGGCGCCGGCCGGCGACGTGGCGCCCGTCACGGGCGTGCGGCCGCGGCAGATGCTGCCCGACCTGATCGCGGCCGTCGTCGGCAGCGCGCTGCTCGGCGGCATGATGGCGCGCTGGACCGATGCGGCGCTGCCGTTCGTCGATGCGTCGCTGACCGCGTTCAGCCTCGTCGCGCAATACTGGACCGCGCGGCGCTACATCGCGTCGTGGGGGCTGTGGATCGTCGTGAACGTCGTGTACGTCGGGATGTTCGTGTTCAAGGAGTTGTATCTGACGGCCGGACTCTATGCGCTGTTCATCGGGCTCGCCGTCATCGGCTGGCGCGACTGGAGCCGGACGGCCGCGACGCTGCGCGCGGCGGCCGGCGGCGCACTCGCGTCGGGCAGCGGTGCGCGCTGATTCACGCATCGATTCAACTACGGAGCAACGTCGTTCATGTCATTCCCACTCGAGCCGGACGGAGCCCTGCCGCGTGACGTCGCGCCGCCGCAATTCGGTGTCGACGGCGAGCAGGCCGAACGCGACTGGCCGCTGATGACGCACGACGAGGTGGCGGCGGTGCTCGCGCGGATCGACGGCGCCGGCGATCCGGCCCGGCTGACGTGGCACAGCCCGCGGCAGTTCGCGGCGGCCGTGCTGGTGCGGATGGCGGACGGGCGCGGGTTGTTCGTCAAGCGTCATCACGTGAGCCTGCGCGATGTCGAGGGGCTCGAGGAAGAGCATCGTTTCATCGCGCATCTGCGCGAACGCGGCATGCCCGTGGTCGACGTGCTCGCCGGCCGCGACGGCGCGACCGCGTTCGCCTCCGGCGAATGGACGTACGAGGTGCACGTGCTCGCGCCCGGCGTCGATCCGTATCGCGGCGTGATGTCGTGGCAGCCGTTCACGCATCCGTCGCATGCGTATGCGGCCGGCCGCGCGCTGGCCGAGCTGCATCGCGCGTCGGCCGGCTACGATGCGCCCGCGCGGCCCGTGCGCACGCTGCTGTCGAGTTTCCGCGTGCTGTCGTGCGCCGATCTGGCAGGCGCGCTCGAACGCTGGGTCGAATCGCAGCCGCTGCTCGTGCGTGCGCTCGGCGCGCGCGACTGGCGCGGCGACGTTGCCGACGCGATCGGCCCGTATCACGCACGCCTCGTGCCGCTGCTGCCCGCGTTGCCGCCGCTGTGGACGCACGGCGACTGGCATGCGTCGAATCTGCTGTGGACCGATGCGGGGCCCGGCGCGCAGGTGCGGACCGTGCTCGATTTCGGGTTGTCGGATCGCACCTGCGCGGTGATGGACCTCGCGCTCGCGATCGAGCGCAATACGGTCGACTGGATGGCGCCGGCCGACGCGCGGCGCATCGAATACGAGCAGATCGACGCGCTGCTCGACGGCTACGAATCGCTCGAACCGCTGGGCGACGATGCCTACGCGGCGCTGGTCGCGCTGCTGCCGATCGTGCATACGGAGTTCGCGTTGTCGGAAGTCGCGTATTTCGGCTGCATCATCGATGCGCCGGCCATCGTCGACATCGCGTACGACGGCTATCTGATCGGGCACGCGCGGTGGTTCGGCGAACGCGACGGGCGGCAGTTGCTCGACTGGCTCGAACGGCGCCGGCGGACGAGGAGCGGGCAAACGTGAGCGATGTGTTTGGCACTGGGACGTGTTTGGTGCGTGCTGTCGCATCGGGCTAGCGGCATCACGCCTGAGCTCGCCCCTGAAGTGGCCGCCCACAAGTCTGAGATCGCCCCTAGTTACCGCGCAGTGGCCGACGGTCGTGCAACCTGAGGGCCGAGCGGCAGCGCGCTACGCGCCCCCGGATGGCGGACCCTGTCATCGCGCCACGCGGTCCCGCACAACTTCAATACGAAATCCACCGCCCAGCAGATCCGGGTGGGAGTCAGCGGTCGATAAAGACGAGCGCCGGAAACGTGCGTCCGGCGTCTGAACTCGTGAATCCGGGCGTTCAGTCGTTTTGCGCGAACCGGGCGTCGTGTGGGCATTGCAGACAAAAAATTTGAACAGCGCAGGCGTCCGGCCCGACACCGCCACGCCCAATACCCGGAAATCATGGCCACAACTGTGCGCTCGATAGTTTTTCATGACATTCGTTCGGATACCAGATAATCGTTGCCGAATTTTCGTACACGGACGATTGATCCCCCTGTCGGGTTGGCTTTAAGTTGGCGTGAAGCACATTTCACCCACTTAACCGGAGAGGGATGCAGGATGACGAACGAACAAGAAGCAAAGGTTTTTACCCATCTTTTCGCGACCATCGGCTCACGTACCGAGCGCGGCGGTTGGGTTGCCGAAGTCGCGGGTAAGACGAGCTATCGCGGGCTGACGCTGGCCCGCGTCGGCGACGTCGTTCAATACGACGACGGCAGCGAGGCCGTTGTCGTCGACGGGGCGGGATTTGCCGCCACGTCGGAGGGCAAGCCGATCGCGCTGGTCGGCTCGCGACTGAGCAACGATGACGTCATCACTCAAACGTTACAAGACGGAGCCGGCATCCGGGTAACCGATGACGAGTCGATTCCCGGCTTGTTCGATCCGGCCTACGTACCGCCGCCCGCGCGCCCACGCTATCGGCTGGCCGTGAAAGGGGCGACGACCGCGAGGGGCGGCGTGCTGCGCGAAGCAACCGGAACGTGGGACGTGGGCGAATCGCTCGGCAAGTCTGCTGTCGTGGGAAACGTCGTCCACTATGAGGACGGCTCAACCGCCCGAATAATCAGCGGCCTTGGCATCGCGGATTACCCGGACTTCACGCCGCTCGCCTTCGTTGGTAGCGAACTCTCAAACGGCGATACGGTGACGGACTCCCCGGAGCGTGAAGGCAGGGGCTTCGCCGATACCTTCACGGTGGTGAAATTGGCGACCGTGGTTGACCAAGAGGCGGCGACATGATCCGGTCTTTTCTCGCCCAGGGCGACCGCGCCGGGAGCGCGATCATCACCGAGGGTCTCGACACTGTGACCTGTTCTAATCCGCCGCCGGCAGTACAAATCGCCACGCTCGGCATGAAAACCTACTGCACGGCTTGCAAGCAAGAAGGATTCATTGCGCCGAAGGGGCCGCGCTGGCCCGGCACGGGCCCGAACGGCAAGCAATGGGCATTGAGCGGCGATATCAACGTGTGCGACTGCAGCCCGCCGCCGGTTTTCTACGCGGAACGCAACATGAGGATGATTTTCACGGCAGAGGAAGCGGCAGCGCTGACGGGGAAAGGCACTCCACGTTCGTTGTTGGAGAATCACACTGAGCACGACGAACAATTTTTTCTGTGCGACGCCGATACTGGCCGACCCTTGGCACACGTGAAATATCGCATCCGTACCGCGTCCGGAAAAGTATTCTGCGGCGCTACGGATGCTACCGGCCATACCAGCCGAATTGCTACGTCGAGCCGAGAAGCAATGGACATCGAGATTCATGTGGGAGAGTAAGGAACATGGCAACAGACGATGCAAATACGCAAGACAACGGTGACTGGATTCACGTCGGGAAGGGTGAGTCGAACACGGTCCGCGGTTCGAAAGTCGTCATTCCGTTGTCACTGAATGGTCCGCCTATCTGCCCTAACATGACCGATGCAGAATTCAGGAAGCTTGTTTTGGGGTTGCGAGATGAGGCCGTTGTCATTACCAAGCAGAGAATAGCCGAGCTGGCGCGTTGGACACCCGATATACAGGCCCGGGTTGCCGTGTGGTTTGGTTCGCCTGACAACGCGATCAGAACCCGGTTGACTGCGGGCCTCAGGGCTCTCGTGACAGTCATGTCGGACCTGACCGCCAAGAACTTCGTACGTCCCGGCTCTGACGCGGATTTGGCTACTGGCTGCTTGCCAAACATGAAGGGTCTCGACGGAGAAGTGGCCCACGTCTGTCGTCCGGATACTGCGACGCATACGATTGCGATTAATATCCATTTCTGTTCGCTGCCTGATCGCTCCGCGAGCAATCTCTCCTCGAAGCAACTTACGATAGTTCACGAGTGTTCGCATTTTATAGATACGTTTGGTTCCGAGGACTACCCGGGCGCGTATGGTCGTTGGGCTTGCGAACGATTGGCGAAAGCACATCCTGAGCAGGCTATTGGAAATGCAGACAGCATCGCGTGGTTCGTTTTGGCGCGTTAACCGGTCCAAAAAAATGAAACGATTGATATTGCTTCTTCTGGTGTTTGCGAACTGCTCGTCGCAGGCCTATGCATGTAAGGTTCTGGAACAAGACAATATGCAATTGGCGTTGAACTCTATCGAGATTGGCAACAGCGATCGGTTGAGCCTTGTTAGGCACTTCCTGACTGCGAGAGAGTGGACACGTGAAGGGGCATCCGCAACTGTAGATGCGGCCGCGTTTGCGTGGGAGCGCAATCCGAAGGAGTTGGCAAAATTGCGCGGCGAGGCGATGAAATCTTTCCTTGTGCAATTGGGAATGAATCCCGAGGACGTATGGATTCACGAGCGGATCATTCAGGGCAAGGACGGCAATCGTGCCCCCGACGACGCGCATCAAGTCGGCGTTGAATTTGTTCCGAAATGCCCATCGGAAGGTTGTCAGAGTCTATGCAATCTACCGGGTTTGCGGGGTGTTAGCAGCTATGCAGTTACGGCGGCTACACTCGGTCCCGCACGTGACGTCGATCTTTTTACCTGTGGCGACGAGCGCCAGCCTGCAACGGCGCGTATCGTCACGACGGAAAGATGGACACCGCGCACCGAAGATAAAGCGTTGCTCCTTGGGTCTTCCTCGAAGCCGCTTGCGCACGTTTGTTACCGAATCACCACGAGCGCGACCCGCTATGTCGGGATGACGGACGAGCGCGGGCAAACTGAGCGAATGCAATTGCTAGGACCGGAATATACGAGGATTGAGGTAAAGGTCGACGCGACCAAGAACTAGATCGGGTAACGCGGATTGTCCGCCGGGAGGTGGGCACTTCCACGGACAGTGAAGCGGCACCGCGAGGTTCATGGCACCGTGATCTCCGGCGCGTTGCTGGACAACTACCTCATTCGATGCGATGTGCGCCGCTCACCTATCGATGAGCGGACCACGTTGTTCCAGCAGCTCATTCAGGCGATACGCCGCTTCACCCAATCGCCGCGCATGGTGGCGGTCCCGCCGCCGCGGTCGGCATGTGCTGCACGCTCACGCGCCGCCGCAACGAAGATGACGGAAATATCATCTTCGCCTCATGTTTGCACTGCGGTTGCTCCGTAGCATCGGTCGCGAAACCGTAACCGCAGGCTCGCACATGTTCACGCACACCCTGGTTGCGCTCGCCGTCGTTGCGACGGCGGCGACCGCGCATGCCCAATCGTCCCCGCCACCCGCCACGGCAGGCGAGCTGCCCGCAGCCGTTTCGCCGCAGTCCATTTCGCCGCAACCCGATGCCACCGCTGCCGCGCCGCTGACGCTCGCCGACGCGCTCGACACGGCCGCGCGCGGCAATCCCGCGCTGCGCGGCGCGCGCGCCGACGTCGATGCGTCCGCGGGCGCGCTGATGCAGGCCGGCGCACGCCCGAACCCGGAACTCTCGTTCCTGCAGGAAGGCTTTCGCCGCGCGGAGCGCACGTCGACCGTGCTGCTCAACCAGACGATCGAATTGGGCGGCAAGCGCAGCGCGCGGCTCGACGTCGCGTCGTACGGACGGCAGTCCGCCGATGCGTCGCTCGACGAGCAGCGCGCCGCCGTGCGCGCCGACGTGATCGCCGCGTTCTACGGCTTGCTCGCCGCGCAGCGGCAGCTTCAGGTGACCGAGGAATCGGCGGTGATCGCGGCGCGCTCGGCGGATCTCGCCGGGCGGCGCGCGCAGGCCGGCAAGGTGTCGCCGGTCGAGGCGACCAAGGCGCAGGTGGCCGCCGCGGCCGTGCTGATCGAAGTCGCGACCGCACGCGGCCGCGTCGACGTCGCCCGCGAAAAGCTGAATGCGGCGATGGGCGGCGCGCGCACCGACCGGCGCGATGCGGTCGGCGATCTCGAAGTCGTGCCGGCGGTCGACCCGCTGCCCGCGCTCGTCGAACGGCTCGACGACGCGCCGCTCGCGCGCATCGCGCGCGCCGAGATGCTGCGCTCGAACGCGGCCGTGTCGCTCGAACGCGCGCGGCGCATTCCGGACGTGACGGTCAGCGCGGGCGTGAAACGCGTGACCACGGGCGGCGTGCCGGACAACCAGGCCGTCGTCGGCGTATCGATCCCGATCCCGCTGTTCAACACGAACAAGGGCGCGCTGCTCGAAGCGACGCACAAGGCCGAGCGTGCGAATGCTGATCTCGATCGCGAACGCGCGCGGCTGCGGCTGGAGCTGACGCAGGCCTATGCGAACTTCGAGGCCGCCGCGCAGGAGGCACGGCGCCTGAAGACCGACATCCTGCCCGGCGCACGCACCGCGCTCGACGCGATGTCGCGCGGCTACCAGCTCGGGAAGTTCGGCTTCCTCGACGTGCTCGACGCGCAGCGCACGCTGTTCCAGGGGCAATCGCAATACGTGCGCGCGCTCGCCGACGCGCACGCGGCCCGCGCCGACATCGGCCGGCTCGTCGGCACGCCGCTCACGGCCGTCGCGCAATAAGCGCCCCCTCTTACCTGAAGGATCATCATGTCACGCAGCAGAATCTTCATCATTGCGGCGGCCGTGCTCGGCGGCGCAGGAATCGTGCTCGGCGCGCTTGCCGTCACGCGGGGCAGCGGTAGCGCGTCCACCTCGTCGGTTGCCGAAGCCGCACAGCCGGCCGATGGCGCCGGCGCGCGGGGCGGCGTTGTGCTGAAGCGCGGCAGGCTCGCCGTCGAGATCGTCATGACGGAGAAGCCCGGTGACGCACGGCTCGTCGTCTATCCGTTCGTCGACGGCAAGCCGGCCGACCAGGGCGTGACCGTGTCCGGCACGCTGGTCCGGTACGACCGCACGCACGAACCGATGCGTTTCGACGCGGCCGGCCAGAAGTTCGTGTCCGCGCAGCCGATCGCCAAGCCGCACGTGTTCGATGCGACGATCGACGTCAAGGCGGGTAGCGACGCCGCGTCGTTCCCGTTCGCGAGCGCCGACGGCGCGATCGCACTGACCGACGCGCAGTTGGCGACCTCGAAGATCGCGCTTGCGAAGGCCGGCCCCGCGCAGATCGCGACGCCGTTCCAGCTGCCGGGCGAGATCAAGTTCAACGAGGATCGCACCGCGCACGTCGTGCCGCGCGTGGCCGGCATCGTCGAGCAGGTATCGGTGTCGCTCGGGCAGAACGTCACGAAGGGGCAGGTGCTGGCCGTGATCGCGAGCACCGATCTTGCGGACCGGCGCAGCGAACTGCTGACGGCCGAGCGCCGGCTGTCGGGTGCGCGCGCAACCTACGAGCGCGAACGCACGCTGTGGCAGGAGCGCATCTCGGCGGAACAGGACTACCAGCAGGCCCAGGTGCAGTTGCGCGAGGCCGAGATCGCCGTGCAGAACGCGCGCCAGAAGCTCGCCGCGCTGAACGCGCCTGCGGGCGCGGGCGCGCTGAACCGTTACGAGCTGCGCGCGCCGTTCGCGGGCACGATCGTCGAGAAGCATGCGACGCCCGGCGAGGCGATCGCCGCCGATGCAAGCATGTTCGTGATCTCCGACCTGTCGACGGTGTGGGCCGAGATGGCCGTGCCGGCGCAGCGGCTCAACGATGTGCGGGTCGGCCGCGACGCGACCGTCAGTGCGACCGCGTTCGAATCGCGTTCGAGCGGCCCGATCGCGTATGTGGGCTCGCTGCTCGGCGAACAGACGCGCACCGCGCCGGCGCGCGTCGTGCTGCCGAACCCCGACGGCGTGTGGCGGCCGGGCATGTTCGTGAACGTGTCGGTCGACGCGGGCAAGCAGGGCGTGGCGCTCGCGGTCGCGAGCGACGCGCTGCAGGACGTCGACGGCGCACCTTCGGTGTTCGTGCGCTCGCCGAAGGGGTTCGTCGCGCAGGCGGTCGAGACGGGGCGGCGCGACGAACGCGCGACCGAAGTGCTGAAGGGGCTCAAGCCCGGCCAGGAATACGCGGCGTCGAACAGCTTCGTGCTGAAGGCCGAGCTCGGCAAGGGGAGCGCGGAACATGAATGAGCGTCGCGCGCGTGCCATTGCACGATTTTCGGCCCGATATGCGGCTCGATTCGCGACTCGATCTTCGGCCCGATATGCGGCTCGATTCGCGACTCGATCTTCGGCCCGATTTGCGACCCGATCTTCGACCCGATTTGCGACCCAGTCCGCGACCCAGTCCGCGCCCCGATTTGCGGCTCGGTTGGCGACCCGCCGCATGACCGGTCGCGCGGCCCGTCCGGCGAGGGCGACCGTTCCCCGTTTCAAGGAATCCCGCCATGTTTGAGCGCCTGATCCGCTTTGCGATTGCGCACCGCTGGCTCGTGATGCTGGCGATCGCGGCCGTGGCCGCGCTGGGCGTCTTCAGCTACCAGAAGCTGCCGATCGACGCGGTGCCCGACATCACGAACGTGCAGGTCCAGATCAACACGGCCGTGCCCGGTTATTCGCCGCTCGAGGCCGAGCAGCGCATCACCTACCCGATCGAGACCGTGATGGCCGGGCTGCCGGGCCTCGAGCAGACGCGCTCGATCTCGCGCTACGGGCTGTCGCAGGTCACCGTGATCTTCAAGGACGGCACCGACATCTACTTCGCGCGGCAGCTCGTCAACGAGCGCATCCAGG
The DNA here is from genome assembly GCF_009362305.1 of Burkholderia sp. BE17. NCBI lineage: Bacteria > Pseudomonadati > Pseudomonadota > Betaproteobacteria > Burkholderiales > Burkholderiaceae > Burkholderia > Burkholderia sp. BE17. Next base: position 44,233 of record NZ_WHNU01000038.1, read on the forward strand.
AGGCGAAGGACAAGCTGCCGGCCGGCATCGCGCCTGCGATGGGGCCGACGTCGACGGGCCTCGGCGAAATCTACCTGTGGACCGTCGAAGCCGACGCCGCCGCGCGCAAGCCCGACGGCACCCGCTATACGGCGGCCGACCTGCGCGAGTTGCAGGACTGGGTCGTGCGGCCGCAGCTCAGGAACGTGCGCGGCGTGACCGAGGTCAACTCGATCGGCGGCTACGTGAAGGAATATCGTGTCGCGCCGAACCCGGCGAAGCTGATGTCGTACGGGCTGACGCTCGCCGACGTCGTGCGCGCGCTCGAACGCAACAACGACAACGTCGGCGCCGGCTACATCGAGAAGCGCGGCGAGCAGTATCTCGTGCGCGTGCCTGGCCAGGCGCGCACCGTCGACGACATCGCGAATATCGTGCTGACCAACGTCGGCGGCGTGCCGGTGCGGATGAAGGACGTCGGGCAGGTCGATATCGGCCGCGAGCTGCGCACGGGAGCCGCGACGTCGAACGGCGAGGAGGTCGTGCTCGGCACGGTGTTCATGCTGATGGGCGAGAACAGCCGGACGGTCTCGAAGGCCGTCGCCGCGAAGATGGAGGACGTGAACCGCACGCTGCCGGCCGGCGTGAAGGCGATTCCCGTGTACGACCGCACGGTGCTCGTCGAAAAAGCCGTCGCGACGGTGAAGAAGAACCTGCTCGAAGGCGCGATCCTCGTGATCGCGGTGCTGTTCCTGTTCCTCGGCAACATCCGCGCGGCGCTGATCACCGCGCTCGTGATTCCGCTGTCGATGCTGATGACCTTCACCGGCATGGTCAACGCGAAGGTGAGCGCGAACCTGATGAGCCTCGGCGCGCTCGACTTCGGAATCATCGTCGACGGCGCGGTGGTGATCGTCGAGAACTGCGTGCGGCGGCTCGCGCATGCGCAGGCGGCGGCCGGACGGCCGCTCACGCGCGACGAGCGCTTCGCCGAAGTGTTCGGCGCGTCGCAGGAAGCGCGTCGCGCGCTGATCTTCGGGCAACTGATCATCATGGTCGTGTACCTGCCGATCTTTGCGCTGACGGGGGTCGAAGGCAAGATGTTCCATCCGATGGCCATCACCGTCGTGATGGCGCTTGCGGCCGCGATGGTGCTGACCGTCACGTTCATTCCGGCGGCGGTCGCGCTGTTCATCGGCGAGCGGGTCGAGGAGAAGGAGAACCGGCTGATGGGCTGGGCGCGACGCGCATACGAACCGGTGCTCACCGTGTTCATGACGCGCCCGGCGCGCGTGATGCTCGGCGCGGGCGCGATCGTTCTGGTCACGCTCGGGCTCGCCACGCGGCTCGGCAGCGAGTTCATCCCGAGCCTCAACGAAGGCGACCTCGCGGTCGCCGCGCTGCGGATTCCCGGCACGAGCCTGTCGCAGTCGGTCGAGATGCAGAAGTCGATCGAGAAGACGCTGAAGGCACGTTTCCCCGAGATCGAGCGTGTGTTCGCGCGTACCGGCACGGCCGAGATCGCGGCCGACCCGATGCCGCCGAACCTGTCGGACGGTTACATCATGCTGAAGCCGACGGACAAGTGGCCCGACCCCAAGAAGCCGCGCGACCAGCTCGTGCGCGAGATCGAGGAAGCGCTCGCCGAGCTGCCGGGCAATGCGTACGAGTTCTCGCAGCCGATCCAGCTGCGCTTCAACGAGCTGATCTCGGGCGTGCGCAGCGACGTCGCCGTGAAGATCTTCGGCGACGACATGGCCGTGCTGAACCAGACCGGCGAGCAGATCGCGGCCGCGCTGCAGAAGGTGCCGGGCGCATCGGAAGTGAAGGTCGAGCAGACGACCGGGCTGCCGGTGCTCACCGTCAACCTCGACCGCGACAAGCTCGCGCGCTACGGCGTGAGCGTCGCCGACCTGCAGGACTCGGTGGCCGCGGCCGTCGGCGGGCAGAAGGCCGGCACGCTGTTCCAGGGTGACCGCCGCTTCGACATCGTCGTGCGGCTGCCCGACGAGCTGCGCTCGGACATCGACGCGATCAAGCGGCTGCCGATCGCGCTGCCCGCGCCGGCAGCGGGCGCCAGCGCGCCGATCGCGGCGGCGCCGTATGTGCCGCTCGCGGAACTCGCGACGATCGACGTCGCGCCGGGCCCGAACCAGATCAGCCGCGAGGACGGCAAGCGGCGCGTGGTCGTCAGCGCGAACGTGCGCGGCCGCGATGTCGGCTCGTTCGTCGCCGATGCGCGCGAGAAGTTGCAGCAGGACGTGCGCGTGCCGGCCGGCTACTGGGTGTCGTGGGGCGGGCAGTTCGAGCAGCTGCAAAGCGCGAGCGAGCGCCTGAAGCTCGTCGTGCCGCTCGCGTTGTTCATGGTGTTCGTGCTGTTGTTCGTGATGTTCAACAACGTGAAGGACGGCCTGCTCGTGTTCACCGACATTCCGTTCGCGCTGAGCGGCGGCGTCGTGTCGCTGTGGCTGCGCGGGATTCCGCTGTCGATCACGGCGGCGGTCGGCTTCATCGCGCTGTCCGGCGTCGCCGTGCTCAACGGTCTCGTGATGATCTCGTTCATCCGCAACCTGCGCGACGAAGGCGTGCCGCTCGACGCCGCCGTGCGCGAAGGCGCGCTCACGCGGCTGCGGCCGGTGCTGATGACCGCGCTGGTCGCGTCGCTCGGTTTCCTGCCGATGGCGTTCGCGACCGGCACCGGCGCCGAGGTGCAGCGTCCGCTTGCGACGGTCGTGATCGGCGGTATCCTGTCGTCCACGGCGCTGACGCTGCTGGTGCTGCCCGTGCTGTACCGCGTCAGCCATGCGGTGTCGTGGCGCGCCGCGCTTTGGGGCGTCGGCGGCGGCTTCGGCATCGGCGTGCTGCGCCGGCTGGGTTTCTTCAAGGGTAATGCGTAATGCGAATTCTGATTGTCGAGGATGAACCGAAGACGGGCGCCTATCTGCGCAAGGGCCTGATCGAGGCCGGTTATGTCGTCGACTGGGTCGAGGACGGCATCACGGGCCAGCACCAGGCCGAGACCGAGGAATACGATCTGCTCGTGCTCGACGTGATGCTGCCGGGGCAGGACGGCTGGACGCTGCTGCAGAACCTGCGGCGCAGCAAGTCGACGCCCGTGCTGTTCCTCACCGCACGCGACGACGTCGGCGATCGCGTGAAGGGGCTCGAGCTCGGCGCCGACGACTATCTCGCGAAGCCGTTCGACTTCGTCGAGCTGACCGCGCGCATCAAGTCGATCCTGCGGCGCGGCCAGCCGCGCGATTCGAACACGCTGCGCGTGGCCGATCTCGAACTCGACCTGACACGCCGCAAGGCCACGCGGCAGGGCGACACGATCCTGCTGACCGCGAAGGAATTCGCGCTGCTGTGGCTGCTGATGCGTCGCGAGGGCGAGATCCTGCCGCGCGCGACGATCGCATCGCAGGTGTGGGACATGAACTTCAACAGCGACACGAACGTCGTCGATTCGGCGATCCGGCGGCTGCGTTCGAAGATCGACGACGCATACGAACCGAAGCTGATCCACACCGTGCGCGGAATGGGCTACGTGCTGGAAGCGCGCGGCGGCGCGGCCGCATGATCGCGCGCCTGCTGCCGCGCACGCTGCGCGGACGCCTGACCGCGCTGATCATCCTGTCGACGTCGGTGATCCTCGCGTCGAGCGGCGTCGCGCTTTACGAAGCGCTGAGCAACCGCGTCGAAATGACGGCGGCCGAGCAGATGGCCGGCATTTCCGCCGCATTGGGCACGCATCTGGCCGAAGCACGCACGACGGCCGACGTCGCGCGCAACACCGACATCTGGATCGACCAGCTGCACGGCCATCCCAACATGGATCTCGCGATCTACGATGCGACGGGCGCGCGCCTCGTCGGCACGCCCGGTTTCCGCTCGTACGCGCCGCTGCTGTCGCTGGACGCGGGGCGCGTGCCGGTCGGCGTCGCGCCGCCCGGCGCGCGGCATCAGTACCTGGTGACGACCGTGCCGCTCGCGGGCATGGGTGCACCGGTGGTGCGCGTCGCGGTGCAGTACGACCGCAGCGCCGACGTGCTGCTGTTGCGGACGCATGCTTATACGATCGTCGTGATCGAGGTGTTCGGCGTGGTGCTCGCGGCCGCGATCGCGTATGGCATCGCGGCGCTCGGGCTGAGCCCGCTGCGGCGTTTCGCGGCGCGCGCCGAGCAGATGTCGTCGAGCCGGCTTGCGCATCCGCTGCCGGAACTCGATACGTCAGGCGAGCTGAAGGAACTCGAGCATGCGTTCAACGGGATGCTCGCGCGGCTGAGCGAATCGTTCACGCGGCTGAGCCAGTTCTCGTCGAATCTCGCGCACGACATGCGCACGCCGCTCACGAACCTGCAGGCGGCCGCACAGGTCGTGCTGTCGCAGCCGCGCAGCGCGGATGAATATCGCAACGTGATCGAGTCGAGCATCGACGAGTATCAGCGGCTGTCGCGAATGATCGAGGACATGCTGTTTATCGCGCGCTCGGAACAGGCCGGCACGTCGATCGACGTGCGGCGCCTGAATGCGGCGGAAGAGGCCGAGCGTGTCGCCGGCTACTACGAGTCGCTTGCGGAGGATGCGGGCGTGACGGTGAAGGTCGACGGCCACGCGTGGGTCGATGCGGATCTCATGCTGTACCAGCGCGCGTTGAGCAATCTGCTGTCGAATGCGCTCGCCTACGCGCCGCGCGGCAGCGTCGTGGCGATCGACTGCGTGGAGCAGGGCGGCGCGACGACCATCGCCGTGTCGGATACGGGGCCGGGCATTGCCGCGGAGCATGTCGGGCGGATCTTCGAGCGCTTCTATCGCGTCGATCCGTCGCGGCACAATTCGGCGTCGGGGACGGGGCTCGGCCTTGCGATCGTCCGGTCGATCATGGACAACCACGGCGGCGAATGCGGCGTCGACAGCGATCCCGGCCGGCGCACGACGTTCTGGCTGCGCTTCCCGCGACACCCGGCCGAGCCGATGCGGCCGGCCGCCATCCGCACCTGACATCGCGGGCGGGCACGTCCGCGCGTTCGCCGCCAGGCGGTTGCGCGCGGCACGTTGCCCGCAGTCATGCGACCGAGCGGCATCAACGCGTCGCCAGGTTGTCGTGGTTATCGGCCTGCGGCGCCTTCTCGCCGCCATGCGCCGAAATCCCGTGAAGCTCCTTGTTGCGCGCGATCATCTCGGCGGTCGGCGGGTACTGCGTCTTGCTCGTCGGCACGACGCCGTCGTGCTGCGCCTGCTTCAGTTCGTTGACCACCTGCGCGCGGGTCTTGCCCTGCGTTTGTGTCTGCGTCTGTGCGAACGCGGCCTGCGTGGCCATGCCGAGCGACAGCGTGGCGGTGACGAACAGTGCTGCGAGTTTTGCCGTTTTCATTGAGTTCTCTCCTTGATCAGGGTCGCCGGGTGGCGAACCATGAAGCCAGTATGCGAAAGCAGCCGTGCGCCACCGTGATCGGGAGATGAAAAAAAAGTCAGATTGCGCGACGCGGCGGCGCGCCGTACGCGCTCGATCGACGTGACGCAATCGTCATGTTCGCGTCATGAGCGCGATGAGCGGAAAGCGGAACATGAAGCCTGCCGATGGCCCGTGCGGCCGATGGCATTTGCGCCGTTCGCGCCAGCAGCATCGAAAGCGGGCGGTCCTGTTCTGACTTTCATTCCGGACCGAAACGTGCATCGTCCCGACATTCGCCTATCGTTGATCGCAGTCCTGATCGTCCCGTTGTTCGCGGGCTGCGTATCGCAACGTTCCGATACCGGCACGACCGCGTCGGCCGCGTCGTCCGCCGCGCGCAAGCCGGTGCCGGCCGATCTCATGCCCGGCGAGCAGATCGACTATGCCGGGCACCGCTGCGGCAATCCGAACCTGTACGTGAAGACGCATCCGTGTTTGTTTCCGCAACGCAGTCCAACGCCCTGATCGTCCGGCTCGCGACCAAAAAAAGGCCCGGTACTCGATGAGTCCGGGCCTAACGCGTGATCGTGCCGTACGACAGCGACCCGCTGCGTGGGTGGGAACGGGCATGGCCCGCTACCGTTCCGATCGTAGCGATACGACGCTTCGTGAACCTGATCGGAACATGAAATTTTTGTCACGCAAGCGCGAGCGCACCGCCGCCGCGATCACAACCGGTGGCGCAACCCGATATTGACGATGCCTTGCGTGCGTGTTCCGCCGTAGCCATAGGTGCCGATCGACACCTGCGCCGGTTGCGTGCCGCCGTCGAGCGTGCGCTGTTCCCCGTTCGCGCGTTGCCACGCGCCGACCGAATAGCGATCGACGCGCTTCGACAGTAACCAATGACGAATTTAATTCGCACTGCGATGCAGCACATGCGTGAACCATGACGAAACCGTCATGCCGCGATCACGATCGCGCACCGCCGCCGAATCAAAGTGAAGGCTCCTGTCACGGATTTCCAGCAAGGAGCGAACGACATGAACATTCCGCGACCGATGATCGCCATGACCGTTGCCGCGCTGTCGATCGCGGCCTTCTCGCAGGCCGTGGCCGCGCAGGCGAAGACCCGGCAGGAAGTGCGTCAGGAACTGGCGCGCGCGCGGCACGACGGCGTGATCCCGAGCCCGAATCACGACTACCCGACGAGCCCGGCCGCCGTCGCGCGCAATCGGGAGATCCATCGCTCGACCGTCCACCGCGGCGAGAAGGCGCCGATGGTCGACGCGCACGACAACCGCTTCGCGGTACGTTGATCCGTCATTCACGGCCGGCCGCGACGACGCGGTTCGGCCGGTTCCCCCTCTGAAAAGGAGCGTGCCATGCGCACTATCGCAACAGGAATCGTGCTGGCTGTCTGCTTGATGTCGACGGCCGCGATGGCGGCCGGTTGGCCGGAACGTGCGCTTTCGCATGCGTCGGCGCACGACCCCGGCCGCCGCGCGAACGAGCGGATGCGCTGCGAGTTCGCGGCCGTGCCGTCGGGCGAGTGGAGTGCAACGTTTGCGCGCGGACAATGCGAGGTCGACAACGGCCGGCTGACCTTCGTGCCGGCCGACGCGGGCGGCGAGCCGAAGGTCGCGGAGAAGCGGATCGTGCTGGGCGATGTCCGTACCGCGTCGTATCAGTCGCGCAAGTTGAAGGAGCAGCTGCAACTGACGACACGCGACGAAGTGATCGCGCTGAACGTGCTGACCGACGACGGCAGCCGCAAATCGCGCGAGCATGCGATCGAACTGTGGGCCGCGCTGCGCAATGAGGGCGTTACGCCCGTGAACGGCACGCGCATCGTCGACACGTATCCGGCGGGCGCGACGACGTGGTAGCCGGCGCGCCCGTTCCGCTCAAAGTTGCGCGAGCGCCTGGTCGAGATCGGCGAGCAGGTCGTCGATATGCTCGATGCCGATCGACAGCCGCACCGTTTCCTCCTTCACGCCGGCCTTCGCGAGCTCGGCCGGCGACAGTTGCCGGTGCGTCGTCGATGCCGGGTGCGTCGCGAGCGACTTCGTGTCGCCGATGTTGACGAGCCGCGTGAACAGCTTCAGCGCGTCCTGGAACTTCGCGCCGCCGTCGCGGCCGCCCTTCACGCCGAACGTCAGGATGCCCGGCGCGCGGCCCGACAGGTAGCGCGCGACGAGCGGATGGTCGGGGTGATCGGGCAGCCCCGCATAGTTCACCCACTCGACCTGCTCGTGGCGCGCGAGATGCCGCGCGATCTTCAGTGCGTTGTCGCTGATCCGTTCGACGCGTAGCGCGAGCGTTTCGATGCCCTGCAGGATCTGGAATGCGTTGAACGGCGAGATCGCCGCGCCCATGTTGCGCAGCGGCACCACGCGCGCGCGGCCGATATAGGCGGCCGGCCCGAACGCCTCCGTATAGACGACGCCGTGATAGCTGACGTCCGGCTCGTTCAGCCGCTTGAAGCGGTCCGCGTGCTCGGCCCACGGGAACTTGCCCGAATCGACGATCGCGCCGCCGAGGCTCGTGCCGTGCCCGCCGAGATACTTCGTCAGCGAGTGCACGACGATGTCCGCGCCGTGCTCGAACGGGCGCAGCAGGTACGGCGACGGCACGGTGTTGTCGACGATCAGCGGGATCCCGTGGCGATGCGCGATTTCCGCGAGCGCGGCGATATCGGTGACGTTGCCGAGCGGGTTGCCGACCGATTCCGCGAAGATCGCCTTCGTGCGCGCGTCGATCAGCGGCTCGAACGACGCGGGGTCGCGCGGATCGGCGAAGCGCGTCGTGATCCCGTATTGCGGCAGCGTATGCGCGAACAGGTTGTAGGTGCCGCCGTACAGCGAACTCGCGGACACGATGTTGTCGCCGGCTTCGGCGATCGTCTGGATCGCATACGTGACCGCGGATTGCCCCGACGCGAGCGCAAGCGCGCCGATGCCGCCCTCGAGCGCGGCGATCCGCTTCTCGAGCACGTCCGTCGTCGGGTTCATGATTCGCGTATAGATGTTGCCCTGGACCTTCAGGTCGAACAGGTCGGCGCCGTGCTGCGTGTCGTCGAATGCGTACGCAACGGTCTGGTAGATCGGTACGGCGACCGCGCGCGTGGTCGGGTCGGGACGATAACCGCCGTGCACGGCGATGGTTTCGAGGCGCCAGTTCGAAGAGGCCTGATCGGTCATGGGTGCTCCGTCTGTTGTTGTGAAGTTCGAGAGGTACGGCCGTCCGGCGATTATAGGAGCACGTGTGCTGCCGTCCTTAGAACGATTGGTTTGTTGCTTATGGGGATGCCGCGCATAGAATGCCTTTTTCCGCAGACAGGAGGCGTGCGATGGATCAGGACCAGTGGAATCAGGTGGATGCGTATTTTTCCGCGACGCTCGTGCCGTCCGACGATGCGCTCGACGCCGCGCTGGCGGCCAGCCACGCGGCCGGGCTGCCCGCGATCAACGTCGCGCCGAACCAGGGCAAGCTGCTGCAACTGCTCGCGACGATCCGCGGCGCGCGGCGCATCCTCGAGGTCGGCACGCTCGGCGGCTACAGCACGATCTGGCTCGCGCGCGCGTTGCCGCCGGGCGGCACGCTCGTGACGCTGGAACTGAACCCCGAGCATGCGAAGGTCGCGACGCGGAACATCGCGCGCGCCGGGTTCGCGGAGGTGGTGTCGGTGATCGTCGGCAGCGCGAAGGACAGCCTCGCGCGGCTCGTCGATGCGGGTGACGCGCCGTTCGATTTCATCTTCATCGATGCCGACAAGGACAACAACCCGGTCTATCTCGACGCGGCGCTGAAGCTGTCGCGGCCCGGCACGGTGATCGTGGTCGACAACGTCGTGCGCGGCGGGCGCGTGGCCGATACGGACAATCGCGAGCCCGATGTGGTCGGCGTGCGGGAAGGCTTCGCGCGGCTCGCGGCCGAGCCGAAGCTCACGACGACGGCCGTGCAGACGGTCGGACAGAAGGGCTGGGACGGGTTCTCGATTTCGATCGTCGGCGCGTGACGTGATGGCGGCGCGCCACGCGCGTCAGCGGTTTCCCGTCGCGTCGGCCCGGCGATACAGGCGCGGCCATTGATCCTGGAACAGGCCGTTGCAGGTGCCGTGCGTCGCGATGTCGGCGAGCAGGAAGCGCCGGCCGTCGAAGATCCACGACGCGGTCGAGCCGCAATCGCCGGCACTGCGCAAGCGGACCTTGCTCGACAGCATCGCGCCGGCGGGATCGTAGCCGGCGTCGGTCAGTTCATTTGCGAAGGATGCCGAATCGAGGCCCGCGTTCGCGTTCTCGCCGAAGTTCATCGCCGTCGGTGCATACGGCGCCGACCGTCGCACGCGGTACCACAGGTCGGTGTGGTTATACAGGCTGCTGGTCTGGCACGGGATCGCGACGAGCGCCTCGTCGGCCGAGATCGCCACGGCGCGTGACGCCTTCCTGCGATCGCCGGCCGACATTTCGTCTTCGACATCGGCGGCGCATTGCTTCACGTCGGCGCCGAATTTCGCGAGCACGGCATCGACGAGCGGGCGCTGTTCGGCGGCCGACAGGCTGGCGACGGGCGGCGCCGGAACGACGGCCGGCGGCAACACCGGCGCGGCCGGCACCGACGACGCGGGCCGGTTGCCGGGGCGCAGCAGCGCCGTGACCGTGCCGACGCGGCCCTGCGTGTCGTCGATCAGCAGCAGCGCGGCATTCAATCCCGACAGCGGCATGTGCGGCGTTTGCGCCGATGCCGGATCGCCGAAGCTCAGCAGTTGCGCATTGCGCGACGCGGCGAGCCACGCGGCAACCGTTGCCGGATCGCTCGTGCGGATCCGGAACGGGTGCGCGTCGTCATTGTCCGGCTTGTCGCCGAACGCATGCCATTGGGCCGGCATCGCATCGAACGGGCGGCCATCGACGCGTGCCGTGCGCAGATCCAATGGCGCCGACGCGAAGATGTCGAGCGACGGTTGCGCGTCGGGGCCGGCATCGCGCGTCACGCGCAGGATGAGGTTGGCGCGTGCATCGTCGATATCGTCGGCGTGGCTTTCTGCAATGCAGCGGTTGCCGTTGTCGCAGACGACCGACCAGCTCTTGAAGTCGCGCTCGACGGGTGGCCGCGAAAGCGGGCGGGCCTGTGCAGCGAGCGGGGAAGCGGCGAGGAGGGTGGCGAGGGCGAGCGAAAGGCGGTGCGACATGACGGTTCGTATCGGCTGTGAATGGGCGGGCGGAAGACGTCGGACTGCAAGCGCATCGTCAGCAAGCGGTGCACGTCGAGTGCAGCGGCGCATGACGCGGCGCGTTTTGCCGAATGACGCCAAGTATACCGCCGCAACGGGTGGCAGCCGGCGCAACGACGCGTAGTGTGCGGGCACGCACTTTGCTCACCGGCGGCGGCCGGGCGCGTGCAGATGCGGAAACGGCGCGATGCCCGCAGGCATCACGCCGTTCGTCTTTCATCGACCGTCGAGTACGTCGCGCAGGAACGTATCGAGCATCGCCACGTCGCCCCACGGCCGCTTGTATTCGCGATCGTGTTCGGCATCGGCGAGCATCGTCTCGACGAGCGCATGGATCGCGCGCCGCGCTATCCTTTCACGCACACCACCTGGCGCAGCGTATGCACCACTTCCACGAGGCTGCGCTGGGCCGCCATCACCGCGTCGATGTCCTTGTAGGCCATCGGGATTTCGTCGACGACACCCGCGTCCTTCCGGCATTCGACGCCTTGCGTCGCCTTCACCTGATCGTCGGCCGTGAAGCGGCGCTTCGCTTCGGTGCGGCTCATCGTCCGGCCTGCGCCGTGGCTGCACGAGCAGAAGCTTTCCGGGTTGCCGAGCCCGCGCACGATGAAGCTCTTCGCCCCCATCGATCCCGGAATGATCCCGAGTTGCCCCTTCTGCGCGGACACCGCGCCCTTGCGCGTCACGAACACGTCTTCGCCGAAGTGGCGTTCGCGCTGCACGTAGTTGTGGTGGCAGTTCACCGCGTGCTCGTCGACCGCGAACGGCTTGCCGATCACGCCGCGCGCCGCGCCGATCACCGCGTCCATCATCGCCTGCCGGTTGCGCCGCGCGTAGTCCTGCGCCCAGCCGACCGCTTCGACGTAATCGTCGAAGTGCCGGCTGCCCTCGGTGAAATACGCGAGGTTGCGGTCCGGCAGGTTCGCGATGTGCCGGCGCATGTCCGCCTGCGCGAGTTCGATGAACAGGCTGCCGATCGCGTTGCCGACGCCGCGCGAGCCGCTGTGCAGCATGAACCACACGTGGTCCGCTTCATCGACGCACACTTCGATGAAGTGATTACCGGTGCCGAGCGTGCCGAGATGCGCGTAGTGGTTCGTCTTTTCCAGCTTCGGATACTTGTCGACGATCCGCTGGAAACCCGGCAGCAGCGATTTCCACGATTCGGTCACGGCGGCCGGCGTGCGATCGCCCCACGCGCCCGGATCGCGGCGGCCCGGCGCGCGGCCGTGCGGCACCGCGCGTTCGATCGCGCTGCGCAGCCCGGCCAGCGAGTCCGGCAGGTCGGACGCCGTCAGCGTCGTGCGCGCGGCCATCATCCCGCAGCCGATATCGACGCCGACCGCGGCCGGAATGATCGCGCCTTTCGTCGGAATCACGCTGCCGATCGTCGAGCCCTTGCCGAGGTGCACGTCCGGCATCACCGCGACGTGGCGGAAGATGAACGGCATCTGCGCGGTGTTGCGCAGTTGCGCGCGCGCTTCGTCCTCGACGGCGACGCCTTGCGTCCACATCTTCACCGGCTTGCCGTTCGCCAGTTCCATCAGTTGATAATCCATGTCAGCCATTTGCTTCACCTGATTCGTTCATTCGTGCGGCGCGGCATACCAGGGCATGACGCTTCCACATATTCTTGTCCTTTTCTTCGATGGCCGCTGGGTGACGCGCATCGTGCGGATCGCGGCGTTACCGCGTGCTCGACGTGTGCCGCGTGTCGGCGAGCCTGTCGGAAGCCGGGCGCACGCTGTTCGTGGTGTCGCGGCAGAGCAAGAAGCAGCCGAACGATGCGGATCGGCTGCGCAAGTATCTCGCGCGGTTCGGGCTGGATTGGGAGGGGGGCGGCTGGCGCTCGAAGCGGCGCGGTGAGCGCGGCGGCGGCACGGATGCCGCGCGGAGCCGAATGGCCCCGCGCGCACGCGGGCGGGTTCGGTCACGCCGCTGCCGCTGCCGCCTCCCGGAACGGCGCGATGAACGCCCAATCCGGCTGCGCCGCCGCCACATCCGCCAACCCGCACGCGAACGCCTGGACCGGCAGCCACGGATAGCCGAATGCCGCGTGCAGCGCATCGAGTTTCACCGACTGCGGATCGTCGATCGTATCCATCCGCGCGATATGAATGTGCAGCGCGGCAACCCGCGCAACGCCTTCGCCATCGCACGCGAACTGCCAGCGATACGTGCCGTGCCCGCTCCGCAACGCGCCGTTGTCCTTCTGCCGCATCACGACGAGCCACGGCATTGCGCTTACGCCGTGTTCGTCGACTGAGGGTTCCGCGCAGACGTAATAGGTCCGGCACCGCTCGAACCGCTCGCCGAATTCCTCGACCAGCGTGCGCGCAATGGCCGCCGCGCCCGTCACGCGCGGCGGAAAATCGATGTCGTCGTTCGCGAGCGAAAAGCTCAGCTCGGCATCGGCCGCGAAACAGTCGGCGATCAACGCGGGCCGGTTCAGGTCCTTCGCGCGCAGATAGCATTCGAGCAGCGCGCGAACCTGCGCGGGATGAAGCGGGAAGGGCATGGTCGAGTCTCCAGTATCGGGTTATCGGGCAGCACGCTCCGGCATGCGTATGCGGTGGCCGCGCTGCCGGTTGCGGGTTGACGTGATCGAACGCGCACTCACGCGCGGCAGATCGCGATGATCTCCGCGCTGGTTGCGTCGTCGAACGGTGCGTGTTGCCAGTCGCCGCACCAGTCGGCCGACGAGAATCCGGCCGCGGCTACGCGCGCCTGCAATTCGGGTTGCGCGATGAAGCGCAGCCGGCTCGTGTTCTTCAGCAACATGTCGTCGCGGCGGAAGCGGTAGTACGTGTCGAACGTCACGATCGCGCCGTCTACCGCGCGCACCGCATGATGGAGATCGACGACGCCGGATTCGCGCGACTCGACGCTATGTGCCGAATGCTCGGGCGTCCATGCGCGCCACGGCTCGACGCGCGGGTTGCGGGTATCGAACAGGAAGCGGCCGCCGTCGGCGAGCACGCGTCGCACGCCGCGCAACGTCGCGTCGATGTCGTCGTCGGTCAGCAGGCACTGGAATGCGTGCCCGGTCATCACGACCGCATCGAACGACGCGCCGGGCGGCAGGCCGACCAGATCGCACGCGATCCAGCGTACCGCGTCGGCGCCCGGCTGGCGTCGTGCGTAATCGATCATCGCCGGCGCGGGATCGATCGCGACGACGTCGTGCCCGGCCGACGCGAGCCGGCGCGCGAACGTGCCGGTGCCGCAGCCGAGATCGAGAATGCGTTGCCGCGCGGCGCCGATCACGGATGCGTAGAACGCGAAGTCGCGATCGCCCGCGTTGAACAGGTCGTAGACCGCGACGAGGCGCGGGTCGGTGTAGAGGGCTTCGTCGGCGGGCGCCGCGCGGGACGTCATGCGGCCGCGTGCATCAGCGCTGCTGCACGGCCACGCGCAGCCCGAGCGCGATGAAGATCGAGCCGATGATCTTCCCCTGCCAGCGCGTGAGCCATGTGAGCCGCTTCACGATGCGGCCGAGCGGGCGGATCGAGCATGCGATCAGCGACGTATAAAGCGAGCTGAGCACGACGAAGATCAGCCCGAGCACCGCGAACTGCACGAACGTCGAACCGCGTTCCGGATGCACGAACTGCGGCATGAACGCGAGGAAGAACAGCGCGGTCTTCGGATTCAGCACTTCGGCGGGAATCGCCTGCAGGTACGCGTTGAGCGGCGTGACGGGCGGCACCGTCGGCAGCGACGGGTCGGACGGTTTGTCGAGCAGCGCGCGCACGCCGAGATAGATCAGGTATGCGGCGCCGACCAGCTTCACGACGTTGAATGTGAGCGCCGACGTCATCAGCAGCGCGGACAGCCCGACGGCCGCGAACAGCGTATGCACGAAGTCGCCGCTTGCGACGCCAAGGCCGGTCAGGATGCCGGTCTTGCGGCCGCCCTGCACGGTGCGGCTCAGCACGAGCAGCACGGCGGGGCCGGGGATCAGGAACAGGCCCAGAACGACGGCCGTGAAGGTCGTCAGCGTGGTCAGGTCGAACATGGCGGCTCCGGCAGGTTGGCGCAGCGGCGGGGGATCGACGCATTGTATTCGGTTCGGCGCGCAGCCGCAGACGCAGCCCGCGAACCGCCCGGCGGCACCGGTACCTTTCTGGTATAAGCACGAAACGACGCGCGGGCACGGCGTCCGGTTTCCACCACCCCCTATCGTTTCATGCGCAAGCTTCCACCGACTACCGATCCCCCAGCGGACGCCGACGTCTACCACGTGCCGCGTCCGCTCGTCGTGTTCGGCGGCTCGGTCGTCGAGCCCGAGTGGCGGCTCGAGCGGCACAGCCATCGCCAGGCGCAATTGCTCTACACGCTGAGCGGCGTCATCTATTGCGAGATCGACGGCGGTGTGTGGAGTGCGCCGCCGCAATGCACGGTGTGGATTCCCGGCGACGTCCCGCATGCGGCGCGCGGTTCGGCCGGCGCGACCTTCTATGCGGTGCTGGTCGAACCCGATGCCGCGCTGGATTTGCCCGCGCGCTGCTGCACGCTGTCGATGTCGCCGCTGTTGCGCGAGCTGCTGCTGAAGGCGGCGAGCTTCCCGAACCTGTACGACGTCGACGGCCCGCAAGGGCGGCTGGTGGCGACGCTGCTCGACGAACTCGTCGCGGCGCCGGTCGAGGATCTGTACCTGCCGATGCCGGCCGACCGCCGGCTGCGCAAGCTGATCGACCATCTGCTCGACGATCCGGCCGACAAGTCGTCGCTGCCCGAACTCGCGCGGCGCGCGGGCGTCAGCGAACGCAGCCTGACGCGGCTCGCGACGAAGGAGCTCGGGATGAGCCTCGGCGACTGGCGCCGGCGGCTGCACGTCGCGCTGTCGCTGCGGATGCTGACGACCGGCCGCCGCGTGCACCAGATCGCGATCGATCTCGGCTACGAGAGCGCGAGCAGCTTCGTGACGATGTTCCGCAAGGCGACCGGCAAGCCGCCGACGCAATTCCTGACCGACCGGCAACGCTGAACGGCCGGTGCGCGCACGTTTGGCCGGAATGAAAAAGCGGTTGGCCGGGATGAAAAATGACGCGGTTGGCCTCGATCCATAAAATGAGAATCGTTCTCATCTGGAGGTCGACATGCAGATCGTCACGACTGAATTTCCGTTTGTCTGGTTGCGTTACAGCGGTTCGACGCACACCGACCCCGCCCACCTGTTCGTCGAACTCGACGCGTTGCTGGCGCGCCGCGAACGCTTCGTTCTTCTGACCGACGACGCGCCATCCGGCGACGATCGCGGCGCCGGCGATCACGAAATGCGCAAGCAGCTCGCGAAGTGGAGCAAGGCCAACCGCGCGCAGTCGCGCGAATGGATCCCCGCGATGATCGCGATCGAGCCCGACGCGGCGCGGCGCGTGGCGCTCGACGCGTTCTCGGGCGCGTTCGAGAAAGTCTGGGGCTACCCGTTGAACGCCGCGGCGACCCGCGACGATGCGCTCGCGCTGGCGCAACGGCTGCTCGACGAACCGGCGCGCGGCGCCGCGGCAGCGAACGGCTGAACCGGCTGAACCGGCCGCCGCGCCGGCGGCGCGGCTTTCCTCGACTCGACATGCATGCACGGCGCACGAATGCGCGCCGCGGCATGCTGCAACCACGCAGGGGTGTCCGGTGGACAATCCGATCCGCGCGATGCGCATCTTCACGCGCATCGTCGAAATGAACAGCTTTACGCGCGCCGCGCAGGCGCTCGGCATTTCGCGCGCGACCGCGACGCGGACCGTGCAGGAGCTCGAAGCGGCGCTCGGCATGCCGCTGCTGGTGCGCACGACGCGCGCGCTGCGTGCGACGCCCGAAGGCGACGCGTATTACCGGCGCTGCCTGCGCATCACGGCGGACGTCGACGAGCTCGAGGCCAGCATCCGCGGCGCCGCGCTGCATCCGAGCGGGCCGCTGCGCGTCGAATTGCCGGGATCGGTGGCGAGCGCGATCGTGTTGCCCGCGCTCGGGGAATTTCATGCACGGCATCCCGATCTCGTGCTGATGCTCGGCGTGTCCGGTCGCGCGGCCGACATGGTCGGCGACGCGGTCGACTGCAGCCTCCGGCTTGGCGCGCTACCCGATTCGTCGCTTGTCGCGCGCCGGCTCGGCATGCTCGAGCGCGTGACGTGCGCGAGCCCTGCCTATCTCGACCGCCTAGGAGTCCCGAGCACGCTCGACGATCTCGCCGCGCATCGCGCGGTCGGCGTGGCGTCCGTTTCCGGTCAGCGCACGGCCGAACTCGATTTCACGGTGGATGGCGCGGTGCGCAAGGTCCGGTTCGACGGCATCGTCAGCGTGGACGACGAGCACGCATATCTCGCGTGCGGCTTGCACGGCCTCGGCCTGATCCAGCCGCCGCGTGTCGCCGCGCAGCCGTTGATCGACGCGGGACGATTGCGGGAAGTGCTGTCGCGCTGGCGGCCCGATGCGGTGGCCGTGTCGGCCGTCTACGTGAAGCGCCCGCATGTGTCGCCCGGCGTGCGCGCGTTCGTCGACTGGATCGCGGAGCGGTTTGCGCAGGACCGGGAAGGTGTGGTCGTCGCGGGGCCCATGGCGCGACAGCCGGTGCCGGAAGCCGTCGAGATGAACGATCGCGAGGGCAGTCAGGTGGCGCTGGCGTGAACGAGAGGCGCTGAACGAGGAGCGCTGAACGAGGGGCGGTCAATCGTTCGCGAGATGGAACGCGCCGGCCATTCGCTCCTGCTCGCGGGCAGGCAGCGCGAGTCGCGTCGCAGGATGTAAATATTCTGGCGATTATTCGCGATGTTTCGCCAGAATATTTTCATTCTGATAACTGCCCAGGCGAGGCAAGCCCGTGTGCATCCGGAGCGAAGCGTGACCAGGTACAGAGCGATTCGGCCGTCGAGCGTTGTCCGGGCCGGACGCATGTAGTGACGGCGGCTTGTCCCAGCCTTGCGGTTTTCCCTACACCGTCCTCAATCGCCCCAATTCGTCCGCCAGAAAATCGACGAACGCACGAATCCGCGCGGACATCTGGTGACGTTGCGCGTACACCGCATAGATATCCGCGCTCGGCGTTTCATGGTCGGGCAGCACGACGACGAGGCGGCCGTCGGCGAGATAGTCGCGGAGGTCCCATTCCGCGCGCATCAGAATGCCATGCCCGTCGAGCGCCCACTTCACGGCGATCTCGCCGTCGTTCGTCGTCAGGTTGCCGTTGATCCGCACGGCTTCCGTGTGGCGTGCCGCGCCGCGTCCGCTCGTCAGGCGCCACACGCCATAGCCCTCGTCACCTTGCCGGATGCCGATGCAGTTGTGTCGCGTCAGGTCGTGCGGCGTGCCGGGCGTCCCGTGCCGCGCGAGATACGCGGGCGCCGCGCACAGCAGCCGGCGGTTCGGCGCGAGCCGCCGCGCGACGACGCGCGTGTCGGGCGGCTCGCCGAAGCGGATGCACACGTCGAACGCGTCGTCGGTGAGCGGCGGCGGCATCACCGACAACTGCAACTGCACCGACACCTCCGGATAGCACGCGACGAAACGCGAGATCGCGGGGCCGACGTGGCTGCGCCCGAAGCCGAGCGTTGCGTTCACGCGCAGCAGCCCCTTCGGGCGCTGCTTCGCGCTGCCGAGCAGCTCGCCGAGTTCGTCCATCTGGTCGAGGATCCGGCGCGCGTAGTCGAGATACACGGCGCCTTCGGGCGTCAGCATCATCCGCCGCGTCGTGCGGTTGACGAGCGTGACGCCCGCGCGCCGCTCCATCTGCGTGAGCCGCTTGCTGACGGCCGCCGCGGTCAGCCCGAGTTCGCGCGCGGCCGCGCTCAGGCTGCCCGACGCGGCCAGCGTCGAGAAGAAGCCGAGATCGGCCGGCTGGACAGTATCCGCCATGACGGGATTCATGAATCGAAGTTAAAGATGCTTTGATTCTAGCGCCGGTTCCTGCACTCCTGGTTCGGTAAAGTGCGTTCACGCTCACGATCAATCGAGGATGTCCGCATGAAGACCTACCGTATCGCAACGATTCCCGGCGACGGCATCGGCAAGGAAGTGGTGCCGGCCGGCAAGCAGGTGCTGGAAGCGCTGGCCCGCGGCAGCGATCGTTTCGCGTTCGAGTTCGAGGATTTCGACTGGGGCGCCGATTACTACCGCCTGCATGGCGCGATGATGCCGGCCGACGGTCTCGACGCGCTGCGCGGCAAGGACGCGATCCTGTTCGGCTCGGCGGGCGACCCCGACGTGCCCGATCACGTCACGCTGTGGGGGCTGCGCCTGAAGATCTGCCAGGGCTTCGACCAGTACGCGAACGTGCGCCCGACG
The DNA here is from genome assembly GCF_009362305.1 of Burkholderia sp. BE17. NCBI lineage: Bacteria > Pseudomonadati > Pseudomonadota > Betaproteobacteria > Burkholderiales > Burkholderiaceae > Burkholderia > Burkholderia sp. BE17. The sequence goes on from NZ_WHNU01000038.1 coordinate 63,123, forward strand.
CGCATCCTGCCCGGCATCGACGCGCCGCTGAAGCGCTGCGGGCCGGACGACCTGAACTGGGTCATCGTCCGCGAGAACTCCGAGGGCGAGTACGCGGGCGTCGGCGGCCGCGTGCACCAGGGCCATCCGATCGAAGCCGCGACCGACGTGTCGATCCTCACGCGCACCGGCGTCGAACGCATCATGCGCTTCGCGTTCCGGCTAGCGCAGTCGCGTCCGCGCAAGCTGCTGACCGTGATCACGAAGAGCAACGCGCAGCGGCACGCAATGGTGATGTGGGACGAGATCGCGAAGCAGGTCGCGCAGGAATTCCCCGACGTCACGTGGGACAAGGAACTCGTCGACGCGGCGACCGCGCGCATGGTCAACCGGCCGGCGTCGCTCGACACGATCGTCGCGACCAACCTGCACGCGGACATCCTCAGCGATCTCGCCGCCGCGCTCGCCGGCAGCCTCGGCATCGCGCCGACCGGCAACATCGATCCCGAGCGCCGTTATCCGTCGATGTTCGAGCCGATCCACGGCTCCGCGTTCGACATCATGGGCCAGGGGCTCGCGAATCCGGTCGGCACGTTCTGGTCGGTCGTGATGCTGCTCGAGCATCTCGGCGAGGCGGAAGCCGCCGCGCGCGTGATGCAGGCGATCGAGGCCGTGACGGCCGACCCGTCGCTGCATACGCGCGACCTCGGCGGACGCGCGACAACCGCGCAGGTGACGGCGGCCGTGTGCGAGCGCGTCGCGAACGCGGCGGTCGCGGCCTGACGATCGAGGCGGCGCTGCGCATGCGCGCTTTGATGTAGCGGCGGCGCGCATGCGCAACCGGTAGCCGGCCGCCGCCAGTTCGTCATCCTACCGGTTTTTGATGCCCGCGACTCGCGCATCCGACGCGAGCCGGGCGCGGGCCCGCGCGCTTCGTCGTGGCGCCGGCGAGTATTCACGAACAGAGCACGGCTCGACCTCGAAGGAGGAGACACATGCAAGCGGATCTGGAAACCCGCGTCGCGCGGAAACTGATGTGGTGCATCATTCCGTTCGTGATGCTGCTTTACTTCGTCAGCTTTCTCGATCGCGTCAACGTCGGCTTTGCCGCGATGACGATGAACAAGGCGATCGGCCTGTCGCCGACCGCGTTCGGGTTCGGCGGCGGCCTGTTCTTCATCGGCTACTTCCTGTTCGAGGTGCCGTCCAACCTGATCCTCCATCGTGTCGGCGCACGCATCTGGATCGCGCGCGTGATGATCACGTGGGGCCTCGTGTCGGCAGTGTCCGCTTTTGCGGCCGGGCCGACGAGCTTCTACGTGCTGCGCTTCCTGCTCGGCGTGGCCGAAGCCGGGTTCTTCCCCGGCATCATCCTGTATCTCAGCCTGTGGTTCCCCGCGAAGCAGCGCGCGGTGGCCGCCGCGTGGTTCATGGCGGCCGCGCCGATCTCGACCGCGATCGGCTCGCCGCTGTCCGGCGCGATCATGCAGATGCCGCCGATGTTCGGGCTCGCCGACTGGCAGATGCTGTACATCGTCGAAGCGCTGCCGGCGGTCGTGCTTGGCTTCGTCGTGTTGAAGTGCCTGACCGATGCGCCGTCGAAGGCCGCGTGGCTGCAGCCGGACGAGCGCGACTGGCTGATCGCGAAGCTGAAGGCCGAAGCCGAGGTGCTCCACACGCATGCCGGGCATACGGCGGGCGCGTGGCAGGCGCTGCGCGATCCGCGCGTGCTGGCGCTCGCGCTGATCTACTTCGGCACGTCGGCGGGGCTGTATACGCTCGGGCTGTGGGCGCCGCTGATGGTCAAGCAGTTCGGCTTCACCGCATTGCAGACGGGCCTGCTGACCGGCATCCCGAGCGTCGCCGCGGTCGTCGCGATGATCGGGTGGGCGCGGCATTCGGATCGCACCGGCGAGCGTACGTGGCACGTGGTGATTCCGTGCGTGCTCGCGTGCATCGGCTTCGTGTTCGCGGGGCAGGCGAGCACCGCGCTCTTGACCGTGCTCGCGCTGGTCGTCGTCAACATCGGGATCAGCGCCGCGAAGGCGCCGCTGTGGGCGATGCCGAGCGCGTTCCTGTCGGGCGCCGGCGCGGCCGCGGGGATCGCGATGATCAACTCGATCGGCAATCTCGGCGGCTTCGTCGGGCCGTTCGCGATCGGCTGGCTGAAGCACGTGACGGGCGGGTATGCGGCGGGGTTTTATGTGGTGGCGGGCACGCTCGCGGTGTCGGCGGTCGTCACGCTGATGCTGAGCCGGAAGGGGGCGCGGGAGCAGGTCGTGGCGGGGGCGCGGCCGCATCATTGAAGGCGGCGCGCGTCCGCGATCATGCATTCGGACGCGCACGCTGCGCGGTCGCGACGGTGAGCGCGCGCGGATTCACCGGCCGGGGCATTGCTTACGCATGGAGCCAGAACCACAAGCCCGGAATGCAGAGCAGAAGGTGCAGCGGGATCGCGACGCGGAACGATGCTCGTGGAGGTTGGTCCGGTTTCGACGCGTCGGCCGTGAGGCAACCGATGCCGACGGCAAGCGCCAGGACGGAGACGGCGGCCATGCTTCGCAGGCCGAAGCCGAGAACGCCGACGCCCGCATAGGGATCGGTCATCGAGTTGGCGTAGCCGTAGCACATCACCATCGCGATGATTTCAATGACCGCGATCCACGCGATGATAGAGCCGCATCGTGTCGTCATGTTGTCTCCGGTGTCGTTCCCGGTTGGCGAAAAGTCCCGAGGATACACGGGACTGCGGCGAGGTTCGTCGCGACGGTGCGCGGCCGAAGCGGCAGCGTCAATGTGCTGGAAGCGCCGTGCGGCGAGCAATCTCCTCCGCACACGCATCGGCCGATGCCTTCGACGTATCGATCACGCAATCGCTGAACGCGCGCGTTGCATACCCCTCCCGATACATCTCGGCGATACGCTGCCGCTCCCAATCCGTCAGTGCGCGCGTGTCGCGATTCGAAGCCGCGACCGCTTCGGGCGGCGCGAGCGTCACGACGAACAGGCGCGCAGCGCGTGCGTCGCAGGCGGCGCGCAACCGTTCGAATTCCGCTTCGCCGATCGGATAGGCGATCACCAGATGGCGTTCGCGCGCATTCGCGATCTGCGTGACGAGACGCTCCAGCGCGATCGCCCACTGCACGTCGAACGGTGCATCTTCGGGCGCATCGTGATCGTCGCCGTCGATGAAGCGCGCGTCGGGCAGTGCGCGTGCGAGTGCGCGGCCGATCGTCGTCTTGCCGCTGTTGATCGGGCCGTTCAGGTGGGTGACGGTAAGGGCAGTCATAAGGAAAGGCGGAAGTCGAACGACTCGCAGCTTGTCATGACCGGTGCGGCGTTGCAGTGCCGTTTGCGCGAGGCACCGCGTGATGCGATTGCGGAGGGAAGGAAAAAAGCGGGGGGAGGCGGAAGGAGCGGGCAGGCTGCGTGTGCCGATCGTCACGCACGCAGCCTGCCCGGCCGTGCCGCATTCAGCGATGCGGCACGGCGTCGAACGAAGCGACTTACTTGTCGTCGCCCTTGATTTGCGGCAACGCCGACGATTCACCCGGCGTGAGCAAGCCGACTTGCGTATAAACGCGCAGCTTGTCGCGCGTATCGGTGATGTCGAGGTTGCGCATCGTCAGCTGGCCGATCCGGTCGCGCGGCGAGAACGTCGATGCCACCTTCTCCATCGACAGGCGTTCCGGCTGGTACGTGAGGTTCGGCGACTTCGTGCTCAGGATCGAGTAGTCGTTGCCGCGGCGCAGTTCGATCTTCACTTCGCCGGTGATCGCGCGGGCGACCCAGCGCTGCGCCGTTTCGCGCAGCATGATCGCCTGCGGGTCGAACCAGCGGCCCTGGTACAGCAGGCGGCCGAGACGGCGGCCGTTCTCGCGGTACTGCTCGATCGTGTCTTCGTTGTGGATGCCGGTGACGAGACGCTCGTACGCGATGTACAGCAGCGCGAGGCCCGGGGCTTCGTAGATGCCGCGGCTCTTCGCCTCGATGATCCGGTTCTCGATCTGGTCGCTCATGCCGAGGCCGTGGCGGCCGCCGATGCGGTTCGCTTCCAGCAGCAGCTCGACCTGATCCTTGAACTCGACGCCGTTCAGCGCGACCGGCTGGCCGGCTTCGAAGCGCACCGTCACTTCTTCCGCGGCGATCTTCACGTCGTCGCGCCAGAACGCGACGCCCATGATCGGGTTCACGATCTTGATGCCGCTTTCGAGGCTTTCGAGATCCTTCGCCTCATGCGTCGCGCCGAGCAGGTTCGAATCGGTCGAATACGCCTTCTCGGCCGACATCTTGTACGCAAAGCCCGCCTGGCGCATGAATTCGGACATTTCGGCGCGGCCGCCGAGCTCGTCGATGAACGTCTGGTCGAGCCACGGCTTGTAGATCTTCAGATCCGGGTTCACGAGCAGGCCGTAGCGGTAGAAGCGCTCGATGTCGTTGCCCTTGTACGTGCTGCCGTCGCCCCAGATGTTGACGCCGTCTTCCTTCATCGCGGCGACGAGCATCGTGCCCGTCACGGCGCGGCCGATCGGCGTCGTGTTGAAGTACGTGACGCCGGCCGTCGTGATGTGGAATGCGCCGCTTTGCAGCGCCGCGATGCCTTCGGCGACGAGCTGCGCGCGGCAGTCGATCAGGCGGGCGCCGGCTGCGCCGTATTCGATCGCACGCTTCGGGATCGCGTCGTAATCGTCTTCGTCGGGCTGGCCGAGGTTCGCCGTGTATGCGTACGGGACGGCGCCCTTCAGTTTCATCCAGTGCAGCGCGGCGCTGGTGTCCAGGCCGCCGGAGAAGGCGATACCGACCTTCTGGCCGGTCGGGAGGCTTTCGAGAATCGTGCTCATAGGAATTACCGTGGATTGGGTCCGGTGGGATCGTATTTCGCGGAATATGCGAGTATCGGCTGTCCGGGAAGTTGGGGCAAGGGCTGATTTTCGCGCGGATGCGTCGTCCGGCCTGTCGCGGCGGGCCCGGCAGCCGGTTAACCAGGCGGAGAACGCGGCGCGAACTGGCGCTGAATGGCGGCCCAAACGGGCTCGGACGAGCGTCGTCGCCGGCCGTGCTTCCGGGGCCGGATCGGCCGAACGGCGGGGCTGCCGCCGTCAGGATAGCGGTCCGTCAACTCGAAAGGCATATGAAAGGCTGGCGTGTGAAGCCCGGAATCCCGCGAACCTCAGATATTCCACGACTGCGCGGTGTCGAGCAGCTTCTCGCGCAACTGATCGACTTCGCCGGCCAGCTTGGCCGTGATCGACACGTAGCCGGACAGCTGCGGCGGCGGTGCGTCGTGCGGCGGGTCGGCCGGCCGGCGGCGCGGCGCGAGCCGGCTCGGCTTGCCGAACTTGAGCGCGCGGCTCGCGCCGACCAGCGTGTCGCGGATGCGCCGGTTCACGGCCTTCATCCCGACGCGCATGTATTCGCGGGCCGCCACGTCGTCGCGGGCCGGCACCGCGCTCGACAGGATCTCCAGATAGCCGATGCACAGGCGCAGGCTGCGCTGGATCGCCTCGAGCTGCGCCATCGACGTTTCGCATTCCTTCGACACCGACGGCATCAGCGAACGCAACTGCACGAGCAGCGCGCTCAGCGCGGCCATTTCCTTCAGGTGCGCGTCGTCGCCGACCTGGCGGTCGCCGGCGACCCGCGCATGCACGGCCGCGCACGCGCGCAGCGCGTCGGCGAGCTTGTAGCGCCACGAATAGGTCGCATAGAGCGGCAGCGCGAACGAGAACGCCAGCGCGATCGCGATGCCGATCAGCACGTTCACCGCGCGCCACAGGCCGTCGACGATCTCGTTGTCGCCGTGCCCGGCGACGATCACCATCGTGATCGCCGACAGCAGCGCGATATAGCCGGCCTTGCCGATCGCGTGATACGCGCAGATGCCGCAGGCAACCGCCATCAGCACGTAGATCGCGAGCGGTGCGTGCGCGGCGGAATACAGCAGGATCAGCCCGAGCCCCGCGAGCGCGCCGATCGACGTGCCGAGCGCGCGCTCGGCCGCCTTCTTGCGGATGTTGCCGTGATGCTGCAGCCCGCCGACGACGATCAGCACCGTGATCGTGGACCACTCGCCGTGCGGCACGCGCAGGCCGGTGGACAGGCCGATCGACACGAGAATCGCGAGCGCGACGCGCGCGGCATGAATCAGCTTCGCGTGCCGATAGCGACGGTACGGATCGAGCAGCGGGCGGAGCGCGTGGCGCAAGAGGGAGGGGAGCCGGGTAGGGAGCGGGGCGGTCATGACGGAGCTGGAGTGGCCGGAACGCGCACGGCGGCTTGCGCGGGGCGGCGCCGCGCCGCATGCGCAGCAGCCGTAACGCTAGCCGAACGCGCGCGGGCTGTCCACGGCGCTGCTGTCCGGCGCGGCCGGCTGCCGCATCGTGTCGCGACGACACGTCACGCCATGTCACGCCATGCGTCGGCGGAGTTCGGCTGCGCGTCCGACACGCGGTTGCGTCCGCCGGACTTCGCGCGGTACAGCGCCTCGTCGGCGCGCCGCAGCAGCGTTGCGGCGTTGGTGCGGCCGTCGGCGGCGGTCGCCGTGCCGATGCTGGCCGTGACGTTCCCGTACGGGCTCTTCACGTGCTCGATGCCGAGCTCCGCGATTGCTAGCCGGATGCCTTCGGCAACGGTCGCCGCGCCTTGCGCGTCGGTGTCGGGCAGCGTGACGACGAATTCCTCGCCGCCGTAGCGCGCGACGTGGTCGCCTTCGCGGCGCAGGCAGCGCGATGCGGATTGCGCGACGCGGCGCAGTACGTCGTCGCCGGCCGGGTGGCCGTAGTAGTCGTTGAACGCCTTGAAGTGATCGACGTCGACAAACAGCACCGACAGCGGGCGGCCGCTGCGCGCCGCACGCTGCGCCTCCTTCGCGAGCACCGTGTCGAACGTGCCGCGGTTGTCGAGGCCCGTCAGCGAATCGGTGTGCGCGAGCCGGTACAGCTTCGATTCGGCGATCTGCCGGCGCCGCAGTTCGCGCGATAGCGCCAGCGAGCCCCACGCGATGAACCCGGTGAACAGGCACATCAGCACGACGGTCCAGATTGCGCGGTGGTGCCACGACGCGTAGACGTCGATCTCGGCCGGTGCGACGTCGACGATCAGCGGCAGGCCGGGGAGATGCTTGTAAACATAGATGCGCCGCACGCCGTCGATGCTGCCGGTGCCCGCCAGCACGCCTTCGCGGCTGCGCAGCGCCGCGATGAACAGCGGCGAATTGCGCAGGTCGAGGCCGACCACGCGCGCGTCGTAAGGCAGGCGGCTCACGAGCATGCCGTTGAGCTCGGCGATCGCCGCGCTACCGTGCTTGCCGACCGCGAGGCCGTCGAGCAGAGCGCGGAAGTAGTCGATGCTGAGCGTGCCGACGACGATGCCGCCGAACGTGCCGTCGGACAGCGTGATCCGGCGGCTGAGCGCGATCGTCAGCGCGCCGCCGCGCAGCCGGGACGCATAGGGCCGGCTGATGTAGAGGCCCTGCGCGAGCCCGTTGCGGTGCACGGTGAAATAGTCGCGGTCCGCATAGTTGCCTTGCCGCGCGGGCGACGCGCTCGAATCGATCACGATATTGCCGTGCGCATCCATCACGAAAAGCGACCCGAGATACGCGCCGGTCGCCGCGCGGTCGAACAGCAGCCGGTGGCGCTGGCGCGGCGGCAATGTCATCAGTTCAGGATCGGTCACACCGTCGACGACGTTTTGCAGCGACAAATCGTAGAGTTCGATATTGCGCGAGATATCGCGTTCGATCAGCAGCATGAGGTTGCGCGCATTTTCGACCGCATGGTCATGCGCGTCGCGTCGCGCCTCGATTAAAAGCGATGTGGAAAGTCCCCAACTGAACATCAGCAGGACAATGCCCGCGACGAGCACGCCGCGGGGCGACAGAATGCGTGCCACGATCGACGCGGTATGGCGGCGCAGTGCGGCGGGCAGCAGGAATGACTTCATCCTCGGGACGGGGCAGGGCGGCGGATATTCGCTTGGTCTACGGTTCCGCGCGCTGATTATTTCGAATTAGCCCGCATTATCTCGCGAATTCCTGCAATTCGTGTGTACATGCAAAACATGCATGTGGAAGTCGCGATTCGAAACGATTACGCATCGTTACCGCATTGCGCGCGGGCAATTTGATTTGAATCAATTATCAGTTTCGGTCGTTTTGTCTGATTAATGATGTTCTGATCGGTCGATTTTTCATATCGGCGCGGTATTTGGCGGATTGAAACAGGATTGCGCGCTTGCCGGGCGGAATGAAAAGCCGAATAACCACGAATCAGATATGGTTTTTGCGCCGGCATGCGGCTGCGGCCGCGCCGGCGCAGCCAACTCGTTGATTCTGCGAAATCTCCCCGGCCGCCGCAGGCGTGTGCACCTGAGTTCCCCCTGACGAATCGGGTAGAATCCGCGCTTCGCCGCAGGCGCCCGCCGCGCAACGCGTATCGGGGTCGCATCGAATGCATCGCAGGACGCGCACCGCGCTCCGATTCCGCATGCGCCGGCTACGGATGCCGGCCCGCTCAACGTTCGTCTCGTTTATGTCCGCACTTCCGAATTCCGACCAACCCGGTTCGTCCGCGAACCCACCCACGAACCCACCCAAGCTTCATCGCGCGCTGAAGGCGCGCCACCTGACGATGATCGCCATCGGCGGCTCGATCGGCACGGGCCTGTTCGTCGCGTCCGGCGCGTCGATCTCTCAGGCCGGCCCCGGCGGCGCGATGGTCGCGTACATGCTGATCGGCCTGATGGTCTACTTCCTGATGACGAGCCTCGGCGAGATGGCCGCGTTCATGCCCGTGTCGGGTTCGTTCGCGACCTACGGCGCGAAATACGTGGACGAAGGCTTCGGCTTCGCGCTCGGCTGGAACTACTGGTACAACTGGGCCGTGACGATCGCGGTGGAGCTCGTCGCCGCGCAGCTCGTGATGCATTACTGGTTTCCGGACGTGCCGGGCGTGTGGTGGAGCGCGGCCTTCCTCGGCGTGATGTTCCTGCTCAACGCGCTCACCGTGCGCGGCTTTGGCGAAGCCGAATACTGGTTCGCGCTGATCAAGGTCGTCACCGTGGTTGCGTTCATCGGCGTCGGCCTGCTGATGATCTTCGGCATTCTGAAGGGTGCGCCGGGCAACGGCTGGGGCAACCTGACGATCGGCGACGCGCCGTTCGCGGGCGGCCTGCCCGCGCTGATGGGCGTCGCGATGATCGCGGGCTTCTCGTTCCAGGGCACCGAGCTGATCGGCGTCGCGGCCGGCGAATCGGAGCACCCGCGCACGACGATCCCGCGCGCGGTAAAGCAGATCTTCTGGCGGATCCTGCTGTTCTACGTGTTCGCGATCTTCGTGATCGGCGTGCTGATTCCTTACACCGACCCGAACCTGCTGAAGACGGACGTGACCGACATCGGCGTGAGCCCGTTTACGCTCGTGTTCCGCCACGCGGGCCTTGCATTCGCGGCCGGCGTGATGAACGCGGTGATCCTGACGGCCGTGCTGTCGGCCGGCAACTCGGGCATGTACGCGTCGACGCGGATGCTCTACAACCTCGCGACCGAAGGCCGCGCGCCGAAGGTGTTCGCGAAACTGTCGCCGGGCGGCGTGCCGCGCAATGCGCTGTATGCGACGACGGCCGTCGGCGCGCTGTGCTTCTTCACGTCGCTGTACGGCGACAAGACCGTGTACCTGTGGCTGCTGAACACGTCGGGGATGACCGGCTTCATCGCATGGCTCGGCATCGCGGTCAGTCACTACCGGTTCCGCAAGGGCTACGTGAAGCAGGGTTATGCGCTCGACCAGTTGCCGTACCAGTCGAAGTGGTTCCCGTTCGGCCCGCTGTTCGCGTTCGTGCTGTGCCTCGTGATCGCGCTCGGGCAGGATTACCAGGCGTTCCTCGCGAACCGGATCGACTGGGCCGGCGTCACCGCGACCTATGTCGGCATTCCGCTGTTCCTCGTCGTGTGGCTCGGCTTCCGGTTCCTGAACAAGAGCCGTTTCGTGCGCTACGAGGACATGGAGATCGCGCCTTGGGTCGCCGCGAGCCGCGGCGCGCAGCGGCAGTTGGTGGTGAACCGCGAAACCACGGGCTGACGCGCGTGCGGCAGGCGGCCGCGCGACGTGTGATGAAACGGGAAGCGTCGGGCTTCCCGTTTTTTTTGCCCGGCTTTTGCCTGCACGGGGTCAAAGCCGGTTATATTGCCCGACCCTACCGGGCCACGGCCCGGCCGGCGCGACAGGCGCAGCGCGGATCGGCATCCGGCGCGCACGGCGCGCGGCGGCCGGCGGCGCCCGGCGTTTTCATCGTTCCATCCGGGCCGGCATGGCCCGCGGAGCGCGCAACCCAGAGGAATCCATGAGCGCATCACCCGCCGAGCGGAAGGCCGGACCCGTTTCCATCGTGCGAATCGAAGCCGCGATCAACGCGTGGCGCGAAGTGTACCCGCCGGCACCGGACGGCGAGGACGGCTACGCGCTCGACGCCGGCAGCAATTGCCTCGCCGAGCTGTACGGCACGATGATCTGCTATCGGCTGCCGGATGTGCCGCTCGATACGCTGAGCAACGAGCAGCGTGACGCGCTGTACGCGACCGAGGTGTGATGGGCGGTCGTGACGCTGCCGCGACACGGCGGCGTCGATCGGAAACGGGAAGCTCGAGGGCTTCCCGTTTTGCTTTGGGCGGCGCGTGGCGGTGTGCGTGGAGGTTTGCGCCGCCTGCGGTATCGTGATGACATCGTCCGGCCGTGGTTTGACGTCGGATCGCTGTCCGGGAGGCATCGAAATGGAGTTGAGACACCTCCGCTACTTCGTCGCGGTTGCCGAGGAGCGGAATTTCACGCGTGCGGCCGAACGGCTGCATATCGCGCAGCCGCCGCTGAGCCGGCAGATCCAGCAGCTCGAGGAGGCGCTCGGCGTGCCGCTGTTCGAGCGCAACGCGCGGCCGCTGAAACTGACCGACGCAGGGCGCTTCTTCTATTCGCACGCGGTGCAGTTGCTCGCGCAGACCACCGAGCTCGAATCGATGACGAAGCGGGTCGGCAAGATCGAACGCAGCATGTCGGTCGGCTTCGTCGGCTCGACGTTGTACGGGATGCTGCCGAAGATCATCCGGCGCTTTCGCAGCGAATATCCGGCCGTCGAGCTGAGCCTGCACGAGATGTCGACGATGGACCAGATCAAGGCGTTGAAGGAAGGGCGCATCGACGTCGGGTTCGGGCGCATCCGCCATGAAGATCCGAGCGTGCGGCGCGTCGTGCTGCGCGAGGAGCGGATGATCGTCGCGCTGCCGGTCGGCCATCCGCTCGACGGCGCGAAGCCCGTGCTGTCGCTGCACGATCTCGTGAACGACACGCTGATCATCTTCCCGAAGGCGCCGCGCCCGAGCTATGCGGACCAGGTGCTCGCGGCCTTTCACGATCGCGCGTTGCAGCCGCGGCGGATCTACGAGACGCGCGAACTGCAGATCGCGCTCGGCCTCGTCGCAATGGGCGAGGGCGTGTCGGTCGTGCCGCACAGCGTGTACGGGCTGAAGCGCGACGACATCAGCTACAAGCCGCTCGACGATCCGAACCTCGTGTCGCCGATCATCATGAGCATGCGGATGCTCGACGAATCGGAGGACATCCGCGCGATGCAGGCGCTGATCTACCGGCTGTACGACGAAGCGCAGATGGAGTATCTGCCGCCGCAGCCCGAATGAGCGCGCGGGCGGTGGGGGCTTGCTTGACGCCGCGCGCGCCGGCGGGACAACATGCGGCATCCAATGGGGCCGCCGACGTGCGGCCGCTTTCACGCAGACGACCGACACATGACCGATAGCCTGACCGAGGAGACAATCGTCGAGACGCCGCAAGGGCGTCTCTTTGCGAAACGCTGGCGTGCTCGTCCGGTGCAAGACGCGGCGGGCGCATCCGGGCCGGCTGCACCGATCATTTTGCTGCACGATTCGCTCGGCTGCGTCGACCTGTGGCGCGACTTTCCCGCCTTGCTCGCAAACGCCACGCAACGCGACGTGATTGCCTACGACCGCCTCGGTTTCGGCCGTTCGGATCGTCATCCGGGGAAGCTCGGCACGACGTTCGTGCGCGACGAGGCCGGTCACGCGTTCGAAGCCGTGCTCGAGCAACTCGGCGTCGATGCGTTCGTCGCGTTCGGGCACAGCGTCGGCGGCGGAATGGCGGTCGGCTGCGCAGCCGTGCATCCGGAGCGTTGCCGCGCGCTCGTGACGGTCGCCGCGCAGGCGTTCGTCGAGGATCGCACGCTGGCCGGCATTCGCGACGCGGCGCTGCAGTTCGACGAACCGGGCCAGCTCGACCGGCTCGCGCGTTATCACGGCGACAAGGCCGGATGGGTACTGCGCGCGTGGGTCGATACGTGGCTGTCGCCGGCGTTTCGCGACTGGAATCTCGACGACGAGTTGCCGCGCGTGCAATGCGCGACGCTCGCGATTCACGGCGAAGACGACGAATACGGATCCGACGTGCATCCGAAGCGGATCGCCGCGCGCGTCGCGGGGCCGTCGTCGTTCCTGTTGCTTGCCGGATGCGGGCACATGCCGCACCGCGAGCGGACGGACGACGTGCTGGCCGCCGTGGCGGCGTTCCTGCGCGACGCGGGCGCTTGAGCGTCCGACAACCGGCGGGCGTGTGCCCGCCGGCCGTCAGAACGCCAGCTGGATCGCGAGATCGATCGCGAGCAGCGCGATCGAGCAGCCGATGCCGAGGATCACATTCGGCAGCCGATGCTCGAAGTCGCGATCGCGACGCATCGCGGCACCGAGCAGAAAGATCGCCTCGACGACGATCTGCAGCCCGACGAACAGCAGCATCAGCAGATACTCGTAACCCATCTGCTTGAACGCGGCGAATTGCATCCCGTGATCGCGAATCCACTGGCCGACGCGCAGCAATTCGTAAATGAACAGCAAGGCGGGAAACAGGTAGCTGATGAAATAGGTCGGCGCGGTGGCGTGCCGTAGTTCGAGGTGGAAGTGCTGATGCGTGGTGGTCATCGCGAATCCCTCCTTGCAACGCATGATTGCGGTCGCGACGGCGGCGCGACAACGTGCGAATTACGGGATTACCCGATGCACCGTGCGCAGCCGTTCGACACCAGCATACTGCTGCACGGCAAATTTGGCATGCGATGCGTGCATTCGTCGTGAAAAACCGTATGCGCTGCGCGACGCATTCAACGTGCGGCACTCGCCGGATGCGGCATGTCGGCCGGTTGCACAGCGCCCGACGCATTCGGCAGCAACCACTCCGGATGCTGCTCCAGATCGCCGGCCAATGCGCTCAGCTTTTCGCTTCGGCGCCTTCGACAAACAATTTCGCGACCGACTGAAACTCCCGTTTCAGCGACAGCCCCGGCACGGTCAGCCAGCGCAGCATCGCTGCGAGATACAGGTGATGGAACCACGTCGCAAGCTGGTCGGCCCGCAGCGTTGCGTTCAGTTCGCCTGACTGCTGGCCCGCGGCGATCAGTTGCTGCCACACCAGCGCGATATCGCTGCCGTTCTCCCCGCCGTTTTCCGGATCGACCGCACCGATGCTCAGGAAGCGGTGCCGCAGATACGCGAGCAGGTACACCGGATGCTGCTCGCACCACGCGGCCGACGCGTCGAGCACACAGCCGATGCGCGACGCAAAGGTCTTGCGCCGCGCGACGTCGCGCTGCAGATGCGCGAGGTCACGCGCGAGCTCGCCTTCGAGCCAGTGCGCGAGCACGGCTTCCTTGGTCGGAAAATGGTTGTACAGCGTGCGCTTCGCGACATCGGCCTGCGCGGCGATCTGCTCCATCGTGACGGCTTCGTAGCCGTGCGCGTCGAACAGGCGCGCGCCGGTGGCGGCGAGATGCGCGAGCATCTGGATGCGCTTGCGCGCGCGGCGGCCCGGATCGTCGGTCGGAATCGGCATGGCAGGAGGATCGACTTAAAGTGCACGAATTGCATTAGTATACGACGTGCATTTTTTAAGATCCATCTGTTCCCGTCGACGGGAACGAGGAGTCACGCATGAAGCTTGTCGTCGCCACCTACGGCACCGAAGGAGACACGCGCCCGCTCGCGGCGCTCGGCCGCACGCTGATGGATGCCGGCCACGATGTCCGGCTGCTGGCCGATGCCGCGACGCTCGGCTCGGCCGACGCACTCGGCGTGCCGTCGGCGCGGTTGTCCGGCGATATCCGCCGCGCGATCGCACCGGACGGCGCGTTGTCGGACGCGGTGCGCGGGCGCGGCGGTTTCAACGACACGTCGAAGGCGCTCGCGGCGATCGCGAATGCGAACACGGCCGCATGGATGCGCGAAATCGCGGACGCATCGGCCGGTTGCGACGCGATCCTCGTATCGGGGCTCGCGTCGTTCGTCGGGTTGTCGGTCGCCGAATATTGCCGCGTGCCGGCGATCGGCACCGGCATGATCCCGATCACGCCGACCGCCGAATTCGCGTCGCCGTTCCTGCCGCCGGGCAAGCTGCCGCACTGGCTGAACCGCGCGAGCCACCGGTTCGTCAACGCACTGCTGTGGCAGGCGTTCAGGAAAGCGACGAATGCGGCGCGCGCAAGCGTGTGCGCGCTGCCGCCGCGCAAGCAGGTGTGGACCGATCATCCGATGCTGTACGGCGTGTCGCCGGCGCTGCTGTCCGGCCCGGCGGATTGGCCGTCGCAGGTGCTCGCATGCGGCCAGTGGCGTATCGATGCGCGCGCATGGGCACCGCCGCCTGAACTTTCCGCCTTTCTCGAATCGGGCGATCCGCCCGTATACATCGGCTTCGGCAGCATGGCCGGCTTCGACCGCGCGGCGATGGCCGACGCGTTGGTGCGTGCGCTCGGCGGCCGGCGCGCGCTGTTCTATCCGGGCTGGAGCGGCATCGATGCGTCGCTGCTGCCGGCGCACGTACGCGTGATCGGCGACACGCCGCACGACTGGCTGTTCCCGCGCGTGTCGATGGCGATCCATCACGGCGGATCGGGTACCACGCATTCGGCCGCGCGGGCCGGCATTCCGTCGATCGTCGTGCCGTTCGCGGGCGATCAGTTCTTCTGGGCGAACCGGTTGCAGCGGCTCGGCGTCGCGGATGCGCCGGTCGCGGGGCGGCGCGTGGACGCTGCCGCGCTTGCGCGAGCGATCGCGTTTGCCGAGCGTGGCGACACGAACGCGCGTGCAACGGAACTCGGCGAGCGAATCGCTCAAGAGGACGGCTCGAAGCTGGCGGTCGGCGCGATCGAGCGATGGGCGCGCTCTGGCGCGCGGTGAGGCCGCGCGTCAGAAATGCCCGGTGAACCGGTAGCGGCTGCCCGGGTGCCACAGATTGGCGACCGACGCGACCAGCCCTTGCGACCACGTGCGCCGATGCAGCAGCAGGCACGGCTCGCGGTCGTCCATCGTCAGATGGCGGCGCGTTTCGGCGTCGGGCATCGCGGCCTCGATCCGGTATTCCACGCGCTGCAACGGCGCGACGCGCGTCAGGTACTGGTTCGGCGTCGTCGTCGTGAAGTCCTGCAACGCGTATTCGGGCGCGCAGGCCGGATTGACCCAGCGCTCCTCGAGCTGCACGGGCGTGTCGTTCTCGAAGTGCAGCACGCGCGAATGGAAGATCGGGCTGCCGGTGTCGAGCTGCAGCTCGTCGGCGAGCTTCGCATCGGCGACGGCCGCGCCGACCTGCAGCACCTGCGCGCGATAGCCGTGGCCGCGCGCGGCGACTTCGTCCGAGATGCTGCGGATCGCGACGAGCGTCGATTCGTACTTCGGCGATGCGACGTACGTGCCCGAGCCGCGCGTGCGCGTGAGCACCTGTTCGGCCGTCAGCTCGCGCAGTGCGCGGTTGACGGTCATCCGCGCGACGTTGAATTCGCGCGCGAGTTCGTTCTCCGACGGCACCTGGTCGCCTTCCGCCCACTCGCCGGCATGAATGCGCGCGAGGATGAAGTCCTTGATTTCCTGATAGATCGGTGTGGTCATGGGATCGGGATTCGAGAGTCGGCAGCGGCCCGCCGCCGAATGCCGATCCGGCGCGCGCCCGGCGCCGAGTGTACCGGTTTCGTGGGCGCGCGGGCCCGGATTCCCCGAATGATCCCTGTTCGGCCGGCGCGCGTCCATGCGGGATTGCACAGAGCGGCCGGCTTTCGATGGCCTGCGCGCGGTCAGAACCGATGCCGGATGCCGACCGTCGCGACCACCTGCGTGTTCGTCGACGAAGCCGCGAGCCCCGTGACGTTCGCGAACCCGAGCGGCGCGCCCGACGGCACGCCGAACTGGTGCTGGTACACGGTTTCCGCATACACGTCGGTGCGCTTGCTCAGCGCGTAGTCGGCCATCAGCGTCACCTGGTGCCATTTCGGCCGGTGGCTGCCGGTTGCGTCGTCGTAGCGGCCTTCGGTGAACGTATAGGCGCCCGCGAACGAGACCGCCGGCGTCAGCGCATAGCGCGCGTTGATCTCGTAGTTGTCGAAGCGCAGCGCGTTCAGTGCACCGGGCAGCGATGACGCGGCCGTTTCGTCGAACATCGAATGCGTCCACAGCGCGCCGACCGTCAGCCGGTCGAACGCATAGCTGCCGCCGGCGCCCATCACGCGCTGGCGCACGGCCGGGAAGTTCGGCGCGTCGTTCGTCGACAGTGCGCCGCCGTCCGTCAACCCGCCGCGGTTGAGCTGCAGGTAAGCGGCGCCGAAGTTGACCGGTCCGTTCGCATACGACACGCCCGCGCTGTACGCGCGGTTGTTCGCAAATCCGCCGGCCGCGTTGCTGAACCCGTACAGGCCGCCGAACTGCCAGCCTGCGAGCGTCGGGCTCGTGTATTTCACCGCGTTGTCGATGTAGAACGAATCGTCGATGTTGTCGTTGTCGAACGGATGCGATGCGAGGTTGTTGCCGTCACCGTTGTTGGCCATCGCGAGCGGGCCGAGATAGTCGACGACGGAGTCGTACTGGCGGCCGAGCGTCAGCGTGCCGTATTGGTCGCTCTGCAGGCCGACGTATGCGCGGCGCCCGAACATCGTGTTCCGGTAGGACTGCGTGCCGTTGTTCAGGTTGAAGCCGTTCTCGAGGCGGAACAGCGCGTGCAGGCCGCCGCCGAGATCCTCGTTGCCGCTCAGGCCGAACACCGTGTTCGACAGCAGGCCGCTGCCTTGCTGCCACACGCTCTTGCCCGACTGATTGTTCGTATAGGCGATACCGGCATCCAGCATCCCGTAGAGCGTGACGCTGCTTTGCGCATGCGCGGCGGCGCCAAAGAACGCGAGGGAGAGAGTACCGACGACTGCTTTTTTCATTGAGTGTGCTTCCTGGAAAGGCCCGTAACGACGGGAACGACGATCCGTCGCGCGCGCCGGCGGCGGACGCGCACGGTTCGTGAAGAACCGCGCTCGTTCGTGCCGGACGTGTGCGTTCGAATCGATGAAAGGGGGCTGCCTGACGCGTGTCGTGCGCGGTCGCGGCGAACGCCGGCTAGTGCTGCAACAGGCGGATCGTGCCGAACTCGGCGGCCGGCAGCAGGCGAAGGATTGCCATGATGGCCGGCGACGCGTGCGACCGCGCGACTTCGAGCTCGATGCACGCGCGCCCTGTGCGCTTGTCGATCGCGGCCGTATAGAAATTGAGCGCGGCGCCGACGGCCTGATGCAGCAGGCGCCGCACGACAGCGAGGTTGTCCGATTCGACGCGGATCGACAGCAGCACGAGGTCGTCCGCGGGGCACCGGCGCCGCGAACGAGCAGGCGGTAGATCGCGTGAAGCAGCGGATTCGGTTCTGGTCGGTTTCATGCGTTCATCCCCGTTTCGCATCGTGCCCCGCACCGCGGAGAGCTCGTATTGGACATGGCGCCCATTCTAGGAATCGCCGTGACGATACGGTGTATAGACTCGCACCGGCCCTGAAAAGAACGCATAAAAACATCACGCCCGCCGGCCTTTCGTCTTTACAGCTTTTTTATTCCCCGTAAGGAAATTGAACACCGCTTTGATACGCGGATTTCTACACTGTCGCATCCCATTCGCCAGATGAGCATGGGGGCGTCATCCGGGCCCGCGCCGACACGGCAACGCCCGGAACGCCGATGATCGCGTGGATATTCCGCGCATACGAACAAAGGGGAAAGCCATGTTGTGGATCACCGGCGCGTTATCGATCGCGCTCTTTATCTATCTGTTTCATGCGTTGATCAAGCCTGAGCAGTATTGATCGGCTCGATTCAACAGGAATTCGAAAATATCGGTGAATGTCATGAGCGATCTGCTTTTCGTACTGTTCACGCTTGCGTTTTTTGCGTTGACGGCCGGTTTCATCACCGGCCTCGACCGGATCTGAGCGAGCGTCGACATGTTCAACAATCTCATTCAATTCGCGATCGTTCTCGCGATCATGCTGGCGCTGGTGCCCGTCGTCGGGAAATGGCTTGCGCACGCCTTCACGAGCCCGCGCCACGCGTGGGTCGAACGCCGCACCTATGCGCTGCTCGGCGTGAATCCCGACGAAGCGATGTCGTGGCAGCGCTACGGGATGGTGCTGCTGCTCAGCAATGCCGGGATGATGCTGCTCGGCTATCTGCTGCTGCGCATCCAGGACGCGCTGCCGTTCGATGCGCTGCAGCGCGCGGCGCAAAGCCCCGATCTCGCGTTCAACACGGCCGCGTCGTTCATCACGAACACGAACTGGCAGGCGTATGCGGGCGAGAGCAGCCTGTCGAACTTCTCGCAGATGGCCGTCATCACGTTCCTGATGGTGGTCAGCGCCGCAACCGGCATCGCGGCCGCGGGCGGCTTCATCCGCGGGCTGAGCCGCAAGAGCGCGGCCGACATCGGCAATTACTGGGTCGATTTCACGCGCGTGACGTATCGCGTGCTGCTGCCGCTCAGCTTCGCGATGGCGATCGTGTACGTATGGCAGGGCATGCCGCAGACGCTCGCGTCCGACGCATGGGCGACCACGCTCGAGGGCGCGCGCCAGCAGATCGTGATGGGGCCCGTCGCGAGCCTCGAATCGATCAAGCACATCGGCACGAACGGCGGTGGCTTCTTCAGCATGAATGCCGCGCATCCGTTCGAGAACCCGACGCCGCTCACCAACACGCTGCACATGCTGTCGATGCTGCTGATTCCGTCCGCGCTGACCTATACGCTCGGCACGATGATCGGCCGGCGCCGCCAGGGCTGGGTGATCCTCGGTGCGTTCGTCGTGATGTTCGTCGGCTTCCTGGCCGTGATCTATCAGGCCGAGCAGCACGGCAACCCGCTGCTGACCGGGCTCGGCGTCGACCAGCGGATGAGCGCCGTGCAGCCGGGCGGCAACATGGAAGGCAAGGAAATGCGCTTCGGCATCGCGCAGACGAGCCTGTTCGCGACCGTCACGACGGCCGCGACCACCGGCTCGGTCGATGCGATGCACGACTCGTTGACGCCGCTCGGCGGGCTCGTGCCGATCGCGCAGATGATGCTGAACAACGTGTTCGGCGGCGACGGCGTCGGGCTGATCAACCTGTTCACGTTCGCGATCCTCACGGTGTTCCTTGTCGGGATGATGATCGGCCGCACGCCGGAGTTTCTCGGCAAGAAGATCGAGGCGCGGGAGATGAAGCTCGTGATGCTCGCGGTGCTCGCGCATCCGTTCAGCATCCTCGGCTTCACCGCGCTGGCCGCGATGCTGCATTCGACGATGGACAGCCTCGCGAACCTCGGGCCGCACGGCTTCAGCGAAGTGCTGTACGCGTACACGTCGGGCACGGCCAACAACGGCTCCGCATTCGCGGGCCTGAATGCGAACACGCCGTTCTTCAACACGACGATCGGCTTCGCGATGCTGATCGGCCGCTACCTGACGCTGCTGCCGATGCTTGCGGTCGCGGGCAGCCTCGCCGCGAAGAAGAGCGTGCCCGAAAGCGCCGGCACGCTGTCGACGTCGACGAGCCTGTTCGCCGGCCTGCTGATCTTCGTGATCCTCGTCGTCGGCGGTCTCACGTTCCTGCCCGCGCTCGCGCTTGGCCCGGTCGTCGAGCACCTGATGATGTCGGGCGGCCAACTGTTCTGAGGGAAACATCATGATTCAACGCAATCACCAGGCAGCGGCCGTCGCCGCGCCGGCACCCGGTTCTTCGTTCGGCGCGGCGACGCGCGGCCTCGTGCGGCCCGTGATCGCATCGTCGGTGCTGTTCATGCTCGTCGCGGGCATCGCGTATCCGCTACTCACGACGGGCGTCGCGAACGTGCTGTTCCCGGCGCAGGCGCGCGGCAGTCTCGTCGAGCGTAACGGCGTGACGATCGGCTCGGCGGTAATCGGGCAGCACTTCACGCGCGCCGGCTACTTCCATGCGCGTCCGAGCGCAACGGTCGGCACCGATCCGGCCGATCCGTCGAAGACGGTCGACCAGCCGTACAACGCGGCCGGTAGCGGCGCGAGCAACCAGGGCGCGACCAGCAAGAAGCTGCTCGCGGACATCGCGCAGCGCGTGCGTGCGTACCGGCAGGAGAACGCGCTCGCCAACGGGACGCCGGTGCCGGCGGATGCCGTCACCGCGTCCGCGTCGGGGCTCGATCCGGAGATCTCGGTCGCGAACGCGCGGCTGCAGGCGGCGCGGGTCGCCCATGCGCGCGGCGTCGATGCCGCGCAGGTCGCGGCCCTGGTCGACCGTATCGCATCGCCGCGCCAGCTCGGCGTGCTCGGCGAACCGCGCGTGCGCGTGCTCGACCTGAATCTCGCGCTCGACCGCGCATTCGGCCACGCAGCCGGCGCTCAGAAAGAGCAGGAATAACGGAGCCACTCATGTCCCATATCGAAACCCCGATCAACCACGCGGCCATGCCGATCGGCGGCGTGCCGCCGATGCGCTGGACGGCCGTGCTGCGCGAGGCGTTCCGCAAGCTCGCACCGCGGGTGCAGCTCAAAAACCCGGTGATGTTCGTCGTCTATCTCGGCAGCATCGTCACGACCGCGCTGTGGCTGCAGGCGCTGACCGGCACCGCTGACGCGCCGGCCGGCTTCATCTTCGCGGTCGCGTGCTGGCTGTGGTTCACCGTGCTGTTCGCGAACGCGGCGGAGGCGCTGGCCGAAGGGCGCGGCAAGGCGCAGGCCGATGCGCTGCGCGCGGCGCGCAAGCGCGTGTACGCGAAGGTGCTCGACGAGCCGAAGCAATACGGCAGCACCAGCCATCGCGTGCCGAGCGACGAGCTCGCCGCCGGCAGCATCGTGCTCGTCGAGGCCGGCGACACGATTCCGGCCGACGGCGAAGTGATCGACGGCGTCGCGTCGGTCGACGAATCGGCGATCACCGGCGAATCGGCGCCGGTGATCCGCGAGTCGGGCGGCGATTTCTCGTCGGTGACGGGCGGCACGCGCGTGCTGTCCGACTGGATCGTCGTGAAGATCACCGCGCAACCCGGCGAAGCGTTCCTCGACCGGATGATCGCGATGGTCGAAGGCGCGAAGCGCGGCAAGACGCCGAACGAGATCGCGCTGACGATCCTGCTCGTCGCGCTGACGATCATCTTCCTGCTCGTGTGCGTGACGCTGCTGCCGTTCTCGCAATTCAGCGTGCTGCTGAACGCGTCGGGCGCGGCCGTGAGCCTGACCGTGCTGATCGCGCTGCTCGTTTGCCTGATTCCGACGACGATCGGCGCGCTGTTGTCGGCGATCGGCATCGCCGGGATGAGCCGCATGATGCGCGCGAACGTGCTCGCGACGTCGGGCCGCGCGATCGAGGCGGCCGGCGACGTCGACGTGCTGCTGCTCGACAAGACCGGCACGATCACCCTCGGCAATCGCGAGGCCGTGCAGTTTCGGCCGGCGCCCGGCGTGGACGAGCGCGCGCTGGCCGAGGCCGCGCAACTGTCGTCGCTGGCCGACGAGACGCCCGAAGGGCGCTCGATCGTCGCGCTCGCGAAGCAGCGCTTCTCGCTGGAGGTTGCCGCGATCGACGGCGGCATCGCGGTGCCGTTCAGCGCGCGTACGCGGATGAGCGGCCTCGATATCGGCGAACGGCAGGTGCGCAAGGGCGCGGCGTCCGCGATCCGTGCGCATGTCGATGCGCTCGGCGGCGCGTTTCCGCACGCGGTCGAGACGGCCGTGAACGACATCGCGCGGCGCGGCGGCACGCCGCTCGTCGTCGCCGACGGCTTGCGCGTGCTCGGCACGATCGAGCTGAAGGACATCGTCAAGCACGGGATCGGCGCGCGCTTCGCGGAGCTGCGCAAGGTCGGCGTGAAGACGGTGATGATCACCGGCGACAACCGGCTGACCGCGGCCGCGATCGCGGCGGAAGCCGGTGTCGACGACTACCTTGCCGAAGCGACACCCGAGGACAAGCTGTGGCTGATCCGCGAGCACCAGGCGAAGGGACATCTCGTCGCGATGACGGGCGACGGCACCAACGACGCGCCCGCGCTGGCGCAGGCCGACGTGGCCGTCGCGATGCACAGCGGCACGCAGGCGGCGAAGGAAGCGGCCAACATGGTCGACCTCGACAGCAACCCGACGAAGCTGATGCAGGTGGTCGAAGTCGGCAAGCAGATGATCATGACGCGCGGCGCACTGACCACGTTCAGCGTTGCCAACGATCTCGCGAAGTATTTCGCGATCATCCCGGCCGCGTTCGTCGCGACGTATCCGGCGCTCGGCGCGCTGAACGTGATGAGGCTGCACAGCCCGACGTCGGCGATCCTGTCGGCGGTGATCTTCAATGCGCTGATCATCGTCGCGCTGATTCCGCTCGCGCTGAAGGGCGTGAAGTATCGCGCGGAGCCCGCCGGGAAGCTGCTCGGGCGCAACCTGCTGATTTACGGGGTGGGCGGGATCGTCGCGCCGTTCATCGGCATCAAGCTGATCGACATGCTGCTGACGCCGTTTATCTGACCGAACGCGCCGTTGCGGCCCCGCTCACGCCCTCGCGGCGTGCGCGGGGCCGTTCGGCGTTTCAATTGCCGGAAGCGATCATGGATGTGAATGCGAACGTGAACGAAGCGAATCGGCGGGCGAGGGTGCCGCTGGAAACCGCATCAGGCCGCGACCGCTGGCGGCGCGTGCTGCATGCGTGCGCGGGCATCGCCGAACGCATCGCGGGCGCCGGGCCCGACACGCGGCCGGGGCTCGCTGTGCGGGAAGCGCACTCGCGCACGCACGTATGGGTATCGCAGTACGCGGTGCCGCTGCTGTGGGCCACGCTCGTCTGCGCGCTGGCGACGCTCGCGGCGAGCGCGCTGCTGCGCGTGTTCGATTTGTCGAACGTCGTAATGCTGTTCCTGATGACCGTCGTGCTGATCGCGCTGCGGCTCGGCAGGCTGGCCGGCGCGTGGGCCGCGTTCGTCTGCGTCGGCTGCTTCGACTTTTTCTTCGTCGAGCCGCGGCTGTCGTTCGCGGTGTCCGATACGCAGTACGTGTTCACGTTCGCGCTGATGCTGGCCGTCGCGCTCGCGATCGGCCAGCTCGCGGCGCGCCTGCGCGCGGAGGCGCGCGCCGCGCGTGCGAACGAGAAACGCTCGGCCGCGCTCGCGCGGGTCGCGCACGATCTGTCGGCGGCGATCGAGACCGAGCAGATCGCATTGATCTGCACCGGCACGATTGCGCCGCTGCTCGGCGTGCGCGTTGCGCTCGTACTGCCCGACGAGAACGACAGGCTGATGCCGACACAACACGCAGGCTTCGTGGAAACGCCGATCGCGCGCTGGGCGTACGAGCAGGCGCGCGGCGCCGGGTGCGGGATGGCGCCGTTCGAGCGCGCGGCCGCGCAATACCTGCCGCTGAAGGCACCGATGCGCGTGCGCGGCGTGCTCGTGCTGTTCGGCGACGCGCAGCCGGTGCCGACGGACCCCGACGATCGCCGCCTGATCGACGCGCTATGCTCGTCGATCGCGATGGCGCTCGAACGCGTGCACTACGTCGACGTCGCGCAGCACACGCTCGTCCGGATCGAAGGCGAGCGGTTGCGCAATGCGCTGCTGGCCGCCGTGTCGCACGACCTGAAGACGCCGTTGACGGCGATTCGAGGGCTTGCCGAGACGCTGGAGCGTCCGGAACGTCTGGCGGACGGGCAACCGGCCGCGCTCGCGCGCGGCATTCGCAACCAGGCCGAGGCGCTGCACGGGCTCGTCGTGAACCTGCTCGACCTTGCGCGGATGCAGAGCGAAGGCGTGCGGCTGAATCGCGAGTGGCACATGCTCGACGAGATCGTCGGCAGCGCGCTCGCGCATTCGGCCGGCGTGCTGGCCGGCCGCGACGTAAGTGCCGACTTGCCCGCCGACCTGCCGCTGATCGACGTCGACGCGCTGCTGATCGAGCGCGTGCTGATGAACCTGCTCGACAACGCCGCGAAGTACGCGGGCGCGGACGCGGCCGTGTCGGTGCGGGCCCGCGTGTTCGGCGAAACGCTGTATGTGTTCGTCGAGGACGACGGGCCCGGCTTCGTCGCGCGCAACACCGAGCCGTTGTTCGAGCCGTTCGAGCGCGAACGCAAGGAATCGTCGATCAGCGGCGTGGGGCTCGGCCTCGCACTGTGCCGCAGCATCGTCAACGCGCACGGCGGTTCGATCCGCGCGGTGCCGCTCGATCCGCACGGCGCGCGGTTCGAGATTCGCCTGCCATTGGGTGCGCCGCCCGATATCGAACACGAGAGCCGGACATGATCAGATCGCGCGTACTTATCGTTGAAGACGAAGCGGATATTCGCCGTTTCGTCCGGATGGCGCTGGAACAGGAAGGGCTCGACACCTGCGAGGCGTCCACGGCCCGCGAGGCGCGAATGTATGCGTCGAGCAGCAAGCCCGATCTCGTGATCGTCGATCTCGGATTGCCGGACGACGACGGCAAGGCGTTCATTCGCGAACTGCGCGAGTGGTCGACGGTGCCCGTGATCGTGCTGTCGGCGCGGCAGCAGGAAGTGGAGAAGGTCGCGGCGCTCGACGCGGGCGCGGACGATTACCTCGCGAAGCCGTTCGGCGTGCCCGAACTGCTCGCGCGGGCGCGTGCGCTGTTGCGGCGCGCGGCGTTCGTGTCGGCCGACGGGCAAGCGTCGTCGATCGTGCGGTTCGGCGACGTGACCGTCGATCTCGGCCGGCATGAAGTCGTGCGCGGCGGCGAGCCCGTCCATCTGACGCGCCTCGAATTCCGGCTGCTCGCCGCGCTGATCCGTGCGCGCGGCGGCGTGATTGCCGCGCGGCAACTGCTGGCCGAGGTCTGGGGCGTTCACGACGCGGATCGCGCGCACTACGTGCGCGTGTACATGACGAACCTGCGGCAGAAGCTCGAACCCGTGCCGGCGAGGCCACGGCACCTGCTGACGGAACTGCAGTTCGGCTACCGGCTGGTCGGACTGGAAACGGTCGGCGCGACTCGTGAGGTCTAGACAGGTGACGCTTGCCGTCCGGCCGCTCGCGTACGCATCGAGAAAGCCGGAATTCAGCATCGCGTAATCCATAATTAATTGAAATTTAAGGAAATTCACGGCCAACGACCCTAATCGTCCGACAATTAGAGATAAACACGGATTGCTGGCGATACCCCTGAAAAGGCAAAGTTGTATGTACAACTTGGAGCGTCGCTAGACAGCGCGATTCCCGGGTTGGAAGGGGTCGCGGCGGAGTTCGCCGTGCCGGCATCGCCGGTACGGGCCGCCCGACGGGACCCCTGCCCAGTTTGCCTCTGACAGGAACACCATGAAGAAACTCGCGCTCAGTATTGCCCTTGCCTGCATCGCGGTCGGTGCCCACGCCAAGGATTGGTCGACGATCCGGTTCGGCGTCGACGCCAGCTATCCGCCGTTCGAATCGAAGGACGCAAGCGGCAAGGTCGTCGGCTTCGACGTCGATCTCGGCAACGAGATCTGCGCTCGCCTGAAGGCGAAATGCGTGTGGATCGAGAACGACTTCGACGGGATGATTCCGGCGCTGAAGGCGAAGAAGTTCGACGGCGTGCTGTCGTCGATGTCGATGACGCCGGCGCGCGCCGAGCAGATCGCGTTCTCCGACAAGCTGTTCAACACACCGACGCGCCTCGTCGCGAAGAAAGGCGCGAACCTGCAGCCGACGGCTGAATCGCTGAAGGGCAAGTCGGTCGGCGTCGAGCAGGGCACCATTCAGGAAACCTACGCGAAGGCGTACTGGGCGCCGAAGGGCGTGCAGGTCGTGCCTTACCAGAACCAGGACGGCGTGTACCAGGACCTGATGTCCGGCCGCCTCGACGCGGCGCTGCAGGACGCGGTGCAGGCCGACATCGGTTTCCTGAAGACGCCGCGCGGCGCGAACTTCGATTTCGCCGGCAAGGACATCGACGATCCGAAGACGCTGGGCAATGGCGCGGGCATCGGCCTGCGCAAGGACGATGCCGAGCTGAAGGCGAAGATCGACCACGCGATCGCCGACATCATCAAGGACGGCACGTACAAGAAGCTCGAGAAGAAGTACTTCGCGTTCGACGTCTACGGCGGCTGACCGTCCATGCGGCGCGCATCGGATGCGGTGCGCGCCGCGTCTGTTGCCGGGCGCCGCCCGCGTCACTGGATGCGTCGGGCTTGATGAGCAGGTTGCATCAGGTAGTGCGTAGATATCGTTTGATGCGCGGTTAATGGCTATTAACAATCCAGCCACATCGTTCTGGATCCCTTATATGATCTTCCAAGGATTTGGCCCGCTGCTGTGGGCCGGCACGGTCGAGACCGTGAAGCTCGCGGTGCTGTCGCTTGCCGCGTCGCTCGTGCTGGGGCTCGCCGGTGCGGGCGCGAAACTGTCGACCAACCGCGTGCTCAAGTCGATCGGCACCTTCTATACGACGCTGATCCGCGCGGTGCCGGATCTCGTGCTGATGCTGCTGCTGTTCTACGGGATCCAGATCCTGCTGAACAACGTGACCGACCTGATCGGCTGGGACCAGATCGACATCGACCCATTCGTGGCCGGCGTCGTGACGCTCGGCTTCATCTACGGCGCGTATTTCACCGAGACGTTCCGCGGCGCGTTCCTCGCGGTGCCGCGCGGCCAGCTCGAAGCAGGCTTCGCGTACGGAATGGGCGGCTGGCGCGTGTTTCGCCGCATCCTGTTCCCGCAGATGATGCGCTTTGCGCTGCCCGGCATCGGCAACAACTGGCAGGTGCTCGTGAAAGCCACCGCGCTCGTGTCGATCATCGGCCTGGCCGACGTCGTGAAGGCGTCGCAGGACGCGGGCAAGAGCACGCTCGATTTCTTCTTCTTCACGCTGGCCGCAGGCGCGATCTACCTCGCGATCACGACGGTGTCCAACGTCGTGCTGCATCACCTCGAGAAGCGTTATTCCGTCGGCGTCCGGAGGCTCGCACTGTGATCGAACTCGTCAGCCAGTACTGGCAAAGCTATCTGTATACCGACGGCTACCGCTTCAGCGGCCTCGCGATCACGCTGTGGCTGCTGGTCGTGTCGATCGCGCTCGGTTTCGCGCTCGCCGTGCCGCTCGCGATCGCGCGCGCATCGTCGAACCGCTGGATCTCGGGCCCCGTGTGGCTCTATACGTATGTGTTCCGCGGCACGCCGCTCTACGTGCAGCTGCTGATGTGCTACACGGGTATCTACAGCCTGCAGGTCGTGCACAACCACGTGCTGCTCGATACGTTCTTCCGCAACGCGATGAACTGTACGCTGCTCGCGTTCGTGCTGAACGAATGCGCGTATGCGACGGAGATCTTCGCGGGCGCGATCAAGGCCACGTCGGCCGGTGAGATCGAGGCCGGGCTCGCGTACGGGATGTCGCGCTTCAAGCTCTATACGCGGATCATCGTGCCTTCCGCGCTGCGCCGCTCGCTGCCGAGCTACAGCAACGAGGTGATCCTGATGCTGCACGCGACCACGCTCGCATTCACCGCGACCGTGCCCGACATCCTGAAGGTCACGCGCGACGTCAATTCGGCGACGTACATGTCGTTCCAGGCCTACGGCATCGCAGCCGTGCTGTACGCCGCCGTCGTGTTCGCGCTCATCTGGGCGTTCCGCAAGCTCGAGACGCGCTGGCTCGCGTACCTCTCGCCGCGCGGCCATTAATGCATTCGCAACGAAGGACCAAGCATGTACAAGCTCACCGTTGACAACCTGCACAAGAAATTCGGCGACAACGAGGTGTTGAAGGGCGTGTCGATGAAGGCGAAGGCCGGCGACGTGATCAGCATCATCGGCTCGAGCGGCTCCGGCAAGAGCACGTTCCTGCGCTGCATCAACTTCCTCGAGCAGCCGTGCTCGGGGCAGATCACGATCGGCAGCGAGCCGATCCAGACCACGCGCGACCGCAACGGGGCACTGCGCGTGGCCGACCAGAAGCAGCTGCAGCGGATGCGCACGAAGCTGTCGATGGTGTTCCAGCACTTCAACCTGTGGGCACACATGACGGTGCTGGAGAACGTGATCGAGGCGCCGATGGCCGTGCTCGGGATCGGCAAGGATGAAGCGATCGCGCGGGCGCGCAAGTATCTGGAGAAGGTCGGCCTCGCGCCGCGCGTCGAGGGCATGTATCCGTCGCACCTGTCGGGCGGCCAGCAGCAGCGTGTTGCAATTGCACGAGCACTCGCGATGGAGCCGGAAGTGATGCTGTTCGACGAGCCGACGTCGGCGCTCGATCCGGAACTCGTCGGCGAAGTGCTGAAGGTGATGCAGAAGCTCGCCGAGGAGGGCCGCACGATGGTCGTCGTCACGCACGAGATGGGTTTCGCGCGCAACGTGTCGAATCACGTGATCTTCCTGCATCAGGGGAAGATCGAGGAGGAAGGGAATCCGCAGGAGATTCTCGTGAATCCCAAGAGCGAACGGCTCGGGCAGTTCTTGTCGGGGCGGTTGAAGTAAGCCGTCGGCGTTGTACACCGCCCGTCACGCTGCAACGGCGTCGCGGGTTGTGTGCGAGTTGAAGAGCGCCTACTGTTGCGAGAGCGCGTCCGTCAAAGGCGCGCTGCGCGACACGCACGAGATTGTCGCGTCCCGCGCTCGGGCTCGCCCCCGTCGATCCCCACGCGCTGGAACGCTAAATGCTTGTCACGCGTGATCCTTTCGATGAGGGAGCGCCGCGATGAGCACGCCGACAACGACCCGTTTTTCCCACGTGAAGCCGCAGGACACCGCGTATCAAGGCGAGGGCCTGCGCGACTTCTTCCTGTATCGCGATCTCGGCATCGCGGCCGCGACGAACGGCAAGGTCGTCGCGCAACTCGTCAGGGCGAATCATGCACCGACGGCGGGCACCGGCTGGCACCGTCACGAGGCCGAGTTCCATATCGTGTACATGCTGAAGGGTTGGGCGCGCTTCATGTACGGCGAGCAGGAAACGCTGGTGTCCGCCGGCGACTGCGTGCATCAGGCGCCGGGGATCGTTCATTACCTGTTCGACTACTCGCCGGACATGGAGTATCTGGAGATCGTCGGGCCCGCCGATTTCAAGTCGATCGACGTCGAAGGGCCGTGCGCCGTGCCCGCGCCGACGCCGTGGGGCGAGACGGGCGCGTAGCTGCCCGATTTCCCGAGGTGCGCATGCGCCGGCCGACGTGCATCGTGCGCACGTTCGCGACAAACCGCCTTCGGGCGGTTTTTTGTTGATCCTTTCCGGAAGTTTCCGCGTGCTCCGCTGACACCAGCGGGCCAGCTTTCCCCTTCGATCCGTTCATTCGAATTCCGAATGGTCGCGAAGCTGAAGATCCGGAAAGAAAGGAAAGATATTCGTCAGCTTCGCGTGACGGATTGTTACGCGGTGTCAAAGATCGTCAATTACGGGCTGCGCGGTGCACGGCCTGTCGACGGCGGGCGTTAAGGAGGTACCAGCCGGATCACCGGCTGACCTACCCGGGAGAAATCCATGAAGCGCATCGCGAAGATCCTGACGGCCACCGCAGTGGCATGCGCCGTTCTCGCTCCGGCGCTTGCCGAAGCTCATTCGCACCGTGTATGCCACTACGACCATCACCACCATCGCGTGTGCCGCTGGGTGCGGTAACCGGGATTTCCCTCGGGTACGCCCGAGACGCATTGATCATTCAGGCAAATCAGGAGAGGAATATGAAAAAGACGATGTTGATCGCCGCGCTGGTCGCCGGCATGGGTGTGTCGATCGGTGCGTTCGCGCAGGTTCCGGCCAGCGCGCCGGCCGGCACGACCGGTCTGTGCAAGGACGGTTCGTTCTACTCGGGCGCATCGAAGAAGGGCGCGTGTGCGGGCCATAAGGGCGTGAAGACCTGGTACGGCGCATCGTCGGCGGCAGCAGCCAGCGCGCCGGCCGCGATGGCGCCGGCAACGGCGGCTTCCGCTGCCGCTGCGTCCGCTGCCGCGCCCGCAAAGAGCGCGTCTGCGACGACCACCGCTGCTGCGCCGGGCGGCGGCGCGGGCAAGGTGTGGGCCAACGACAGCACGAAGGTCTATCACTGCTCGACCGACAAGTACTACGGCAAGACGAAGCACGGCAGCTACATGTCGGAAGCGGATGCGAAGGCCAAGGGCTACCACGCGTCGCACGGCAAGGCCTGTTCGTAACGCAAGCCGGGCGCGCGGGTTCATTCGCTCGCGCGTCGTTTGAAGGCTGCTGGAAATCACGCCCCGCCATCCCGGCGGGGCGATTCATTTGCAATGCCGGTCGTTGCGTCGTTGCCCGGATTCAGTGGGCGTGATGCGATGAGGGTTCGACGGTCCCCGCATCGTGTTCGGTTGCGCGCGCATCGAGCAGCGCGCGCAGCGTGACGTAGTGCGTGCCGCTCGCATTGCCTTCCGCATCCGCGGTGCGATCGTACGGTTCGTTGTCGTGGATCGTCGCGCGCACGATCGGATAGATCTGCGTTTCCCAGCGGCTGCCGTTGAACACGCCGTAGTGGCCTGCGCCCGTCTGCACATGGTGCGTCTTCAGATACGGCGGCAACCCCGAACACAGCTCCTGCGCGGCCACCGTCTGGCCCACTGCGCAGATATCGTCCTTCTCGCCTTCGATCGTCAGCAGCGCGGTGCGGTGAATCGCCGCCGGTTCGACGAGCCTGTCGCCCACCGTCAGTTCGCCGCGCGCGAGCGCGTATTGCTGGAACACCTTCTCGACCGTTTCCAGATAGAACTCCGCGGTGAGGTCGGCCGTCGCGAAGTATTCGTCGTAGAAGTGCCGCAGCGTGTCCGCTTTCGAGGGGTCGCCTTTTGCGCGCTCGTAATACAGGTCGGCGAACGACGCCGCATGCCGGTCGGGGTTCATCGACATGAACGCGCCGACCTGCACGAAGCCCGGATACACGCACCGCTGCGCGCCGACGAAACCGGCCGGCACCACGCTGATCAGGTTCTTCGCGAACCATTCGATCGGCTGGCTGGTGGCGAGCGTGTTGACCTTCGTCGGATTCACGCGGCAGTCGATCGGGCCCGCCATCAGCGTCAGGCTCGCGGGCTGCGCCGGATCGCCGCCGGCGGCCATCAGCGCGACCGCCGCGAGCGCGGCGACGGTCGGCTGGCAGATTGCGAGCACATGCGTGTCCGGGCCGATCTGGCGGATGAAGTCGATCACGTGCGTGACGTATTCGTCGAAACCGAAGCGCCCGGCCGTCAGCGGGATGTCGCGCGGGTTGTGCCAGTCGGTGATGTACACGTCGTGGTCGGCCAGCATCGTGTTCACCGTGCCGCGCAACAGTGTCGCGAAATGCCCGGACATCGGCGCGACGATCAGCACGCGCGGCTGGCGCGCGACCGGCCGCGCCTTGCGGAAATGCAGCAGCGTGCCGAACGGCGTGGCTGCTGCCGCTTCCTCGACGATCGGCACCGTTTCCCCGTCGACGGCGATCGACGCGATCCCGAACGGCGGACGCCGATGCGAGAACGCGCAGCATTCGAGCAGTTCGCACAGTGCGTCGAGCATGCGGCCCGTCGGCGTTGACGTAGACGGGGGCCACAGCGACATCGTCGCGCGCGTGGTCGCAGCCCATGCGCGCGCCGGGCGCAGG
Organism: Burkholderia sp. BE17; assembly: GCF_009362305.1. Classification (NCBI taxonomy): domain Bacteria; kingdom Pseudomonadati; phylum Pseudomonadota; class Betaproteobacteria; order Burkholderiales; family Burkholderiaceae; genus Burkholderia; species Burkholderia sp. BE17. The sequence continues at coordinate 94,971 of NZ_WHNU01000038.1, forward strand.
CATTCGGCAGACCATTGGTAAAACGGATAGGCAAGCAGGTTCATGGCCATCGCTCGTTGCGCTGCGTTGCATTGAACGAGGCAAGGCGTGTGCCAGCACGTAGCTGGCACGCGCGTTGCACGTGGTTCGGGAGTGCAGCGGTTCAGGCGGCACGCGACGACCGGCAGCCGAACGCGACGCGTTGCCGCGCCGGTCTCGCGAGCGTCGCGTGCCGCGACAGGGTGCGGCGCCGCGCCAGTTCGGCGAATGCGTCGCACAGGCGTGGTGCGGGTGACGGGTGCGGCGTCCGCTTTCGGTGCAGGGGCACGAACGGCTTTCAGCAGGGGAGCGACATGGAATCAACCGGACAGACGACACTGACCATCAGCAGCCGCAATTACTCGTCGTGGTCGATGCGCGGCTGGCTGCTCACGAAGCTTAGCGGGCTTCCGTTCGAGACCGTCAGCGTGCCGATCGATGCCGCATCGCGCGCGGAGTTGCTGCTGCTGTCGCCGTCGATTCTCGTGCCGTGCCTGACGCACGACGGCAACAAGGTGTGGGATACCCTCGCGATCGCCGAATACCTGAACGAAATCCGGCCGCAGGCGCGGCTGCTGCCTGAAGGCCGGCGTGCGCGCGCGCATTGCCGGTCGATCTGCGGCGAGATGCATTCCGGTTTCAGTGCGCTGCGCTCCGCGCTGCCGATGAACCTGCGCGCGCATTTCCCCGGCTTCCGGATCTGGTCGCGCGCGCAGCACGACATCCAGCGGATCGTGACGATCTGGCACGAGTGCCTGGCCGCGTATGGCGGGCCCTGGCTGTTCGGCGCGGAGATCGGCGTCGCCGACGCGATGTATGCGCCGGTCGTCACGCGCTTCCTGACCTACGACGTGAAGCTGGAGCCGGAAATCGCCGAGTACTGCATGCGCGTGCTCGCGCATCCGTTCGTCGCCGAGTGGATCGACGCGGCGAAGGCGGAGCAGGAAGACATCGACGAACTCGACATGGAGTTTTGATGCGCATCATCGCAGCGTGCTTTCAATTGCACTACGTGCGCCTGCACAGAAATGAAATTCCCGATGTGACTGTGCAGCCCGCAAACGTTTCACCTTGATTTCGAGTTAAACCGAGTGCGAATTCCCTAAAGGATGTTGAGCCCGATGACGTAAACGAGTCACGGGGACGACTCGCGACACGCATGCTTTCGACGTGCGGCGCGCAGTCTGCAATATTCAGCGCAGCAGGGGAATCGACGTGAATCGTCAGCAATCGTGGACGCGTACAGCGGCGCCCGGAGAAATCATTTACTCGGAGGGCTTCGCGGGCGAGCCCGTGATCTTTCTGATCACCGACGGCAAGGTCGAGCTGTCCACGCGGTGCGACGACAAGCGCGTCATCGTCGCGACGCTCGGCCGCGGCGAGTTCTTCGGCGAATCGGCGCTGCTTGCCGCCGAGCCTCGCGCCCATACCGCGAAGGCGCTTTCATTCTGTCAGCTCACGGTCGTGCCGGCCGGCATGCTCGATGAAGAAATCGAGCGCGTGTCCGCGCTGCTGCGCCATATCGTCCGAACGATGATCCGGCGCGTGAAGCGCAAGGACGACCAGCTCGCGACCTACACGCATGCGGACTTCATGCCCGGCGTGCTGTCTTATGCGCATGTGCTGTCGCTGATGGCCGGCGCCGATGCGCGCGAATCCGGCGACGGGTGGGCGCGCAGGCCGATGCAGGCCCATGCGACCGAAACCTCGGTGCCGCTCGCCGAAGTGATCCGCAAATGCCGCGCGATTGCCGGCCATTCGCGGCCGCACGTGCTCGCGATGCTGCGACGCATGGAGAAGCTCAACCTCGTCACGATCGAAGCCGCGCAGGCCGACCATGTCGGCGGTGCAGCCGACTATGCGGCTTCGTCGGATGCGCGCCAGGTCGTCACGTTCGATGCCGCGCGCGTGATCGATCGCGCGCAGCAGGTTGCCGATCACGATCTCGACTTGTCGATCAACAGCGAACTCGAGCTCATCGAGCTGGCCGATCTCGAAGCGCTGATCGGCGTCGAGAAGACGCTGTTGCTCAACAAGCTGTCGAACGGCGAGATTGCCGACGAAGTGTTTGCGTTCCGCAAATCGAAGGTACTCAGTTACGTCGAGCAAAAGGGCGTCGCGTATTTCTCGCGACGCAACGGACGTCGCGGTGGCGACGTGCGCGCGCTGGAGGATCTCGTGTGGGTCGACCAGCGCACGCTGTTCGACGTGATCAGCGCGTTCGATACGTACGATCTCGCGAAGCTGATCGCGAACCTTGACGATCGCGCGGTGGCCGACAAGCTGTTTTCCGTGATGACCGAGGCGCGGCGCAACGAGGTGTCGTGGGTGATGCGTCGCGAGCTCAAGCTCGATCCGATCGAGATCGAGGATATCGAACAGCGCGTGCTGGATGCCGTTAGAGCGGCCAAGGCGCCTGCGACGGGTGCGCCGTCCGGTGCGCCGGATGCGTGACACGGGGAGGCGTATGGATCTGTTGACCTTGGCCGGTGTGGTGCTGGGCGGCGCGGCGATCGTGTTCGGTTTCGCGCTGGAAGGCGGGCATTTTTCGATGCTGTTCCAGTTCGAGGCGCTCGTCATCGTGCTCGGCGGCACGCTCGGCGCGGTGATGATCCAGAACACCTGGGCGCGGTTCTTCGACGCGGTGAAGCAGTTGCGGCTCGCGTTCGTGCGTGCGAGAGAGGTCGATCGCAAGCACCTGTCCGACCTGCTCGAATGGGGCGATCGCGCGAAGCTCGACGGGCTGCTCGCGTTCGAATCGATGGACGTGAGCGGCATCCATCCGTTCGCGCGCCGCGGGCTCGAACTGCTGGCGAACGGCGTGTCGACCGCCGTGCTCGAGGATGCATTGCAGCGCGAACTCGACGCATACGAGCGCAGCCGCCTGGCCGCCGTGCGCGTATGGCAGCAGGCGGGCGGTTATGCGCCGACGTTCGGCATTCTCGGATCGGTGCTCGGGCTCGTGCAGGTGACGAGCCATATTCTCGAACCGGCGCAGCTCGGGCCGGGCATCGCGGTTGCGTTCATCGCGACGCTGTACGGGCTGGCGTTTGCGAATCTCATGTTTCTGCCGCTTTACGGCAAGCTGCGCGCGCAGATCGACAGCGAGCTGCGGTTCCGCAAGTTGTATCTCGATGGTTTGCTCGCGATCTCGCGCAAGGAGTCGCCGCATACGATCGAAACGCGGCTGACCGGTGATGTGCGTGGGCGTGCGGCCGAGTCGCTCGCGTGATGTGCTGCGTATGCGGTACGACAAACAGGGAGCTTCGGTATGACAGCCCGAGCTGACGGTACGACCGCCGCGGATCGCGATGACCACGAACTCGAAGGCACGCAGTCCGGACGCTGGCTGATTTCGTACGCGGATCTCATCACGACGCTGATGGTGCTGTTTCTCGCGCTGTACGTGCTCCAGCTCGCGAAATACAACGCGCTCGATGCGCGATACCAGACGCTCGCGCGACACACCGGTGGCGCTGCGAGTACTGCTGCCGTGCCCGAACGCGCGCCGGCCTGGCTCGCGTTGCTCGATAAGTTGAAGACGAACGGCCGGATTTCGCTGGTGAAGGCGCCGCACGGCGTCGAGATCGGCATCGACGCGAAGATCCTGTTCAACGTCGGCGATGCGCGCTTGCTGCCCGATTCGTCGCCCGTGCTGAACCAGATCGCGCAGGCACTGAGCGAGCACGCGACCGGCGACATTCTCGTCGAAGGGCATACGGACAGCGTGCCGATCGCAAACGCGAAATACGAATCGAACTGGGAGCTTTCGTCGGCGCGCGCGGGGAGCGTCGTGCGCTACCTGACCGAACGCGGCGTGGCGCCGCATCGGCTCGCGGCGATCGGGCGGGCCGATACGCAGCCGCTCGTGGCGGGCGACGATGCCGCTGCGCGGGCGCGGAACCGGCGCGTGACGATCTTCGTTGCGTATTGATTTGCGCTGATCCTGCGCGTATAGGCGGCCGCATATGCCCGCCTGTCAACGACATAACGAATTTCGAATGATAGATATCTGAAATCAGCGATGCGCTTCTGTGCGTGCATGCCGATAACTCAAACTGGCTCAGACCGAGCGGTTACCGAGGGTTCCCATGCATTTCTGGCGCAAGCTTTCCATTCAGAACAAGCTGATTCTCAGCATGACGAGTTGCCTGCTCGTGTTCGTCGCGATTTCGAGCGGGCTGAGCATTCGCCTGATCGGCAATGCGGTGCGCGATCGCGTCGTCCGCGAAGAGTTGCCGACGGCCGTGAACGGCATCCGCGCCGACGTACAGCGGCAGATGGCCGGGCCGATCGCCGCGTCGCGCATTCTCGCGCGCGATGCGTTCCTGCTGCAATGGGAAGCCGACGGCGAACCCGACACCGGCACGCGCAACTGGATCCAGCTCGCGAAGAACGTGAAGGACGAGCAGAAGGCCGCGTCCGTGCAGTGGGTGTCGGTGAAGAGCGGCAACTACTACAACGAAGCCGGCCTGCAGCGGAAGGTCACCGACAAGGATCAGTGGCTGACCAGCTTCCTGTCGTCCGGTAAGGCGTTCGACGTGAACATGGATCGCGAGGTGACCGTCGGCGGCTACATGATGTTCATCAACAGCCGCGTGGAACTCGACGGCGTGCCGATCGGCGCGGCGAGCATGAGCCTGTCCGTCGATGCGCTCGCGAAGGGCATCTCCGCATACCGGATCGGCGAGACCGGGTTCGCGTATCTCGTGCGTCCCGACGGCGCGATCATGATGCATCGCGATACGTCGCTGATCGACGGCAAGCATTTTCTGAAGGATCAGCATGGGCTGCCTGACGATGCGTCGGCGACGCTGCTGGCCGGCAAGCCGTATGCGTACCTGAGCTACAACAGCGACGGCGGCGCGCGCTTCATCGCGACGTCGTTCATTCCGGAGCTGAATGCGTATGTCGTCGTCGAGGTGCCGCAGGCGGAACTGCTCGGGCCGGTGACGCGCGCGATTCGTAGTGCGGCGCTGGTGGCGGCGGTGGTGGGGCTTGGGGTTGCGCTGATCGTGATCTGGCTGGTCGGGCGTGCGATTGCCGCGCCGATTCGGCGTGCGGCGACGCTGCTGTCGGAGATTGCGAGCGGCCAGGGTGATCTGACGCGCCGAATGACGGTCGAGAGCCAGGACGAGATCGGGCAGTTGTCGGATGCGTTCAACCGGTTCGTGTCGTCGTTGTCGACGCTCGTACATCGGATTCGGGCGGCTTCCGCGTCGATAGCGACCGGGTCGGCGCAGATTGCTTCGGGGAATGCGGATCTGAGCGAACGTACGGAAGGGCAGTCGAGCAACCTGGAGCGGACGGCTTCGTCGATGGAAGAGATCACGGCCGTGGTGCGGAATAACACCGAGACGGCGACGACGGCTGCGAAGATGATCAATGGCGCTTCGGATACGGCGGCGCGTGGTGGGCAGGTGGTGGGTGAGGTCGTGAGTACGATGGCGCAGATCAGCAACGCGTCGCAGCGGATCTCCGAGATTATCGTGATGATCGACAGTATCTCGTTTCAGACGAATATTCTTGCGCTGAATGCTGCGGTGGAGGCGGCGCGGGCGGGGGAGCAGGGG
>NZ_WHNU01000039.1:0-99485 GCF_009362305.1 Burkholderia sp. BE17
GCCCGGCGGCCGTGTACGAGTTCGTGAAGAACGACGACGGCAGCGATCGCCTCGTGATCAACGCGCAGAACTGCGTGCACTGCAAGACCTGCGACATCAAGGACCCGACGCAGAACATCGTGTGGGTCACGCCCGAAGGCGGCGGCGGGCCGAATTACCCGAACATGTAACGCATCAACGCGCATGCGTGCGCGAACGAACCGGAGCAGACGATGAGCAATGCAGCGAAAGAAGTCGTGGTGGTGAGCGGTGTCCGTACCGCGATCGGTGATTTCGGCGGCAGCCTGAAGGATTTCTCGCCGACCGAGCTCGGTGCGAAGGTCGTGCGCGAAGTGCTGGCGCGCGCGAACGTGCCGGGCGATGCGGTCGGGCATGTCGTGTTCGGCCACGTCGTGAACACGGAGCCGAAGGACATGTATCTGTCGCGCGTCGCGGCGATCGACGGCGGCGTCGCACAGCACACGCCCGCGATGAACGTGAACCGGCTGTGCGGCTCGGGCCTGCAGGCGATCGTGTCGGCCGCGCAGACCATCATGCTCGGCGATGCCGACGTCGCGATCGGCGGCGGGGCCGAGAACATGAGCCGCGCGCCGTACACGGTGCCGGCCGCGCGCTTCGGCCAGCGCATGGGCGACGGCAAGCTCGTCGACATGATGCTCGGCGCGCTGCACGACCCGTTCCAGACGATCCACATGGGCGTGACGGCCGAGAACGTCGCACGCAAGTACGGCATCTCGCGCGACGCGCAGGATGCGCTCGCGCTCGAATCGCATCGTCGCGCGGCGCGCGCGATCGCGGAAGGTCGCTTCAAGGACCAGATCCTGCCGATCGCGATCCGCACGAAGAAGGGCGAGGTCGCGTTCGACACCGACGAGCACGTGCGTCACGACGCGAGCGCGGACGATTTCACGAAGCTGCGCCCGGTGTTCGCGAAGGAGAACGGCACCGTGACGGCCGGCAACGCATCGGGCATCAACGATGCGGCCGCGGCCGTGCTGATGATGAGCGCGGACGCCGCGCGCGCGCAGGGCGTGAAGCCGCTCGCACGCCTCGTCGCGTATGCGCACGCGGGCGTCGATCCGGCCTACATGGGCATCGGCCCCGTGCCGGCCACGCAGAAGGCGCTCGAACGCGCGGGCCTGAAGATCACCGATCTCGACGTGATCGAGGCGAACGAGGCGTTCGCCGCGCAGGCCTGCGCGGTCACGCAGGAGCTCGGCCTCGATCCCGCGAAGGTCAACCCGAACGGGTCGGGCATCTCGCTCGGTCACCCGATCGGCGCGACCGGTGCGCTGATCACGGTCAAGGCGCTGTACGAGCTGAAGCGCATCGGCGGGCGTTACGCGCTCGTGACGATGTGTATCGGCGGCGGCCAGGGGATTGCTGCGATCTTCGAGAACATCTGATAATCGACCGCTCAACACCCGAACACACAGGAAATTTCATGGCCATCGAAATCGTCGGCGTCGTGGGCGCCGGAACCATGGGCAACGGCATTGCGCAGACCGCCGCCGTTGCGGGATTCAACGTCGTGATGATCGACGTCAGCGATGCCGCGCTCGACAAGGGCATCGCGACGCTGAAGGGCAGCCTCGAGCGGCTCGTGTCGAAGGACAAGCTCGACGCGGCCGCGCGCGACGCGGCGCTGGCGCGCATCGCGACGTCGACCGACTACGCGAAGCTCGCGTCGGCCGACATCGTGATCGAAGCCGCGACCGAGAACGTCGAGCTGAAGGGCCGCATCCTGAAGCAGATCGAGGCCGTCGCGCGGCCCGACGCGATCGTCGCGACCAACACGTCGTCGATCTCGATCACCGCGCTCGCGGCGCCGCTAGCGGATCCGTCCCGCTTCGTCGGCATGCACTTCTTCAACCCGGTGCCGCTGATGCCGCTCGTCGAGATCATCCGCGGGCTGCAGACGAGCGACGCGACCGCGTCGGCCGTGCGCGCACTGACCGAGCGTTTCGACAAGTCGCCGATCGGCGTGCGCAATTCGCCGGGCTTCGTCGTGAACCGTATCCTCGTGCCGATGATCAACGAAGCATTCTTCGTGCTGGCCGAAGGCATCGCGTCGGCCGAGGAGATCGACGCGGGGATGAAGCTCGGCGCGAACCACCCGATCGGGCCGCTCGCGCTGGCCGACCTCGTCGGCCTCGACGTGTGCCTCGCGGTGATGGACGTGTTCGTGAAGGACTTCGGCGATCCCAAGTATCGTGCGTGCCCGCTGCTGCGCGAGATGGTGTCGGCAGGGCGGCTCGGGCGGAAGGCGGGGCGCGGGGTGTACGACTACAGCAAATAAGCGGCAAACCATGCCACTTCGCGCGGCCGCCTCCGGGCGGCCGCGTGCATTGAGCGGCGAGGTTACGCGTCCAGCACCGCCAGATCCCGCGGCAACGTCCGCTTGAACATCGCGAGGATCTGCCGCGCCGCCTTCGGCGGCAGCGTGATCGCGTGGCGCACGGCCGCCGCGATCTGGATCATCATCAGTCCGGCGAACGCGCTTCGTTGCGCGCATGTCGTGTCGGGCGCCACTTCCGCCAACGCATCCGCGAACAGCGCGGCCAGAAACTCGCCGTCCGCCCGGTCGAGTTCCTGCAGCCCGCGGTCGGCCTGCGTCGCGCGCCAGATGTCGCGCATCAGCGGCTCGTCGACGAACATCCGGTAATAGCTGTCCGTGATGCGGGCAAGCGTGCCGTGCAGGTCGTCGAGCGTCTTCATCGCGGCGAGATCGCGCCGTACGCAGTCGTGCCCGATTGCGTTGTAGCGCTCCGCGAGCGTGCCGATCACGGCCGCCTTGTCCGGAAAGTACTGGTACAGCGAACCGAACGAGATGCCCGTGCGTTCGACGATGTCGCTCATCCGGAACGCGTCGCAGCCTTTCTCGATCATCACTTCCGACGCGCACGCGAGGATGCGCTCGAACCGCTCGCGGCTGCGCTGCTGCGTCGGCACGAGCCGCGCGCGCGCCGGTGCATCCGCTGCCGCCGCTTCTGGCTCGTCGTTCTGCCCCGATTTTTGTCGGCCCATGCCGCCTCCGAAAAACTTGACGTTGCTAATGCGAGAGTCTATCGTGTTTTTAAAACGCGAGATATTCTCGCATTTCAGAGAGAAAAGGAGACGCACATGTCGGCACTTCCCATCCTCATCGTCGGCGGTTCGGGCAAGACGGGCGCCCGCGTCGATGCACGGCTGCGCGCACGCGGCATCGCGACGCGGCCCGTATCGCGCACGTCGGCCGTCCGCTTCGACTGGACGGCGCCCGCGACGTGGCCCGCCGCGCTCGACGGCGTGTCGGCCGCGTACGTGACCTACCAGCCGGATCTGTCAGTCGAAGGCGCGGTGGAATCGATCGCCGCATTCTCGCGGCTCGCACGTGAAAGCGGCGTCGAGCGCGTGGTGCTGCTGTCCGGGCGCGGCGAGCCCGGCGCGCAGGCCGCCGAGGCCGCGCTGCAGGCGTCGGGCCTGGGCTGGGGTGTGGTGCGCGCGAGCTGGTTCAACCAGAACTTCTCCGAGGGCTATCTGCTCGACAGCGTGTTGGCCGGCGAGGTCGCGCTGCCGGCCGGCGCGGTGCGCGAACCGTTCGTCGATGCGGACGACATCGCTGACGTGGCCGTGGCCGCGCTCACCGATGCGCGGTTCGCGAACCGCGTGATCGAGGTCACGGGCCCGCGCGCGCTGACGTTCGCCGAAGCCGTCGGCGAAATCGCGCGGGCCGCCGGCCGCCCGATCGTCTATCGCGAGATTCCGCCCGATGCGTTCGTCGCGGGGCTGCGCGAGGTCGGCGTGCCGGAGCCGGTGGTCGAGTTGCTCGACGAATTGTTCGGCACGGTGCTCGACGGGCGCAACAGCGAGGTGGCGCACGGCATCGCGCACACGCTCGGGCGTCCGGCGCGCGATTTCACCGACTATGCGCGTGCGACGGCCGCCACCGGCGTGTGGAGCGCCTGACCATGATCGCGTTCGTGACTTCCGCGTTGCTGTGGGGTTCGGCGGTCGGCTGCGGGCTGATGGCCGGCGTGTACTTCGCGTTCTCGACGTTCGTGATGACGTCGCTCGGCCGGCTCGCGCCGCCGGCCGGCGCGGCCGCGATGAACGCGATCAACGTCGACATCGTGCGTTCGCCGTTCATGCCGCTGTTCCTCGGCACGACGCTGATGGCGCTCGCGCTCGTCGTGATCGCATTGTTCAATCGCGACCAGCCGGGCGCGATGGCGGCGCTCGCGGGCGGCGCGCTCTACCTGTTCGGCATGTTCGCGGTAACGATGGCCGTCAACGTGCCGCTCAACGACGCGCTTGCCGCGGCCGACCCGGCGGCCGCGCACGGCGCGGCGCTGTGGATGCGTTACGTGCACGACTGGACGATGTGGAATCACGTGCGCACGGTGGCGTCGGCGGCCGCGTGCGTGTTTTTTATCGCGGGGATTGCGGCGCGGTAGCGCTGCCGTCGAGCGGGACACGCGCTACGCATAAAACACCGACGGCGACACGCGGAGATGCCGCTTGAACATCGCGTAGAACGCGCTCTGGCTGCTGTAGCCATGATCCATCGTGATGGTCGGCACCTTCTCGCTATGCGCGAGCCGCCGCCGCGCCTGTTCGCGGCAGCGGCGGAAGCTGAGCGCCGTTTCACGCCGGAATGCGCGATGGCGTGCCCGGGCCGGCAGGCCAAGCACGTCGGCCCATTCGGCAGTCGTGCGCAGGGCGGCTGGCGGAAGACGACGATGCGGATGAATACTCTCGCCCGCACGGCGGACGGGCCGAGCGCCGCGCTACAGCAGCCGCTCGGACAGCACGCGGAACGCGACGTCGGGCACGACGAAGCACATTGGCTCACCGGTGGCGCCGATGCGCGCGAGGAAGTCGCCGCCTGCGGGCCCGACCGTCTTCAGCGGCCGGACCGCGTCGATGTCGATCGGCAGGTCGATCGACGCGTACGCAAGACGGTCGCAGTCCGCGACGTGCGCGATCGCCGCGTGCTGCAGCGACAGCGTCGCGACGGCATCGCGCCAGTCCTTGAAGAACGGCGCGAACGCGTCGGGCAGCGTTCGATCGTCCGATGCTTCAGCCGCGCAGTGGAAGTCGGGCGCGCTGCCGCCTCCGCTCGCGAGCAGCGTGTCGCAGCGTCCGTCGCGCACCGCATGCGTGAAGCGCCGCGCGAGATGCGACGGCAGCGCGTCGCTGAAGAGCCGGCTGCCGAGCGCGTAGAGCGGGTGGTCGAACACGTTCTTCACGAACAGCACCGTGCGCTCGGCCGGCGCTCCGCCCGGCAGCGCATCGACGTAGAGCCGCCAGTTGCTCTGCAGCGGCGACGGAAACACACGTCGCAGCGGGCCGGCGAGCCGCGGGCCGAAGTGCCGGTGCGCATAGGTGAGCGTCGTGAACAGCGTGCGGCCGTCGCGGCTCGCGAGCGTGACGCCGCGCGGCACCAGGTGCGCGACGGCCGCGACGTCGACAACCCACGTGCAATACACGACGTTCTCGACGTCGCTCGCGAGTTGCAGGAACGGCAGCCGCGACAGCAGCGCGCGGCGCGCGCGCAGCAGCGGGCCGCTCGCGACGATCCGGTTGGCGAGCCGGCCGATCAGGCCGGAAGACGGGTAAACGAAGGCGTTGTCGTAGCGCATGAGCGGCATTGTGCCGGGGTTGTCGCGCGGGCGGAAGATGCGCGGCGGCGTCGAACCGCCGAACGCGGCGCGGACGCGCATGGTTGCGGCCGCACCGATCGCGGGTAGAGTTTCCGTCGCCGTGCTTCGGACTTCGTGCTTCGACCATCGGAATCGCAAGGCCGTGCGTCGTCGTCCGAGCGCGTATCCGGGCAACCGGCCTTCGCTTGCAGGTCTCGCATGCGAAAGCCGGCTTGCGCGCGTCAGTACGCCGAATCGCTGCCGCCCTGATCGGTGACGATCGCCACCCCCGAGCTCGTGCCGAGCCGCGTCGCGCCGGCGTCCAGCATCGCGAGCGCGGCCGCGCGGTCGCGCACGCCGCCCGATGCCTTCACGCCGAGGTCCGGCCCGACCGTACGCCGCATCAGCGCGACATCGGCGAGCGTCGCGCCGCCGTGGCCGAACCCGGTCGACGTCTTCACGAACGCGACGCCGAGGTCGCGGCACATCTCGCACACGCGCACCTTCTCGTCGTCGCTCAGCAGCCCCGTCTCGAGGATCACCTTCAGCGGCACCGCGCCGCACGCGTGCTGCACGGCCGCGATGTCGGCCTTCACGTCGTCGGCGCGGCCGCTCTTCAGCGCGCCGAGGTTGATCACCATGTCGATCTCACGGGCGCCCGCCGCGATCGCGGCCGACGCCTCGAATGCCTTCGCGGCCGACAGCCCCGCGCCGAGCGGAAAGCCGACCACCGCGCAGACGAGCACGCCGGTATCGGCCAGCTCGCGGGCGGCCAACGGCACGTTCGCCGAATTCACGCAGACCGAGTAAAAGCGATGCGCGGCCGCCTGGCGGCAGAGTTCGCGGATCTGCGCGTCGCTCGCGTCGGGCGCGAGCAGCGTGTGATCGATGGTTTGGGCGAGTTGGGCGTTGGAAAGCGGCATGTTTCAGGACTCCACGGATCGTGTGCCGGAAAGGCACACGGAAAGTTGATGTTTTCACATCGGTTTGTTACAAATACGACATTCCGGCCGGGCCCGCGCGCCCGGCACGACGAGCGACGAGTGCGACAGGCACGCAGGATACAGGCATGGAAACGAAGAAGGGCGAACGGATCAAGACGCTGATGAACGTGCTGCAAGGGCAGAACGCGATTCATCTGAGGGAAGTCGCCGAGCTGTTCGGCGTGTCCGAGATGACGATCCGCCGCGATCTCGCGGACAATCCGCACGGCCTGAGCCTGATCGGCGGCTACGTGACGCGCCATTTCGCCGCGCAGCGCAGCGACATCGGCGAGTACCTGATCAGCGCGGAGAATAACCGGCAGACCGAGGAAAAGCGCCGCATCGGCAAGCTGGCCGCGCAGTTCGTGACGACCGGCGACACGATCTTCGTCGACTGCGGCTCGACCACGCCGTTCATCGTCGACTTCATTCCGGACGACCTCGAATTCACGGCCGTCTGCAATTCGCTGAACGTATTCGCGAAGCTGCAGCAAAAGCCGCATTGCAGCGTGATCCTGTGCGGCGGCGCGTACCATCGCAAGAACATGGTGTTCGAGTCGGTCGCCGAAACCGGCATCCTCGACACGGTGCGCGTGTCGAAGGCGTTCATCTCCGCGGCCGGCGTGAGCGACCGCTGCGGCGTCACGTGCTTCAACTTCCACGAAGTCGACGCGAAGAAGAAGGTGATGGCGCGCGCGCAGAACCGCTTCCTGATCGTCGACCACACGAAGTTCGACGAAGTGCGCGCGGCTTATTTCGCCGAACTGACCGACTTCAACTACGTGATCTCCGACGGGCAACTGAGCAGTCGCTACGAAACGGCGATTCGCGAACACGGGATCGCGCTCGTGACCTGACGCTACGCGGCCGCGCATCGCTTCACGCATCGCGTGCTTCCGCCGCGCTCAGGTAGCCGGTGACCACATCGAAGCGGCGCGTCGCGCCCGGCGCGAGCACCGCGACATGGCCCTTGCGGCGTTCGGCTTCATACCCCTCCGGCTCGCAGGTCGACGGCAGCGCGAATGCGGCGACCTGCTGGTCCGCGTTGTGCAGGATCCAGCGCGTCGCATGCGGGAACTGCTCGGGGCGGTACGCGGTGTGGAATGCGCCGCCGTCCGGATGCGCGAGCAGGAAATGCGCGACGCCGTCTGCATCCGTTTCCGCACCGTTCATGAAAAACACGATCTCGGGGTCGTACAGCGCGGGCGCATCGAGCGTCGCGAGCCGTTCCGGTTCGCGTGCGAGCGTGGCCGTGTAATCGCGCCACGCGGCGGTCGGCTTCACGTGCGCGGGCACGCTTTCACGCAATCGCAACCCGCCGCGCGGCAGCGACTGCATGAAGCGGCCGCCCGGCACGTACGCATAGTTCAGGTGTGCCATGTACATCAGGTCCATCGGCGCGCCGCCGAGATTCGTAACGTCCATCGCGATCGTCATCTGTGCGTCGTGCTCCGCGAGGCGCACCGACGGACGCGCGACGTAGTGGCTGCCGAAGCCCTGCACGTATTCGTATTCGCCGGTCACTTCGATCGTTGCGCCGCGCGCATCCGTGCCGACGATCAGGCTCGCGCGATCCATCGGCGCGCACGGCATCTCGCCGTGCAGCGCGTGCGTATCTTCCGGGCCCGGGCAGCCGTTGCGCAGCAGCCCGCCGTGGAACATGAAGCAGCCGTAGGTATCGATGATCGACGCCGCGCGCTTCGGCTGCCGGAACATGTGCTTCATCGTCAGGTCGCGGCCGTCGAACGCGGCGGCCCAGATCATCTGGCCGAGATACGGCAGCACGACGAGGTGGCCGCGGCGGTTCTCGAGCTTCAGCGCCTCGACGCCGGACGGATACGCGAACGCGGTGACGGTGATGCCGTCGGTGCGGTACAGCGTGCGCGGCGTGTCGCGGAAGTCGTCGCGCCGCAGTTCGATCTTGCCTCGCATGGTCACGCTCCCGACGTATTGCGCGTCGCGGCGTAGCGCGCGGGCGCGTTGCCGTCGGCTGCCGCGTCGGGTGTGGCTGCCGGCAGGTGGCGCAGGCAGTAGAAGCCGTAGTAGACGATCACGACGAAGCACGCGAGCGGCACGACGAACGCGAGCTGCATGTTGCCGCCGGTGTGATCGGAGATCAGCCCCTGGATCAGCGGCACGACCGCGCCGCCGACGATGCTCATCACGAGGATCGAGCCGCCGTATTCGGTGTCCTTGCCGAGGCCGTCGATCGTGAGGCCGTAGATCGTCGGCCAGCACGGGCCGAGGAACACGCTTACGCACACGGCCGCATAAACGGCGGTGATGTCGTGCACGCTGATCGTGTACGCGAGCAGCGCGATGCACAGCACACCATAGACGATCAGCACCTTGGCCGGGCCGACGCGCTTCATCACGAGCGTCGCAACCAGCTTGCCGACGAAGAACGCGAAGAACGTCGCGAGCAGGTAGCGCGAGGCGCCGCGCTCGGTGAGACCGCCGATCTGCATCGCGAGCCGGATCGTGAAGCTCCACACGCCGACCTGCGCGCCGACATACAGGAACTGCGCGACGATGCCCGCGACGAAGCGCCGGTTGCCGAACAGGCGCGCGAGCGTGCCGCGCGCGTCGATCCGGTGCGTGGTCGCGCTCGGCCCGTTGCCCTTGCATGCCGGGTAGGGCGTGAGCGCAAACACGATGAACACGGCGACGAGCACGACGATCAGCCACTTGTACGGCTCGAGCGTGGCCTGGATCATCGCGAGCTGGTGCACGTGCGCGTCGGCCGCCGACATCGCCGCGAGCTGCGCATGCGACGCATCGCTTTCCTTGAAGATCAGGAAGCTGCCCATGACCACGCCGGCCATCGCGCCGAACGGGTAGAACGTCTGCGAGATGTTCAGCCGCCGCGTGCTGGTATCGCGCGGGCCCATCAGCGTCGAATACGAGTTCGACGCCGTTTCGAGGAACGACAGGCCCGCGGCGATCACGAACAGCGCGACGAGGAACATCCCGTACTTCGCCATCGACGCGGCCGGGAAGAACAGCAGGCAGCCGGTCGTGTAGAGCAGCAGGCCGACGAGGATCGTCGTCTTGTAGCTGAACTTCTTCACGACGGTCGCGGCGGGAATCGCGAGGAAGAAGTAGCCGAGATAGAACGCGGACTGCACGAACGCCGATTCGAAGTCGGACAGGAAGAACGATTTCTTGAACTGCGCGATCAGCACGTCGTTCAGGTTCGCGGCGGTGCCCCACAGCGCGAACAGGCAGCACAGCAGCGTGAATGCGAACAGCGGTGTGCGGGTCAGGTAATAGCCGTCGGGTGTGTGTTCGATTCTGGCTCGGCTCATGGGTGTCTCCTTCCCAATTGTCTCGTCGATGATGGCGCCGTTCAGAAGCCGGCGTCGCGGAGGAAGCGTTCGAACGTCGCGGCGTCGGCGTACGATTTCTGCGTGCCGAGGCCCGTGACCGAATGCGCGGCGTACGCGGATGCGTAGCGCATCGCGTCGAGCGCGTCGCGCGACGAGGCATAGCAGCGCGCGAAGCAGCCGATATACGCGTCGCCGGCGCCCGTCGTATCGCGCGCGTCGACCGGCACGCCCGGCACGTGCTGCACGCCGTCGCGCGACACGAGCAGCGAGCCCTTGTCGCCGAGCGTGACGAGCACGTGTTTCAGGCCGCGCGCGACCAGCGCTTCGGCGGCGCGCGCAGCGGTGGCGCGCGAATCGACCGGCATGCCGGACACGATCGCGAGCTCGGTTTCGTTCGGCACGAAGAATTCGACGGAGCGGATCCGCTCGAAATCGAGGTCGGCCACCGCGGGCGCGGGGTTCAGCAAAACGGGGATGCCGTGGCGCGCGCCGAATGCGATCGCGTGATAGACGGTGTCGAGTTCGATCTCGAGCTGCAGCACGATCAGCGCGCATTCGGCGAGCGTCGGCGCGGCCGCGTCGATGTCGGCCGGCTTCAGATGGCGGTTCGCGCCCTTGACGATCAGGATGCTGTTGCTCGAATCGGGTTCGACGAAGATCGGCGCGACGCCGCTCGGCACGCCGGCGACCTTGCGCACGTGCGTGGTGTCGATTCCTTCGCGCTCGAAGTTGCGGATCGTGTTGTCGGCGAACACGTCGTCGCCGACTTTCGTCACCATCACGACGCGCGCGCCGAGGCGTGCGGCCGCGACCGCCTGGTTCGCGCCCTTGCCGCCGCAGCCGAGCTCGAAGTTCAGTGCTTCGAGCGTTTCGCCCCGGGCGGGCATGCGCGTGACATAGGTCACGAGGTCGACCATGTTGCTGCCGATGACGGCGATTGTCTCCATCTGGGTCTCTTCCTTGGTATGGGGGGCGCCGCATGCGCGGTCGGCGGCGGCCTGCAATGGATGACAATAAAATCACATTAAATGTGAGAATGCGATCTCATTATGTTAGAAGGGTCACTATTTGGGATGCGGAAGGTGCGGTGGTTTCGACGTCTCGTTGCGGCTTCTGATGAATTTTTCTGACTCGGCGTGACGCAATCGATCGACTCGCACCACATATCGCCGGATCAGATATCCATCGCAAAAATAACCATTTGGTACACGCATCGGCAGGCATTACAGTCTCGCCTCCTGCCGGTTGCGACGCCGGTGATTCCGACGTTATTTCAGAAATCAGCCAAATGAATCGTTTGACGCATTCCCGGGCACGCACCGCTGCGGCCGCGCTGTTCATGCTTGGCGCGGCGTCCGCCGCGCTTGCGGCTCAACCGACGCTGCATGTCGGCATCGACGCCGAATCGTATCCGCCGTTCTTCTCGAAGGACGCCACGGGCAAGTGGAAGGGCTGGGAAATCGATGTGCTCGATGCCGCGTGCAGCAAGCTGAACGTGCGCTGCGAACTCACCGACATCGCATGGGACGGCCTGATACCGGCGTTGCAAAACCGCAAGATCGACGTGATCTGGTCGTCGATGACGATTACCGGCGAACGGCAGAAGGCCATCGACTTCAGTCGTGCCTACTACGAATCGCCGACGGTATTCGTCGGCGCAAAGAGCGATCGGCGCCGCGTCGATTGCGCGGTGCCCGCGAGCTTCAAGGGCCGCGTGATCGGTGTCGAGGCCGGCACGAACTTCTCGGCATTCCTCGACGGCCGATTCAAGCAGGACGCACAGATCAAGGCCTTCGACAAGTTCGACAATGCGCTCGCGGATCTGGTCTCCGGCCGGGTCGATTATGTGCAGGAAGCGAAGGGGCTGTTCACGGCGTTCCTGTCGTCGCGCGACGGGAAGGATTACGAGGTCAAGACCGCGTGCGCGGACGATCCGGTGCTGGGTCTCGGCATTGGCGCGGGTGTGCGGCGCGGCGACGCGCTACGCGGCAGGTTGTCGACCGCGATTGCGCAGCTGCAGCAGGACGGCACGTGGGATGCGATCACCGCGCGCTATCCGAACCTGAAGGGCACGATCGAGAAGGGCCGCTGAAGCGATGGCAGCGGACGACTCGCTGCTGGCGCTGCTCGCATTCGGCGGCGGCGGTTACGGGCGCATCTTCGCGGGTGCGTTCGCGTTGACGCTTGGCGTCGCGGCTGCGTCGTTCTGCACCGGCACGCTGCTCGGCATCGCAGGCGCGCTCGGGAAGCTGTCGCGGTATGCGCCGCTCGCCTGGCTCATCCGCCTTTACACGATGCTCGTGCGCGCGCTGCCCGAGCTGTTGTGCCTGCTGCTCGCGTTCTACGCGGTCGCACCGGCTGCCGAGGCGGCCCTGCGCCGAAGCGGCCTGGTGTCCGACGGCTTCGCATTCGATCCGTTCCTCGTCGCTGCGTTGTCGCTCGGTTTTATCCAGGGTGCGTATCTCACCGACATCTTCCGCGCGGCGCTCGTCAATGTTCCGGTCGGTCAGATCGAAGCCGCGCACGCGTACGGGATGACGCCGTGGCAGACGCTGATGCGCATCCGGCTCCCGGCCGCGGCGCGGCTCGCGCTGCCCGGTGTCGGCAACGTGTGGCTGAACGCGACCAAGGATGCGTCGTTCATCAGCGTGCTCGGATCGTTTACGGATCTGCTGAAGGCGAGCCAGCTCGCCGCCGGTGCGACCCGGCACTACGTGTTCTTCTATGCGGTCACGGCGGCATTGTTCCTGCTGCTGAGCATCACGTCGACGGGGCTCTTCGCCGCGCTCGAGCGGTACGCGAACCGCGGCATGCCGAGCGCGAGCACATGATCTTCTCGATGCCGTTCCTGCTCGATACGGTCATGCCGAAGCTGCTCGCCGCGGTGCCGACGACGGTCGCGCTGATGCTGTTGTCCGGCACGGCCAGTGTGCTGCTCGGCGTGCCGCTCGCGCTTGCCGCCGGCGCGAGCGATGCGCCGCTTCGCTGGTTCGCGCGCGGCTGGATCATGCTGATTCGCGGCACGCCGCTGCTGGTGCAGCTTTATCTGCTGTACTACGGATTCGGCCAGATCGTGCCGCGCGAATGGATGCGCGACAGCTGGGCATCGCCTCTGTTGCGCGACGCGTTCTGGTATGCCGTCGTCGCCTTGAGCGTGAACGAGAGTGCGTATGTCGCGACGATCCTGCGCGGCGCGATCGCCGGTGTGCCGGCCGGCGAGATCGAGGCAGGTTACGCGTACGGGATGACGCGCATCGGCGTACTGCGCCGGATCGTCGGCCCGCGCGCGTGGCGGCTCGCGCTGCCCGCGCTCACCGGCGAAGCGATCCTGCTGCTGAAATCGACCGTCCTCGCGTCGACCATCACGGTGTTCGACGTGATGGGGACGGCCAACACGCTGCGCTTCGAGACGTTGCGCGTGTACGAACCGCTGGCCGGCGCGGCGATCATCTATGTCGTGCTGGTCGCGCTGCTGACGATTCCTGCCGCCCGTCTCGAGAGACGCCTCAATCGCTACCTGACGCGCGAGTCGGACGACCGCGCACCCGCGCGCGCACGTCACGCGTCGTCGGGCGTGTGGGCGGCCCCCAACTGATTCTCCTGTCCCGCATTGAGCATGACGATGTCCGATCCTCGCCCCCTGCTGTTTTCCCTCTATGAACAAGCCAGCGTCGGCTGCGGCGGTGCGCCGAGCCTCTGGACCCATCCCGCCGACGAACGGCTGCGCGCCAATACGCTCGCGTACTGGTCGGACCTCGCGCGCAAGGCCGAGCAGGTCGATCTCGACATGCTGTTCTTCGCGGATGTGCTCGGCCTGTACGACGTGTACGGCGGGTCGGCCGACGCCGCACTGCGGTGGGCGGTGGAGTCGCCGGCCAACGATCCGATGATGCTGATCCCGGCGCTCGTCGCGCAGACCGAACGCCTGGCGTTCGGCGTGACCGCGAGCACGACCTACGAACATCCGTTCGCGCTCGCGCGCCGCTTCAGCACGCTCGATCACCTGAGCAACGGCCGGATCGGCTGGAACATCGTGACGTCCTACCTGACGAGCGCGGCGCGCAATTTCGGGCTCGACCGGATGATCGGCCACGACGAACGCTACGCGCGCGCGGAGGAGTTTCTCGATGTCGTCTACAAGCTGTGGGAAGGGAGCTGGGCGGACGACGCAGTCGTCGCCGACAAGCACGCGCCACGCTATGCGCGCGGCGACCGCGTGCGGCCGATCGCGCACGAAGGCACGCACTATCGCGTGCACGGCCCGCACGTGTGCGCGCCGTCGCCGCAGCGCTCGCCCGTACTGATTCAGGCCGGCTGGTCCGGGCGCGGACGCGAATTCGCGGCGAAGCACGCCGAAGTGGTGTTCGTCGCGAAGTCGAATCCGCACGAGATCCGTACCGGTCTCGACGAGATTCGCCGGCTTGCGGTCGAAAACGGCCGTGCGGCGGACGACGTGAAGGCGCTCACGGTGCTGCGGATCGTGACGGCGCGCTCGTCAAGCGACGCGAAGGAGAAATACCATGCGCTGCAGCAGCACTATCACCTGCAGGCACAGCTCGTCAGCTACGCGGGCGACACCGGCATCGACATCGATCGCTATGCGGACGACGAGCCGCTGACCACGCAGACCGAAGGGCTGACGTCCTACGTGATGCGGCCGGACGGCAGCGGCAAGCCGCTGACGGCCGGCGATGTGCGCCGCAAGTTCGCGAGCGTTACGCGCGGCACCGACCTGATTCTCGTCGGTTCGCCGGACGAAGTCGCCGACCAGATCGCCGAGCATGCGCGGCAGTCGACGACGAGCGGCTACATGCTCAATCCGCTGATCAGCCCCGGCACGTTCGACGATTTCGCCGAATTGATCGTGCCGGAATTGAAGAAGCGCGGCCTGTACCGGACGCTGCCGCCGGGCGGGACGTTCCGTTCGCGCCTGGGGGGGGGCGATCGCCTGCCGGACAGTGCTTATGGTGCGTCGTTCCGGCAATCGTGATGTCCGCCGGGACCCAAAGGACGGACGCTTGCCGCTCATCGTAGAGCGTTCTCGACACCGAGCAGCGACCGGCGCACGCGTACGTTATCGTCGGACCTGAACCGATGCATTGGAGTGAGCGGCTCGCGCGCGCCGCTCGCCGTTCTGTTTGCACACGACGCGTCGGTCGTGTCGGATCATGTCGGACGGGCAATGGTCGACCGCTCCGGGAGCGACGCGCGTGTGTAACATGCCGTAATCGCGCGTTGTCGAGCCCGTTTCCACGATCGGTAGCCGGACGGGGCAGACGGCCCGATGCATGCATGAGTCAACGGTCCCTCGGTGCGCTCCTCCACTCCTGCGGTATGCACCGGCACTGTTTCGATCATGCGATCACGAAGCTGCTTTGATTTGCGTAGAGCCATTACGGAACAGCACGGGTGTCGCGACGTCGCCGTGTCTGCCGCGCAATCTGCCGTTACTGTCGAAACCCACCTGGACGCCGGTCCGCGTTGCGTCCCCTGTCGACTGCGACATCAATGTGTCGAATACATCGTTGGCTCGACATTGGTGCACCCATCCTCGCATTCGTTCATGGATAGTCAAACGTGATGAACTGCGCCGACGACCAGACCTTGCTGTCGTTGCGCTGCCGTCCGAAGAAATACACGGGACGACATCCGAACGGCGCATTGCCGGGGGCCACGTCGATGCTGCCTGCGAGATCGACGGGTAGCGGCTGGTCGGTCAGCCGCTCGACCGCGACGAACAGCTCGGTGCCGCCGAGCGCATGCGTTGCCGCGCCGCGCGCGAGCAGTTCCGCGCCGCTGATTTCAAAACGGAACGCAGGCGCATGCACGAACGGATTGCGCTGCAGTGGATCGCCGACCTTCGCGAAGCTGTCGATCGTGCCTTCGATGACGATCGTCGCGCCGGCGAGATTGCCGATGTCGAGCTCGATGCTGTCGGCGTCGCCATAGGTATCGCTGCGGAACTCGACGTCGGTCGCGCCGGTGCGCCATGCCGACTCCTCGACATGCTCGAAGCCGTGCGATCCAAAACGGTGAATCGTGCCGTTGCCGATGCGGATCCGGCCGCGCCACGCGGCCCAGCGGTAACGGTCGCGGATGCGCGCGCCGCCCCAGCGGATACGAATCAGGCGATCGGCGTAGCCGAGTTCCGCATGCAGGTTGCGTTCCCACAGCAACCCTTCGTGATCGTACGCAGCCACGTATTCCCAGCCTGACTGGCCAAGCAGCCGGTAGTCGAGCCGCGCCGGCCCGCGGTGCGTAAACGCGTCGCCTTGCCAGTAATCGCCGCAACGCACGAGCAGCGCGCTGTGCTCGCCGGTGGTCGCCCACGTGCGGCGCGCGCGCAGCGCTTCGCCAACGCTCTTCCGGTCGAGCGCGGGCGCGAGCACGCCGGTCAGCCCGCCGTGCACGCCGAACACCTGCACACCGGGCGCGCCGCCGCCCGGCCGGCCGCGATGTTCGTCGCCGCTGGCCGCTACGCCAAGCCGGTAGCCGCGCGTGATCACGTCCTGGTATAGCCAGCCGAAATGCCCCCATGACGACGCGATCTCGACGAGTCGCTCGAGCTCCGGATGGTGCCAGTCGGGGATGTAGCGGCGGCCACCGACATGCGGCATCACCAGATGCTGAGCGGCATCGTCCGCATACGCGTCCCACAGTTCCTCGACGGGCCAGCGGCCGAGTTCGACCGTATGGCCCTTCATGTCCTCGTTCCAGACCAGCGTACGGTTGTGTTCGCCGCGCGCGTTGTACGGGAAGTCCGGCCGAGCGTCGCCGAGAAACACGACGTTGTGGTCGCCGCCTGCGGTCGAACTTCCGCACCATTCCTGCACGGGATAGACAACGAAGCGGCCCGGCTCGTTGAAGCGCTCGACCGCCTCGACACCAAGCTGCCAGTTTTCGTCGGTGATCTGGAAATCGTTCGCGGTATAACCAAGCACGTCGATGCCGCCGATGTCGCGTGCGTAGCGCGCGTTGTACTCGGGACTGTTGGTGCCGACCGTGTCATGCGCGTGCACATGGAGATCCGCATACAGCGCGCGCGGCGCGGGCAGCGACGCGTCGACCGTGAGCCACGCTTCGGCCGCGCGCACGTCTGGCCGCGCGGGCATGTCGGCCACGATGCGCAGCGTGCCCGCATCGGTCGGCAGGTCGTCGACCGCGCCGCTCGCGAACCCCGCGTCGGGCAGTACGTGCTCGCGCCGGTAGACGGTTTCGCCGCGTGCGTCGTACGCGGTAACGCGTGCCGCGCCGCCGACGTCGCGGCACGCGTTACCCCAGCAGTCCTGCAGCGACAGCCGGAACGGCGCGCGCGTGCCCGGCCGTACGAAGCGCGGGCCGTTCAGCAGCATGTCGGACGGCGCGCCGGCGCGGATGTCGATCGATACGTCGCCGGGCACCGCGACGAAGCGTGACGTGCCGAGCGGATCGACGTAGAGCCGGAACCGGAAGCTGTCCTCGGCGAAGGTCTGCACGCGCGTGCCGGGGCTGCGCCGACGGTCGCCGAGGCGAATCACGATCCGGTCGCCGGCATTCACGTAGCCGTCGACGATGTCGACGATCACGGCCTTCTGGAACGGCCGTTCATGCCCCTTCTGGTCGAAGCGCACGTTCAGCGCCTGCACCGTGGCCGGGCTCTGACCCGGCACGAGCGGTGCCGCATGGTATTCGGCGCTGATGTAGTTCGCGGCGCTCGGGTCGCTCGTCTGGAACAGCGCCCAGTCGGAATAGAACTTGAAGGTGGCCTTCAGCCAGCCGCCGTCGGCGATGCCCGATGAGCCGACTTCATAGTCGAGCACGATTTCGTTCCACTCACCGGCTTCGAGACGCGTGACGTTGCAACGTACGCGTCCTGCAAAGGGCAGACGCTTGTGGCGTTCGTACAGTCCTTCGGGCGCAACATGCGGGCCCAGGCGGTCGCGCAGCGCGGCGGCGCGGGCATCAACGGTATCGAGGATGTCGTGGGATTCGTTCATGGGGAACTCAAAAAGGATGGCGATGGAATGCGGGCGCTTCAATGCGCGAACGGCCAGGGCGCGCTCGCGTCCCAGACGGGGATGCCCATGTACGCGTACCACGGCGCGATCACGCAGAGGCCATAGCCGATCGCGATCAGCACCGACACCACGCCAACCTTCGCGTAGTCGGCCGTCGAGAACGCGCCGCTGCTATACGCGATGACGCCGGCGGTGATCTGCGTGGGCAGCAGGTACGCGAAGCTGTCGGTGTCGCTGACCAGCATCGTGAACGCGACCGGATGCAGACCGAGTCGCGGCGCGAGGGCAAGCGCGATCGGGGCGATCATCGTGACGGCCGCGACGTTGGACAGCATGCCGATGCGGATCACGTGCGTGCCGAGCATCACGATCGCGATGGCCAGCCACCAGCCGTGCCCACGCGCGGCGACGTAGATATGATCGGCGGCCCAGTTCGCGAGCCCGGACGCACTGATCGCCGACGACAGCGACAGCGCGCCGGCCAGCAGGAACAACGTGCCCCAGATCGTGCGCTGCTCGACCTCGGCCCAGCCGAAACGCAGCACGCCGGGTGCGAACAACAGTGCGAGCGCGATCAGCGCGACGATTTCCGATGGCAGATGATGGAACGGTTCGGTTGCCCACAGCACGGCGACGCCCGCGAACAGCGCAAGCACGATCGCGTCGTTGCGCGTGGCTGGCGGTTGCGCGTGACGCATTGCCGCGATCGCGTCGAGACCGCCGGGAATCGCAACCGCGCGCGAGCGGAAATAAAACTGCACCCAGCCCTGTGTGATCGCGAACATCCCGAGGTATGGCCACTGCAGCTTCAGCCACGTCAGATACGAGATCCGGATGCCGAGCTGCTTTTCGAGCAGCCCTGACACGACCATGTTGGGCAGGTGGGCCGTCAGGATACACATGCCGCTGATCATCGCGCCGTATACGAGCGTCTGGATCACGATCGCCTTTCTGGCAGCGCGCTCGCGCGGCGATTCGCCGAACAGCCGGACGATGCCGTTCGTGACCGGCAGCAACGTGGCGGCACGTGCGTTCGCGGCCGGCACGACGAGCGCCATCACGCAGTTCACCGCGAACATCGCCCAGATCACGCCGTTAGCCGTGCGGACCTTCAGGCGATCGAGCAGCAGCAATGCAATGCGTCGGTCGAGCCCGCACGCCTGCATGATCGCGGAGAACAGGAAGGCGGCGAGACACAGAAACACGACGGGCGCGGCGAAGCCGCTTGCCGCTTTCGGAAACGACGGGCTCGCGTGTGACAGCACGAGCAGCATCGGCAGCAGGATGCCGCTTACGCCGACAGGAACCGCGTCGGTGATCCACACGATCGCGACCCATGCGACGACCGCGAGTGTCGCCTTGCCTTCTGCGGAAAGATGCGCGGGCGCGGGCAACCACCATGCGATCGCGAAGAACGCGAGCCACGCGGCGGCAAAGCCGATCGCGCCACGCCACTGCGCGCCACGCGATCGTCCCGTCGCGTGCGGATCGGAGCGCCGCTCCGCTGCCGGTTCGGCCCGCGACGGCCGGCTTGCCTGCGCACCGTCCAGCGACGGCGTGCCGATTGCGTTTTCGGTCACTGGTATGCTCCCCGTGCGTCGGGCGCTGAAATAGCAGACCCGACCGTCTGTCGAGATGTAATAATACGTATTAATACAAGTTGAGCGATCCAATTGCTTTTCATATCGATATCGAAGATCGCGCATAGCGCGAGCCGAGCACGGAGAGGAACGACCGATGACGCTGGTGCGTGACGACACGACGTCGCTCTACGAGCAGATCGCGACGACGCTGCGCGACGAGATCGAACGCGGCGTGTACGAGCCGACCGGCAAGCTGCCGTCAGAGGCCCGGTTGAGCGAGCGTTTTCAAGTGAGCCGCGTGACCGTCAGGCTCGCGCTCGATCGCCTCACCGACGCGCGCATCGTCGAGCGCAAGCAGGGCAAAGGGACCTTCGCCGCGAAGCAGCGGCTGCGGCATCGGCTCGACGTGCTGCGTGGGCTTCACGATTCGATCGCCGGGCAGGGCGCACGGGCACGGATGGAATTGCTGCGCATGGAAGCGTGCGACGTACCGCCGGGCTTGCGGCAGGCATTCGCCGCCGACGTCACGCGCTGTATCTATCTCGAGCGCCGGCACTGGGTCGACGACGAACCTGTCGCGCTCGCGCAGACCTGCCTGCTGCCCGATGCGCGTACCTTCACCTTCGAGCAGGCCGAGAGCATGTCGACCTACGAGGTGTTGGAGACCTTGGTTGGCTGGCGCATCACGGATGCCGAGATGTCGGTGACGGCCGTGGCCGCGCCGGACGATATCGCTGCCCGGCTAAAGACGGGAAAACAAGCGCCGCTGCTCGTGTTGCGGCGGACGTCGCATCTGGCCGACGGCCGTACGTGTGAATCCACGGTGTTTCATATACGGCCCGAGCGCTTTGATCTGGTGGTCCGAAGCGGTGTCGAGGCACGGTTTGTCGGTTGAAGCGTGCTTTCAGTCACGCGACGATGGCCTGAGCGCAGTCAATCGATCGGGCAAGGCGCCCGCGCGTTTTCCAAATCACCTTTCGATCTAGATTTCGCACTTTTTATTCTTTCTCGGAATTTCGCGGTTCTGTCATATTTCTGTGCTCCGAATTCATCGGACCAGAAAAATGTCAAAGACCACCATCATCGCGACGATCGGACCGGCGTCGAATACCGCTGAAACGCTTCTTGCGTTGTACCGTTCGGGCATGACCGTCGCGCGCCTCAACGCACGCGAGCCCGTGCGCCGCTGTACGAACGCGCAATGACCGCATTCATCGGCGTCTATGGCGCGGTCGTGCTCGCGAAGACGCTGGTCTTCGCGTGACGGGAGCGCAACCGATGCAGAATGTCCTGACCGCGCTGGTTCCGATCTTCGTGCTGATCCTGGCGGGATTCGTGCTGCGGCAGCGCCGCCTACTGCCGGACGAATTCTGGCTGCCATGCGAAACGCTGAACTACTACTACATGTTTCCCGCGCTGATGTTCAGCCAGGTCGCGAAAGCCAATTTGACGCAGTTTCCGGTGCGGCCGATCGCGGTCGCGATCCTCGGCGCGGTGGCCGCGAGCGCGGCGCTGCTCTATGCGTGGCGAGCGTGGAGCCGGCAGCCGGGGGCCGTGTTTTCGTCGGTGATCCAGGGGGCGTTACGGCCCAATACGTATGTGGGTGTTGCCGCAGCGGCGGCGCTGTACGGGAGCGTCGGTCTCACGCTCACGTCGATCAGCATCGCGGTCGCGATTCCGCTTCTGAACGTCGCATCGATCATTATCCTGATGCGTCACGGCCGTGGTGGCGCACCGTCGGCATGGCAGATCGGCGGCGCGCTGCTGAGGAACCCGGTCATCATGTCGGTCGTACTCGGCGCCGCGTTCAATCTCGGCGGGCTGGGTTTGCCGGGTGTGGTGTCGAGCGTGCTGTCGATTCTCGGCGCTGCGTCGCTCCCGCTCGGACTGCTCGCGGTGGGAGCGGGCCTTGACGTGAAGGCCGCGAAGGCGGCGCGCGGCCCCGTGTTCCAGTCGTCGGTGATCAAGTTGCTGCTCGTGCCGCTGCTGACCTTCTGGATCGGTTTCAGCCTCGGCATCCGGGGCCCGGCACTCACGACGATCGTGTTGTTCAATTCACTGCCGTGTACACCGTCCGCGTACATCATGGCGAAGCTGCTCGGCGGTGATCACCGATTGTCCGCTGGCATCATTACCGTACAGACGGCGCTTGCGGCCGTCACGATGCCGTTGGTGCTGCTTGTGTTCCACGGCTGAACCGGATTCGCGAGAGGTGGTGTGGCGAAATGCACAAGGCCGGCCAGGTTGCACTGACCGGCCTTTTGCATTTCCGATGGGCGAATCCTGCGATCGGGACCTTCCGGCGCGCATTCCGGCAATCCGCAGCAGCCGGGGGCTGACGGACGGATATCGATTCCCCAAAACATTGGTAGGGCCACGCGATGCCGGGCGGTAGAGTCGACTATCCGGTCGCCGACCGGCCGCATCGGGAGCGGCAGGCGCAGCATGCGTTTGTCCCGGCGGAGCGACGAATCTGGGAGGTGCCCGACATGAGCCGCGATGTGCTGTTTTCGCCGGAGGCAGGATGTGCCGGCTCGAAGCATGACGGCGAACGTTTCGTATCCGCATCCGGGTGCGCGATCGAAGGGTTGTTTGCGAGCGATAACGAGCGCGGCTTCGAATGCGACCGGTCGGTCGGGCGGCACGGTTCGCCTGACCGGCATGGATGCCGATGGATGCGATCGTGAGCGCAGTACTCGCCAATCGACCGCGCCGCTCGCCGGCGCCGCCCGTCCTGAGCGCCGCCGGCATCGCGAAACGGTTCGACGCGACCGTCGCGCTGGCGGCGCTCGACCTGTCGATCGGCGCCGGTGAAGTCGTCGCGCTGATGGGTGCGAACGGCGCCGGCAAATCGACTTTCGTGAAGATCCTGAGCGGCGTGATCCGGCCCGACGGCGGCACGCTGACGCTGCGCGGCGCACCCTATCGGCCGGCGTCGCCGCACGCGGCGAAGCGGCTCGGCGTCGCCACCGTGCACCAGTCGGTCGCCGACGCCGTCGTGCCGACACTGTCGATCGCCGACAACCTGTTGCTCGACCGGCTGTGCGATCCGGCCTCGCCGTGGCGCGTGCCGCCGGCCGCGCGGCGCGCTGCGGCGCGACCGCTCGCCGAGCGCGTCGGGCTCGACGCCGACCTGTCGGCGCCGCTCGCGTCGCTGTCGCTGGCCGATCAGCAGCGTGTGACCCTGGCGCGTGCGCTCGCCGGGCAGCCCGGCCTGCTGATCCTCGACGAGCCGACCGCGAGCCTGTCCGCGCCGGAAGCGGAGCGGCTCTTCGGGCTGCTGGATGCGTTGCGCGACGACGGCGTCGCAATCCTGCTGGTATCGCACCGGCTCGGCGACTTGCGCCGCATTGCCGATCGCGTGGCGATCGTCCGCGACGGCCGGATCGTCGCCGATCTGGCCGCGCCGGTCGATTTCGATGCCGCGGTGGAAACGATGATCGGACGGCCTTTGCCGCAAGCGCGCGCGGCGGACGCGGGCCGCGCCGCGTCGTCGCCCGAAGCGGGCCTCAGCCTGCGAAACCTGCGGCTGTTACCGGCCAGCGCGCCGTTCGATCTCGACGTCCGGCGCGGCGAGATCGTCGCGATCGCGGGCCCGGTCGGCGGCGGCAAGTCGCGCCTCGCCAATGCGATCTTCGGCGCCGTGCGCGCGGCCGCCGGCGAGATGACGCTCGACGGTCGGCCGTGGCGGCCACGCTCGCCGGCCGACGCCATTCGAGCCGGCGTGTTCCTGGCCGGCGAGGACCGCTGGCGCACGTCGCTGTTTCCCGACAGCGTGCCGTTCGCGTCGATCGCCGGCACGATCAGCTTTCCGTTCCTGCCGCGCTGGTTCACGGGCGGCGCGGTGCGGCCGGCTCGCGAACGCGCTGCCGCCGCGGCCGCGATCGCCGCTTTCGGCATCCGCTGCACGGGCCCGGACGACCGGCTCGTGCGCCTGTCCGGCGGCAACCAGCAGAAAGTCGTGCTCGCGCGCTGGCATGCGGAACGCGCGCGGCTGTTGCTGCTCGACGAACCGTTTCAAGGCATCGATGCCGGCGCGCGCGCCGATATCGTCGATACGTTGAGGCGCCACGCGCACGAGCGCGCGACGCTCGTGTTCGTCAGCGATCTCGAAGAAGCGGCCGAAATCGCCGATCGCATCGTGCGGTTCGATCGCGCCACGCTCGACCATCCGCTTCCGTCTTCCTCCTGAGTGACCGCGCCTCCCATGAAACCCGTTTCCTCTTCCCTGGCCCACGACGCATTGCCCGGCGAACGGGCGCGCCACCCCGCGCCGGCCCGCATTCGCGCGGCGCTCGAACGCACGGGCATCCTGCTCGTGCTGGTCGCTCTCGTCGTCGTGTTCACGGTCAGGGAGCCCGCGTTCCTGAACCTCGACAACCTGTTCAGCATTCTTCAGGCGGTGTCGATCGTCGCGCTGCTCGGCATCGGCGTGACGATCACGCTCGCGGCGGGCGGCTTCGACCTGTCGGTGGGCAGCGTGGCCGCGTCCGCGCAGATGGCCGCCAGCTACGTGCTGGTCGTCTGGCACGGCGGCACGCTCGCGGCGGTGGCCGCCTGCATCGCGCTCGGTGTGGCCGCCGGGTTGTTCAACGGCCTGCTGATTACGCGGCTACGCGTGCCCGACCAGCTCGCGACGCTCGGCACGCTGTTCCTGCTGGCGGGCCTGCAACTGATCCCGACCGGCGGCCGGTCGCTCGCGACCGGGTCGGTGCTGCCCGACGGCACGGACGCGACAGGCGTGTTCCCCGCCGCATTTCTCGCGCTCGGGCGCTTGCGCCTGTTCGACGTCGTGCCGTTGCCGGTGCTGCTGCTCGCGGTGGTGACGGTGCTGGCCTGCGTCGCGATGGAGGCGACGCGCTGGGGCCGCGTGATTTACGCGATCGGCGGCAACGAAACGGCCGCGCGGCTCGCCGGCGCGCCGGCCGCGCGCTACCGGGTTGCCGCGTATGTCGTGTCGGGTGCGATCGCGTCGCTGGGCGGCGTGCTGATCGCCGCTCGGGTCGGACGCGGCGACGTGAGCGCCGGGCACTCGCTACTGCTCGACGCGGTGGCCGCCGCGCTGGTGGGTTACGCCGTGTGGGGCGCCAGGCGGCCGAACGTGTTCGGTACGGTCGTGGGCGCGGTATTCGTCGGCGTGCTGCTCAACGGGCTGACGATGCTGAACGCGCCGTACTACATGCAGGACTTCATCAAGGGCGTGTTGCTGGTGCTCGCGCTGGCGTTCACGTTCGGCATCGGTCGCCGTGCGGACACGCGCGCGTGACGGGGTGGGGCGCGCGCCGCCGCATCAGGCGGCGCGGCTGCGCCGTGTCGCGGCGATCGTAGTCAACCGCGGGCGCGGTTCCCAACCATCGATTCCCGAGACGGTTATCACGCGCGCGCTCGATTGCTTATTCCCGAATCGACACGCCGCCGCCGCAATCGGTTTGAAATCCGAAGGAATATCGATTGCCGAATCGCTCGGTTTGAACGCGCGTGTCGCGCTGATAGATTGTGCGGATATCGTCCCCACGGAGACACGAAGACCATGCACTCGCCGCTTCGCCGCAAGTCACGCATCGACCGGAAGGCCGGCGTGCTCACGCTGTTTTTCGCGGCTGCATTGGCCGCGCTCGCACCCGCGGCGCACGCCGGCCCGATCAAGGGCGCGCCCGCGCCGTTCGACAAGGGCGGCGTGAAGATCGCGCTCGTCAACTATCTGTCGACCGGCGACTTCTTCCAGGCCTACGAGGCCGGCGCGCAGAAGCAGGCGAGGGCGCTCGGCGTCGATCTGCGCATCTACGAGGGCCGGCAGGACGCGGCCGAACAGCGCGAGCAGATCCAGCAGGCGATCAGCATCGGCGTGTCCGCGATCATCGTCAACCACGGCTTGCCCGAATCGTTGAAGGACGTCGTTCAGCGCGCGCTGGACAAGGGGATCAAGGTCGTCGCGTTCGATGTCGATCTCGGCAATCTGAAGGTGCCGCAAATCGAGCAGAGCGATCGCGACCTGGCCAACCTGCTGCTCGGTCAGGCGGTCAAGGACAACGGCGACGCATTCGCGGCCGGTTATGTGTATGTCGCCGGCTTTGCGCCGCTCGACCGGCGCGATGCCGCATGGCGCGACTTCAAGCGCGCGCACCCGAAGGTGCAGGAAAAGGCACGCTGGGGCACCGTCGACAATCCGATCGCGCAATCGGTCGCGAATCAGGCGGCAGCGGCCTATCGAGCGAATCCCGACATTCGCGTCGTGTTCGCGCCTTACGACGAGTTCGCGCGCGGTGCGAAGCTCGCCGCGGACGAAGCGAAGGTGTCGTCGAAGATCCGCATCTACAGCGCGGATATCTCGACCGCCGACATCGAGGCCATCCGCGCGCCGAACAGCGCGTGGGTCGCGACGGCCGCGACCAATCCCGCGATCGTCGGCGCCGTGTCGGTGCGGGCCGCCGCGCTGCTCGTCGCCGGCCAGGACCCGGGAGCGCGCATCGTCGTCAAGCCGACGCTGATCACGCGCGACGATCTCGTGAAAAACGACATCCGGACCGTAGCCGAACTCGGCGCGAAGTTCCCGGCGTTCCGCGCGAGCGACGCGGCGACCGCCGCGTGGATTCCGAAGGCGGACTGAGCGCCGCCGACAGCGGGCGGCAGACGCCGCCCCGTACGAAGCACCACCGACTGACGCACCGACGACCCGGCCATGACGACCCTGAACGACTATCTCGCCGAAAAACGCGACGCGTGGCGCGCGAAGCAGGAAGCGGCACGCAACGACCCCGATTTCAAGGCGACGCCGCTGAAGGCGACCGTGCGCGCGCTCGGCCGCAGCGGCGTGCGCGAGATCCGCATTCGCGACTTCCAGGTGATCAGCGACAGTCCGCCCGACTTCGCGGGCTATAACCTCGGGCCCGCGTCGCCGGAGTTGCAGCTCGGCGTGCTGGGCAGCTGCCTCACGCACATCACGCTGATCCAGGCCGCCGAGCGCGGCCTGAAGATCGATTCGATCGAGGTGGAGGTGACCGGCGACCAGCATCCGCTTGCGCAGCAGCCGGGCTTCGAGCATGTGCCCGTGTTCCCGCACAACCTCCGCTATACGCTCGATATCGTGTCGCCGGAGCCACCCGACGCGATTCGCGCGCTGCATCAGGCGGTCGAAGCGGTCTGCCCGATCTTCAACCTGCTGAGGCTGCCGCAGACCATCGACGGCGAACTGCGGCATATCCGTGCATGACGCGTGGGGGCGCATGCTTGCAGGACTTGCCGGCTCATGGCGGGGAATATCAAGACCCTCGGATTCCTGATGCGGATGCCTGATGTCCGTGCGGCTGGCGTCTCGTGCCGTCCGCACGATCGTGAAAGCGCTGGAACGCGTCCAGCAATCGAGCACGCTGCGCGGCCAGCGACGGGTCGCGCCGATCGCGCGGCCGTGCAACCTCGACGTGGATCTCGTCGTCGACGCGGCCCGGGTTCGGCGCGAGCATCAGCACGCGATCGCCAAGATACAGTGCCTCGTCGAGATCGTGCGTAACGACGATCGCGGACATCCGGTGACGGTGAACCACATCGAGCAGCAGCGTCTGCAACCGCATCCGGGTGATCGCGTCGACCGCGCTGAACGGTTCGTCGAGCAGCAGCAGGTCCGGCTCGCCGAACAGCCCGCGCGCGATCGCCGCGCGCTGGGCCATCCCGCCCGACAACGTGGCCGGCAGTTGCCGCGCGACGCCGGCAAGGCCGACTTCGTCGAGCAGCCGTGCGACGGTCGGCTCGCGGCCGCCTCGCGGGCCGGACGCGAAGCCGACGTTGTCCGCGATCGATAGCCACGGCAGCAGCCGCGGTTCCTGAAAAATGACGCCGATGCGAGGGGAGGGCCCGTCGAGCGCGATTCCGTCGAGCTTCACGCTGCCGCGGAAGTCAGCGTCGAGACCGGCGACGATCCGCAGCAGCGTGCTTTTTCCGCAGCCACTCGGGCCGACCATGCAGACGATCTCGCCGCGAGCAACCTGCAGCGGGATGTCGGCGAGGATCGTCCGATCTCCGTAAAGCTTGCGGGCGATCCGCAGGTCGAGCAGAGGCGTATCGGCGCCCGCTGTCGTGTGCGCAGAAGGCAGCGTGCTCATTTCGACGCCTCGCGCGGCGTGTTGTCGAATGCATCGCGCCAGCCGAGCCAGTGCGACTCGATGCGCCGCATCGCACCGTCGGTCAGCTTGCCGAGCAATGCGAGCAGCAGGATCGCGCCGAACACGAGATCGGGGCGCCCGGTTTCCCGGCCGTCGCTCAACAGGAAGCCGAGGCCGCGCGTCGCCGCGATCAGCTCCGCGGCGACCATGAACATCCACGCGAGGCTGAGGCCGGTACGCAGGCCGGTAACGATTTGCGGCAGCGCGGCCGGCAGCAGGATTCGACGGAACAGCGCGACCGGGCCAAGCCGGTATACCTCGCCGAGCTCGACGAGCTTGCGGTCGACGTCGCGAATACCGGCGACCACCGCCAGGTGAACCGGAAAGAACGCGCCGATCGCGATCAGCGTGATTTTCGGCGCTTCGTCGATGCCGAGCCACAGCAGCAGCACGGGTACCCACGCGAGCGACGGAATCGCACGCAGCGCCTGGAACGTCGGCTCCAGCAGCGCGTCGATCCGGCGGCTCAGGCCCATCGCCGCGCCGACGAAGAGTGCGAGCCCGGCGCCAGCCGCGAAACCCGCCGCGACTCTTAGCGTGCTCGCACCGATATGGCGCGCGACACGGGTGATGCCCATCCGGGCGAGCGTATCGAGAATCTCGCTCGGCGCCGGGACGAGATGGTTCGGCAACCAGCCGTGCCGCACGCCGTATTCCAGCAGCGCGAGCGCGGCGAACGGCAGCGCGAGGCCCGCGATGCGCCACGCGCGAAGCGGCTCGCGCCGGCTCGCGCGGGGCGATGCAAGGCGGCGGGGCGCGAGCGCGTCGTCGCGAGTGGCGGTGTCCGTCATCGGCGTCAACTCAGTGCGACGCGGCGGCGAGCGGGCGCGCAAATGCCGGATCGATCAGCGCATCGACGACCTTCGCGGGATCGACGCCGGGCTTGGTCAACTGTTCGGCCGTCAGCACCGGCGCCGCTGCCTTCAGCGCCGCACGTTGAGTATCGCCCGGCACCGGGTCGCTGAAGTCGTTGCGCTGAAGCTGAAGTTTCGCGACCTGCAGCGATACCTTCGATTCGTCGGCGACGATCTGCGCGGTGTCGGCCGGATGCGCGACGATCCATTGGCGTGCGCGATCGTAGACCTTCAGCACGCGCGTGACCGCCTGCGGGTACTGGCTGGCGAATGCGTCGCGGACGTTCAGGAAACCATAGGTGTTGAATGCGACGTTGCGGTATAGCAGGCGCGCACCGTCGTCGAGCTGGGCGGCGGCCATGTGCGGATCGAGACCGGCCCACGCGTCGACCTGACCGTTCGCGAGTGCGGTGCGTCCGTCAGGATGCTGCAGGTTCACGATCTCCACATCGTCGCGCGTCAGGCCGGCCGTGTGCAGCGCGCGCAGCGTGAACAGGAACGGATCGGTGCCGCGCGTCGCGGCGATTTTCTTGCCCTTCAGGTCCGCGAGCGAGCGGATCGGCGAATCCTTGCGGACCACGAGCGCGGTCCATTCAGGGCGCGAGAATACGTAGACGGCGTGGATCGGGTTGCCGTTTGCACGGGCGAGCACCGACGCGAGCCCTGCGGCCGATCCGAAGTCGACCGCGCCGCTGTTCAGGTATTCCAGCGCGCGATTGCTGCCGAGGCTCAGCACCCAGCGAATCGACGTGCGGTCGGCCTTGAACTCGTCGTCGAGCCAGCCGAAGTGGCGGATCACCAGGCTTTCCGGCGAGTAGTACGCATAGTCGACGCGAATCTCCGCGGGTGTCGCCGCATGTGCGTGCATCGATACGAGACCGGCGAGCGCGGCAACCACGAAGGCCGCGGATTGCCACGCGCGGGACCAGGACAGCTTCATCGGGGAATCTCCGGAAGGGCGGCAACGTGCCGCGAACAGGCAGGGTGACCGTCCAATGTACCGAAGCGCCGGCGATCCGGTAACGAAGAAATCCGCGATTGCACATGCGCGCTGCTGCTAAGCACGCGCGACGAGCAACTTTATGACGCACACCGAATAATTTATCGCTTTATATCGCTTGGGATAACCGGATCGCGAGAACAGAATCTCCGCTGCCGGAACCCGACGACAGTACATGCCGACGGTCGAGCGTTCGCTCCACGCGCTGTCGACAGCGAATGCTCGTGCTGTGTTCCTGGCTCCTGTGTATATCGCCGAACATTCGGCGCAACCAAGGAATGCGATGAGTTCGATCGATCTGAATGTTGTCACGCCAGTTTCCGCGCCCATCCGCTCCGCGAGCGACGTGGCGCGCCTGATCAATACGACGGACAGCTCCGTCAGCCATGCGCGGATGATCGTGCTGCTCGCGCTCGGCGGCGTGTTTCTCGATGCGTACGACCTGACGACGTTGTCCTACGGCATCGACGACGTCGCGCGCGAGTTCGGTCTGACGCCGGCACTGACCGGACTGGTCGGTTCGGCGATCATGATCGGCACGATCTTCGGCAGCCTGATCGGCGGGTGGTTGACCGACAGGATCGGTCGTTATCAGGTATTCATGGCCGACATGCTGTTTTTCGTGATTGCGGCGATCGCGGCCGGGCTTGCGCCGAACGTCTGGGTGCTGATCGGCGCACGCTTCGTGATGGGGCTCGGTGTCGGCATCGACCTGCCCGTCGCGATGGCGTTTCTCGCGGAATTCTCCAAGTTCAGCGGCCGCGGCAACAAGGCGTCGCGGCTCGCCGCCTGGTGCCCGATGTGGTACGTGGCGTCGTCGGTCTGTTTCCTGCTGATCTTCGGCCTGTATTTCCTGCTGCCGGCCGAGCATGCGGGATGGCTTTGGCGCGCGTCGCTGATTTTCGGCGCGGTGCCTGCGCTCGTCATCATTCTGGTCAGGAATCGTTTCATGAACGAATCGCCGCTGTGGGCCGCGAACCAGGGCGACCTCGCCAATGCCGCGCGAATCCTTCGCGAGTCGTACGGCATTCACGCACACGAAGCGGAGGATGCATCACGCGAGCCGAGCCAGCCGCACGTGCGGATTCGCGTGCTGTTCCAGCGTCCATATCTCGGGCGCACGATCGTCGCCAGCGTGATGAACCTGTGCATCCCGTTCGAATACACGGCGA
This sequence comes from Burkholderia sp. BE17, assembly GCF_009362305.1. NCBI lineage: Bacteria > Pseudomonadati > Pseudomonadota > Betaproteobacteria > Burkholderiales > Burkholderiaceae > Burkholderia > Burkholderia sp. BE17. Next base: position 30,699 of record NZ_WHNU01000039.1, read on the forward strand.
TAGCGTTCTTCCTGCCGTCGATCCTGTCGCAGTTTCTCGGCGCGGGCGTGTTCGAGACGATCGCGGCGTCGCTCGCGCTGAACGTTCTGTTCGCGTTTACCGGCGGTTTGCTGGGCATGCGCCTCGCGTATCGATATCCGTCGCGTCATGTCGCGATCGCGGGCTTCGCGCTGCAGTTCGTCGCGCTTGTCGCGCTTGCGCTGGCAGGGCATCCGCACGGCGCGCTCGCGGTCGGCATCGTGCTGCTGATGCTCGGCACCTGGCTGTTCGCCGAAGGTTTCGGGCCGGGCGCGCAGATGATGATCTATCCCACCTTGTCTTACCCGGCGTCGATCCGCGGCACCGGTGTCGGCTTCGGGCGTTCGCTGTGCGGCATCGGCCAGGCGCTTGCGCTGTTCGTGCTGCCGATCCTGCAGGCTCGCCTCGGTACGGACATGTTCTGGGTCGTCGCGATCAGTGCGGTCACGCCGATCGTGTTTCTGTTGATCGTGCGTTACGAGCCGACGGCGCGCGACATCGACGACGAAAGCGCCGCGTAAACGCTGGCGGGGGCGCGTTCGCCGCCCCCGGAAAATACCAACGGCTTCGTCGGACCGCACGAAGCCGTCTGCGTTGAAGCCGGTTGCCGCGCGAACGCGGGCAAGCCGGCTTCGACATTGCCGTCACGCACTGACGATCTCCCGCTCGGCATCGCGCTTGACCTGCTCGATATCGCGAAACTGCGCGGCCGGATGCTCATCCGGCAGCCGCGCAGTGCCGCCGAACAGTTTCTCGCGCAGCGTGCCCGGCGCATACTGCGTCGGATAGACGCCGCGCCGTTGCAACTCCGGAACGAGGTAGCGCACGATGTCTTCGAAGGTTTCATGCGCAACCGCATACGCGAGATTGAAGCCATCCACGTCGGTTGCGGCAACCCATTCCTGCAGGATGTCCGCGACGGTCGCCGCCGACCCGACGAACACCGGGCCCATTCCGCCGATACCACCCCAGGCCGCCAGTGCCTCGATTGTCCACGCGGTGTCGCCGCCCGCCAGGTGCTCGACGGCCGAAACGATCGCATTCGTTTCGACGCGCCGGACGGGATCGGTCGGCGCGTACTGGCCGAAGTCGATGCCGGTCCAGCCGGACATGAACACCAGCGAACCGTCGTACGACACGTAGCGACGATACTCGTCGAACTTGGCCTGCGCCTTCTCGTCGGTTTCGTCGACGATCACCGTGACGAGGTTGTAGATCAGCACCTTGCGTGGATCGCGGCCCGCGGCGGCGGCCTGCGCGCGCACATCGGCCACGTAGCGCGCGAGCTGCTCGCGAGTCGGCGCGGCGACGAACACGCATTCGGCGTGTTGCGCGGCGAACGCCTTGCCGGGGCCGGACGCGCCGGCCTGGAACAGCACCGGCGTGCGCTGCGGCGACGGTTCGCACAGGTGATAGCCGGGCACGTCGAAGAAGCGGCCCTTGTGGCCGATCTCGTGCACCTTCTCGGGATGCGTGAACACGCGGCCGTCGCGATCGCGCACCACCGCGCCGTCTTCCCAACTGCCCTCGAACAGCTTGTACAGCACCTCGACGTATTCGGCCGCGACCGCATAACGATCGTCGTGCGTGCGCAAGCCGTGATCGCCGACGTTCTTCGCACCGCTCTCCAGGTAGGACGTGACGATGTTCCACGCGAGCCGGCCCTTGGTGTGATGGTCGGCGGTCGACAGCCGGCGCGCGAACGTGTACGGGTGCTCGAACGTCGTCGACGCGGTGATGCCGATGCCGAGATGCTCGGTCGCCATCGCGATCGGTGCGGCAAGCTGCAGCGGGTCGTTGACCGGGATCTGCGCGGCCTGGTGCAGCGCGTGGTAGTTGCTGCCCTTGTAGACGTCGTAATAGCCGATCACGTCTGCGATGAAGATCGCGTCGAAGATCCCGCGCTCGAGGATGCGGGCGAGGTCGGTCCAGTAGTCGAGATCCTTGTACTGCCACGAACGGTCGCGCGGATGCGCCCACAGGCCGGGCGACTGGTGGCCGACGCAGTTCATCTCGAACGCGTTGAAGCGGATGGTCTTGCTCATTGCGCGGCTCCGGTTTCCGCACTGGCGCCCGTGCCGTTGCCGACGCGCCAGACGAACGGCGGCGTGCGGCCGTTGATGACCCAGTCGCCGACGATCCTGGCCTTGTAGACGAGCGGGTTGTGCGACGACACCGTACGCGCGTTGCGCCAGTGTCGGTCGAGCGCGGTCGTGCTGCGGGTCGCGGACGCACCGAGCGCGTCGAACAGGCGCGTCGCGGCGCGCAGTACGAGTTCGGACACGACGAGCTGGCTCTGCGCGGATTCGATTTCGGCCGCGACGTTTGCGTCGTGTTCGGCCTGTTCGTCACCGCCGAAGCGCGCCTCGTAGGCAAGCTGAAGCGGCTGCGCTGCGCGCAATGCGAGCGCGTCGGCCGCGTACGCCCACGACGCAATCTCGCCGATCACCTGCTGGAGCTGCGCATCGTCGCCCGCGCGTGCGGCGTTGCCGTGGCTGTACACGCGGGTGCGAGTGCGCACGAGCGCGCTCGCGTCGCGCACGATCGCGTGGCCGATGCCGGCCAGCGTCGCGACGTGGAAGAGTTGGTAGAACGCGGTCTGGTACTTGAAGCGGCGTGCGAAGTCGATCACGTCGTGCGCCTCGACCGTCGCATTCTCGAAGCGCGTCGTGCCGCTGCCGGTGGTCGTCTGGCCGAAGCCGTCCCAGTCGTCTTCGCGGATCACGCCGGGCTGCGCGGTCGCGACGGCGACGATCACGTCGCTGCCGTCGTGCGCGCGCTGCGCGAACACGTCGATCCAGTCGGCGAACAGGCTGCCCGTGCTGTAGAACTTGCGCCCGTTCAGCACCAGCCGGCCGTTCTGCTCCGACACCTTCGTGATGGTCTGGCCGAGCGGCACGTCGCCGGCCTCCGACCACGCGTTGCCGATGAGCTGGCCGCTTGCGAACCGGTCGAACCATGTCGTGCGTTGCGGCCCGGGCGGCGCGTTCAGCCAGTCCTCGACGAACGCGAAGTGTCCGCGCAACGCCTGCGGCAGATTGGAATCGGCGGCGGCGAGTTCGATCAGCAGCCGGAACAACTGCGGCAGCGATGCGCCGGCACCGCCGTCGCGTACCGGCAGCCGTACCGCGCCGAAGCCGGCCGCCTTCAGCCAGCCGATCGCTTCGTGCGGCAGTTCGCGGCGGCGTTCGCGTTCGGCAGTGCCTGTTGCGATGCGGTCGAAGATCGGCCGGAACCGGCTCGCGAGTGCGTCGTAGTCGGTGCCGGTGGAAAGGTCGGTGTCTGCGTGCGACGAAGTCATGCGGATTTCCTCGAAGGGCGGGGCCGTTTGCGCCGGGGGGCCAGTATAGGAAGCGCGGGGCGGGCGTTCCAATAACGGATTCGCAGATCGTTATCGTCGATGAGCATTACGCGGACCGGTCGGAAACGCACTGGCGCTCGGGCAGCGATTGCGACGCAGCAGCACGATATTGCGCGCGAGAATCGTCATGTCGTTTGTGATCCGAAGGAATATCGTTCCGAGAATCGCTCGGTTGGCCGACCTGCAACGCGCTGCTAGATTGAACGCTTTCGCGATTCGACAGGAGAGCCCGATGTCAGATACGAGCGCCACGATTCAGGAGCAGTCGGCCGATCGGAAACCGCAAGTGGCCCGCGTGATCGCCGACGACGCGCAGGCGATCGCGGCCGCACATGCGCTGGCGCAGCGGCTTGCGGAAGGTGCTGCCGAGCGGGATCGGGAGCGCCGGTTGCCGCGCGACGAGATCGAATGGTTCTCGCAGTCGGGGCTATGGGCGATCACGGTGCCGAAGGCATACGGCGGAGCGGGTGTATCGCATGTGACGCTCACCGAGGTGATCAAGATTATTGCGGCGGCCGATGCGTCGCTCGGACAGTTGCCGCAGAATCATTTCGGGCTGATCGACGTGATCGCACTGGTCGGCACCGACGCGCAAAAGCGCTATTTTTTTGCGGAAGTGCTGAGCGGCAAGCGGTTCGGCAACGGCTTCTCGGAGAAGGGCACGAAGCACGTGCTCGATCTGAAGACGCGCGTGCGCCGCGACGGCGATGGCTATGTCGTCGACGGCACGAAGTTCTACTCGACGGGTGCGCTGTTCGCGCATTACGTGCCGGTGCTCGGTCTCGACGACGCGCAGCACGCGTGGCTTGCCTACGTGCCGCAGCCGACGCCTGGGCTGACCGTGATCGACGACTGGTCGGGGTTCGGGCAGCGCACGACCGCGAGCGGCACGGTAGTGCTCGACGGCGTGCGCGTACCTGCGTCGCATGTGCTGCCCGCGCAGCGCGTGTCGGACGAGCCGACGCTCAATGGCCCGCTGTCGCAGATCATCCAGGCGGCGATCGATGCCGGCATTGCGAAAGCGGCCATCGACGATACGCTGGCGTTCGTGCGCACCCGCACGCGGCCGTGGGTCGACAGCGGTGTCGAACGGGCGGCAGACGATCCACTGATTCTCCGCGAGATTGGCCGTCTGCACATTCAGCTTCATGCGGCGGAAGCGCTGCTCGAACGTGCGGCGCGCACGCTCGACGAGATCGGCGCGCGCGGCACGGTGACCGACGACGATGTCGCGCGCGCGTCGGTCGCGGTCGGCGAAGCGAAGGTGCTGACGACCGAGATTGCGCTGCTCGCGGGCGAGAAGCTGTTCGAGCTGGCCGGCACGCAGTCGACGCTCGCCGAGCATAACCTCGACCGGCACTGGCGCAATGCGCGCACGCATACGCTGCACGATCCGGTGCGGTGGAAATATCACCTCGTCGGCAACTATTACCTGAACGGCGTGCGTCCGGCGCGCCATGCGTGGAATTGAACCGCTCGCGTTCTTCAGCTTCGGCTACGTGCTGTATTCCTTCCTGTCGTGGCTGCCGAGTTACCTGAGCAACTATCAGCACCTGAATATCAAACAGATGAGCGTCGCCGGCATCTTGCCGTGGCTGGGCGCGACGATCGTCTGCAGCGCGTAGAAGCCATATGCCGGCAAGCCGGTCGCAAGTGCGGTCGGCAAGTTTGATAACCGTTCGAGCAATATGCACGGCATCTTCTCGGACGGAATTGACCGACTCGGCGGCCACCGTCGCCGCACCCCGACGCACCTCAAATCGCGGGCGCAGTCACGCGGTCGCGCACGCCGCCCGATGCCTTCACGCCGAGATACGGGCCCACCGTGCGGCGCGTCAGCGCGACACCCGCGAGCGTCGCGCCGCCGTGGTTGAACCCCGTCGACGTCTTCACGAACGCGACGTCGAGATCGCGGCACATCTCGCACACGCGCACTTTCTCGTCGTCGCTCAGCAGCCCCGTCTCGAGGATCACCTTCAGCGGCACCGCGCCGCATGCGTGCTGCACGGCCGCGATGTCGGCCTTCGCGTCGTCGGCGCGGCCCGGCACGTCCTTCCGCGACCGCCGGCCGATTCGTCTGGTCAGACTGGTCGGATGGTTTGGTGCATGGACGCGCGCCGCGAACGGGCAACCGCGGCGTTCGGCATCGATTCATGCACCGAAATGAGGAATGCATTTCGGCACGCTTGGCCGCTATTGCCGACAACTGAAGCGTCAAGCGGGGGTGGCCCGGTTTTTGCTGAAGAGGGCATGGCCGCGCAACGGTTGCGCGCTGCCCGACGACAGACGAGACAAGGAAGACTCACCGTGAATTCGATCACCCGACCGTTCCCCCGACGCGCATGGCTGGCTGCGCTGATCGCCGCGCCCGTGATGGCGTTGTTTGCCGCCGCGCCTGCGCGTGCCGACGCGCTCGACACCATTGCGAAAAGCGGCGCGCTGCGCGTCGCGGTGCCGGAGGACTATCCGCCGTTCGGCTCGGTTGGTACCGACATGCAGCCGCAGGGCTACGACATCGACATGGCCGAACTGCTTGCGAAATCGCTCGGCGTGAAGCTGAAGCTGGTGCCCGTGAACAGCGCGAACCGGATTCCGTATCTGACGACCAACAAGGTCGACATGGTGATCTCGTCGCTCGGCAAGACGCCGGAGCGCGAGAAGGTGGTCGACTTCTCGACTGCCTACGCACCGTATTTCCAGGGCGTGTTCGGGCCGGCCGACGTGAAAGTGAGCACGCCCGCCGACCTGAATGGCAAGACGGTCGGCGCCACGCGCGGCGCACTCGAGGAGATCGCGCTGTCGCAGCTCGCACCGAACGCGACGATCAAGCGCTTCGAGGACAACAACGCGACGATCCAGGCATTCCTGTCCGGGCAGGTGCAGTTGATCGCGGCAGGCAACATCGTCGCAGCGGCGATTCTCGCGAAGAATCCGCCGCGCCGGCCCGAGGTCAAGTTCGTGATCAAGAATTCGCCGTGCTTCGTCGGCGTGAACAAGAACGAAACACGCCTGCTCGCGAAGATCGACGACGCGATCGCACATGCGAAACAGGACGGCACGCTGAGCGCGATGTCGAAGAAGTGGCTCGGCCAGCCGTTGCCGGCCGGCCTGTGAGCGATCGCCGCCGTGCCTGCGACGGCGCGGCGATCGTCGTCTGAACCCGATCCTTCCCATCTGTCATGAGCTATCAGCTTCGATTCGGCGAGCTCGCCGAATACGCCGGCATGTTCGCGAGCGGCGCGGCGACTACGTTCGCGCTGACCGCCGTCGCGACCGTGCTCGGCGTTTCGATCGGCGTGCTCGGCGCGGCCGCGTACAGCGCCGACGCGCGTGCGGCCGTGCGGCTGCGCCCGTTGGTCGGCGCGTACGTCGAGGCGGTTCGCAATACGCCGTTCGTCGTCCAGCTATTCTTTATCTTCTTCGGATTGCCCGCGCTCGGCGTGCGCATCGACGAATACACGGCCGCGATTCTCGCGATGACGCTGAATCTCGGTGCGTACTCGGTCGAGATCGTGCGCGCGGGCGTCGCCGCCGTGCCGAAGGGGCATCTGGAGGCAGCCGCCGCGCTTGCGATGTCGCGCGCGCAGATGCTGCGCCACGTCGTGTTGCCGCAGGCGCTCGCGAAGGTGTTTCCGGCGCTCGCGAGCCAGATCGTCATCACGATGCTCGGCTCGGCCGTCGTGTCGCAAATCTCGGTGGCCGATCTCACCTATGCGGCGAGTTATATCCAGTCGCGCAATTTCCGCTCGTTCGAAACGTATTTCGTGATCGCGCTCGCGTATCTGGCGATGGCGCTGCTGCTGCGCGCCGCGCTTGGCTCGATGGGGCGCCGCCTGTTTTCCCGCCGTGTGCGAGGTGCGCGATGACCGATTTCACGTTCGGGCAGATTCTTGCAAACCTGCTGCTCGCCGCACGCTGGACGGTCGTGCTCTCGATCGTGTCATTTCTGTCCGGCGGTCTCGTCGGCCTCGGGTTGCTCGTGATGCGCGTGTCGAACTCGCGCGTGCTGCGCAGCTGCGCGAAGCTGTACATCGAGGTGTTCCAGGGCACCCCATTGCTGATGCAGCTGTTCGTCGTGTTCTTCGGCCTGCCGCTCATCGGTCTCGATGTGTCGCCGTGGGTTGCGGCCACGGCCGGCCTCACGTTCTTCACGAGCGCGTATCTCGCGGAAATCTGGCGCGGCTGCGTCGAGGCGGTGCCGAAAGGGCAGTGGGAGGCGTCGGCAAGCCTCGCGATGAGCTACGTCGAGCAGTTGCGTCATGTGATCCTGCCGCAGGCCGCGCGCATCGCGATCGCGCCGACGGTCGGGTTCGGCGTGCAGGCCGTGAAGGACACGGCGCTGGTGTCGATCATCGGCTTCACCGAGCTGACCAAGGTCGGCGTCGCGATCTCGAACGCGACGTTCCGTCCGTTCGTTGTATACGGGCTCGTCGCGCTCATCTATTTCGCACTCTGTTATCCGCTTACCCGTTACGCGCGCACGTTGCAAAGGAGATGGAATGCCGCTCGTTGAAACCCGTGGTCTCGAAAAGAATTTCGGTACCCATCATGTGCTCAAGGGCATCGATTTCTCCGTCGAACGCGGGCAAGTCGTGTCGATCATCGGCCGCAGCGGCTCGGGCAAGAGCACGCTGCTGCGCACGCTCAACGGGCTCGAGAGCATCGACGCGGGTACGATCGCGATCGACGGCGAACGCGTCGACGCGCGACACGCGGACTTGCGTGCACTGCGGCTCAAGGTCGGAATGGTGTTCCAGCAATACAACCTGTTTCCGCATCTGAGCGCCGGGCAAAACGTGATGCTCGCGCAGTCGGTCGTGAAGAAGTCGCATCGCCAGCAGGCGCGCGCGATCGCGGAGCTGATGCTCGAGCGGGTCGGCCTCGGCGACAAATTCGACGCGTTTCCGGAACAGCTGTCCGGCGGTCAGCAGCAGCGCGTCGCGATTGCGCGCGCGCTCGCGATGAAGCCGAGCGTGCTGCTGTGCGACGAAATCACGTCGGCGCTCGATCCGGAACTGGTCGGCGAGGTGCTGGGTGTCGTCGAGCAGCTCGCGCGCGACGACATGACGTTGATCATGGTCACGCACGAGATGAACTTCGCGCGCGCGGTGAGCGACAAGGTGGTGTTCATGCATCAGGGCAGGGTCTGGGAGAGCGGGACGCCGGAGGAGATCTTCGCGCGACCGGGGACGGTGGAGTTGAAGCGGTTCCTTGGAGGGCTTCAGAAGACGGAAGCGTTCGTGAACTGACGCCGCTCCGCTCCGCGGATGTTCGTGATGGTGCTTGATCTGCTCCGAGCCGCGGCGGCGTGTTGCTCGCGTCGCACGTGAGTTCGCTCGGCGCGGCCGTCACGCTGATCGCGATCGCGAACCTGTTCGCGTTCATGGCGCCGCAGGCGTGGTGGTCGCTGCTGCAGGAGATCGTGCCGCGGGATCGAGCTCGTGCTGGCTGGCGCGTCGGCGCTGTCCGGTGCGGTGATTCTCGCGTTCGTGATGCGGTCGCATGCGGTCACGCAGATGCGCGACGCCGTGTGACGAAACCACGCGGCGGTGCGCACGAAGCTCACGCGTATGCGTGGATCAGCGTGTCGAGATTGCGTTGCGCGAGCGGCGTGAGCGGCGCGAATTCCGCCGATTGAAACAGCGGGGCTTGCCCGCGCAGGTGTTCGAGCGCCTGCTTGCGGCCGGCACGGAACGCCGCCGACGGCGCATCCGGATCCTGCGCCCATTCGCGTGCGATCGCACGATCGTATTCGCGCAGCCGGTCGGGCGTGGCTGCGAGGATCGCGAGATCGGCATCGAGAAAAATCCGCCCGGCGCGCTGCAAGTCCGGATCGGCCGCGAACGTATGGGGCAGCCGGTGCGACTTCGTCGCGAGCACGAGAACGTGTGCAGCGGACACATGCGATGCGTGCGCATGCAACCACGGCTCGGTGCAGCGTTCGTTCGTGACCTGCACGAGCCAGTGCGCGCTGCGCGCTTCGTTCTCCGCATAGTCCGGCAGTGTCGTCGCGTAAACGAAATCGTGCGCCCATACGGCGAGCTCGATGGCTGGCCACAGCGGTTCCGTGCGATACGGCGCGAGGTGGGCGAACAATTCCGCCAGGTGTGCGAGCGTGTGGTAGAAACGCTGCGGCTCGCTGTATGCACGCTCGACGAGCGGCCAGACCGCGGCCGTGCCGAAGCAGGCGTCGCAGGATATGCGCAGCGTGCGGGCAAGGTCTGGTGCGAGGGTGTTCATTTCGGAGATCGGCTCGGGCAAGCGATGCGCGCAGCATAACAAACGCGGCGGCGCGTGCCGTTTCTACACGTTGATGGTACCGCGCCCGAGTTCGATCACGCGCCCCCCGACACCGATCTCTCCGTTTGCGCCGACCGACAACCGCAGCCGGCAAGGCCGGCCGACGGTGTCGCCCTGCTCGACCTGAAAGGCCGCAGGCAGATCGTGTTTGGCGGCAAGCAGCCAGCCACCGAGGTTTGCGCAAGCCGATCCGGTGCCCGGGTCTTCCGAAATGCCGCCGCCCTGTTTCACGAAGAAATAGCGGGAGACCACTTTCCCTGGGCGCTCGGCGTCGAACGCGAACACGTAGGCGGTCTTGCGGCCGAGGCTGCTTTTCGGCCAGATGTCGAGGCACGCACTGTCGGGCATCGCGCGGCGCACGGCGTCGGTGTCCTTGAGTGCGACCAGCAGTTGATCGGCGCCTGTATCGACCCAGATCGGCGGCGCGAGCAAGTCGTCTTTCGTCAGCCCGAGCAGTGCCGCCGTTTGGGCATCGGACAACTCGCACGCTGCTGTTTTCGGCATGCCCACGTGCGGCGCGATGAACGTCCACACGTCGTCGTGCGCATTGACGTTGACAACCCCGGCCTTGAATTCGAGCGTGATTGCGTCGCCGGCATTCAGCAGATCTCGCACGACATGCGCTGTGCCGAGCGTCGGATGGCCCGCGAAGGCCATTTCATACCCCGGCGTGAAGATGCGGACCCGTGCATGCGCGCGGACCGACGGCAACACGAAGGTCGTTTCGGACAGGTTGAACTGCACGGCGAGTGCCTGCATGGTCGCGTCGTCCATGCCTCGCGCATCTTCGAATACGCAGAGCGGGTTGCCGCCGAACGTGGCTTCGGCGAATACATTCAGCAGGCGGAAGGCATACGTGGTCATTTGGATCTCGCGTGGAGGTGGCAATCACCGTATCTGGGCAGCATGGATGCGGACTGTACGCGTCGGCGAGCAGCACATCGTGCGCTTCGTTCAATGCGTCGGCAGCCACGCGGCGTTGCGTCGCTCAGCCTTGTTTGTCGAGTGGCGCAAGCATCGCCTGCATGTCGGGATGCTTCAGGACTTTCCTGTACTCCGCCGGACTCAATGCGTCGATCAATACGCGGCCGCTCACGTCCGCCTTGATGTACTCGACCGCGAGCAGCGCAATGACCGGATTGGTCGTCAGCGTCGCCTGATCGGGTGAATGATCGCCGAACTCTGCCGCTACTGCCTCGGTGTTGTCCGCCACCGCGACGGCGAGCCGGCGTCCGGAAAGCCTGAGCCTCGCGCTGGCGCCGCATTTGGCCATATCGTAGTGGCGCGGCCCGTTGAGCGTGCGATTGCCGTAAATCGCCACGTGCGTATCGACGCCCCGCGCCGCGGCGGCCTCGAGCAGCGGCCCCAGGTCGTCGATTTCCTCGTCCCAGACGCCCGCGAATATCTGCGTCTTCGCATTGACGATGACGCGCGCGAAGGCACTGGCGATCGCTTCCCGCCCGCTCAACGACCAGACCAGCCCCGGCTCCTGCTGCACCGGCAGCCGATCGAGCGCGCCCGCAGCGAGTTCAAGATCCGCATTGAAGCGCGTGCGCAATTCTTCGAGCAACGAGCGGTGAGGTACGGCCGCATAGCGGACGGGTTCGGACCGGTTGACGAGCACCGCCCCGCGCGCTTCCAGGCGCGTCAAGGTTTCGTAGATCTTGGAGGGCGGCATGCCGGCGCGCCGGCCGACTTCCGCGCCCGTCAGCGCGGCTTGACCGACGAGTGCCGCGTAGGCCTGCGCCTCGTATTGGGTAAATCCAAGCCGGATCAACGACGTGATCAGCTCCGTGTTTTCGCTCATGTGTATTGGCTCCGGCTCCCACTCTTGCGACGATCTTCATGGGATTCCTTGATTAACTACCGGAGTAGTATACAATCGCCGCAAACTACTACCCAAGTAGTAGGTGATATTCCTGAACCTTATCGGAGGGATCTTCAAGATGCGTCAACGGATCAGCACCGGCTCCCCGTGGGAGCCCAAGGTTGGCTACTCGCGTGCAGTGGTCGTCGACAACACCATCTACATTTCGGGAACGGCGGGCAAGGGAGCAGACGTGTACGCGCAGACACGCGACGCGCTGGAGACGATCGAACGCGTGCTGGCAGACAGCGGGTTCTCGTTGTCGGACGTCGTCCAGAGCCGCCTGGTGGTCGCCGACTTCGACAATTGGGAGGCCGCGGCGCGCGCGCATGGAGAGACCTACGGCGATATCCGGCCGGCGTTTTCGCTGGTGCATGCGCTTCCGTTTGTCGATCCGGAGATCCTGGTCGAAGTCGAGGCGATTGCGGTCAGGACCGGAGCATGACCGTCGCGGGCGAACGCGTGCCGCTGTCGCGTGCTGCGACCGCGGCGCTTGCGCTGGCGGCGGGCGTGGCGATCGCCAACGGCTATGCGTTGCAGCCGTCGCTTTCCGTCATCGCGAGCGGGTTCGGCGTACCCGCGTCGCGCATGGCGGCTCTCGCCTCCGTGACGATGCTCGGTTATCTGGTCGGCCTCGCGTTGCTGGTTCCGTTGGTTGACCGGTTCAGTCCGCGCACGCTCATTCCGGCGCAAATGGGCGCGCTCGCGTTGTTGCTTGCGTGCGCGTCGTGGTCGTCCGGGCCGCTCGCACTCGACGCCGGCTTCTTTCTGGTGGGGGCGGCCACGACGGTCGCCGCGCAATGCAGCGCCGTCGCCGGGAAACATGCGGATCCGCACCGGCGCGGCGGGGCCATGGGCGCCGTGTCCGCGGGGATTTCCGCCGGTATCCTGCTGAGCCGCTTCGTGGGCGGCGTGTTGTCGCAATGGTGCGGGTGGCGCGGAGCATTGCTCGCGCTGGCCGGATGCGTTGCGCTGGCTGCGATCGGCAGCGGTGTGCTGTTGCCCGGCGGCCGACCGGAAGGGCGTCCCGGCCATGCGGCCAGGCTCGGTGCCATTCCGCACTTGTTGCGTGCCAGCGTCCAGCTGAGGCGCCGTACCTGCGCCGGCATGCTGTGGTTCTTCGCATTCAATCTGGTGTGGGTCGGGCTCTCGCTTCGCCTGGCCGAGCCACCCTACAGCATGGGTGCCTCGGCGATCGGTGCGTACAGTCTCGCGGGTGTGCTCGGTCTTGGCGTGACGCGCGTTGCCGGAAAATTCACCGATCGATTCGGCGATCGTGCCGTGATCCGTTGCGGGCTCGTCGTAGCGGCCCTGTCGGCCTTGCTGCTGGGCGTTGCGCTCGGTCGTCCCGGATGGCTGGGTGTCGGGCTGGCCCTGTTCGATGCCGGCTGTTTTGCTGCACAGGTTGCGAACCAGTCGCGTGTCGTCGCGATTCAGCCGGCTCGGGCCGGCGCATTGAGTGCCGCGTATCTGACGCTCTACTACGCGGCCGGCGCCGCCGGTGCCGTGGCGGCGGGGGGGCTCAACGAACGGGTCGGGTGGGGCGCGATGATGATCGTCGCGGCGGCGGCAATCATGGCGGCCGGGTGGGTAGGCACCGCATCCGCGAGGATCGATATGCCAGGAGAGCCGACTTCCGCCGGTTGAGTGCGGATCGGGCCTGCTCTCGCGATCGAACGAAATTTCATTTTTCATGCATGATCGGGGTTCTCCGATTCGTCGATGGCGATCCGCTCCCGGCGTTCAAATTTCCGCAACACCGGCGGATATTTTTTGCGCCGGAGCAGGCAGTCGCGCTTGAGCGTGCGCCATTTGCGATCGCAGGCAAACCTCGATTCACCCGGTTCCACGACAACGACGCCGTGCCCATGCATCACATGTCGGGTTCAGTGTCGCTCAGCGCGTGCAAATTGAAGCATGCAGGAGGAAGACATGGAATCCGACAGAAGGGTCTTGAATACCGACGGCGGGCTTGCAAACACACACACGAATACCGGCTCGCCGCAAGCCGTTCTGGAAACGATCGTACGCGGCGTGGAAGGCTTCCGGATCCCTGCCGAAACGGATTGGCTCGCGGCGAAGCAATATCTGGCCGACAACGATCGACAGTGGAAATTCTCGGCTGTCCTGGTGGCGATCGTCGCGCGGCGCGAGCCGACGATCCTGCTGACCAGGCGTTCGTCGGGGCTAAGCGAATACTCGTCGCATGTGAGTTTCCCGGGCGGACGTCCGGCGGATTCCGACGGCAGCATCGGCGCGACCGCGCTGCGCGAAGCGTTCGAGGAAATCCGCCTCGAGCCCGGCGCGATTCGGGTGGTCGGGTGCCTGCCGATTCATAAAACCAGAAAGCGCAATCACGCGATCTTTCCCGTGATCGGCATCGTGCCGGAATCGGCCGAATGGGAGGCGGCACCGGCCGAAGTCGAGGAGATCTTTGAGTTTCCGTTCTCCACGCTGCTGAATCCGGATCTGCTACGGCAATACACTGACGGCGAACGCGCGGGCGCCTGGTACTGGGCGGATCAGGCGCAGGACATCTGGGGCGTGACCGCGCTCATCCTGAAGTCGCTGGCAAGTCTGATTCTCGATGCTGCGCGCGGCGAGCGTGTGCGCAGCGATTAGCGTCACGCACCGGACCGCCATCCGGCCACGCGCACCTCAATGCGACGACACGAACACCGCATCCTCGAACGCCTCCGGAATCGCGAAGCTGTCGCGCATGCGCTGCGTTTCCTTCGCCGGCGTCAGGCCGAACAGACGCTTGAATTCCCGGCTGAACTGCGACGGGCTCGTATAACCGACCGCGTAGCCGGCCGCTTCGGCCGTCAGGTCCTGGCGCACCATCAGCAGTCGCGCCTGATGCAGGCGCGTCGACTTCAGGTACTGCATCGGCGACACCTGCGTGATCGCCTTGAAGTGGCTGTGAAAGCTCGGCACGCTCATGCCGGCCTCGTCGGCCAGTTGCGACACGTCGAGCGGCTGCGCGTAATCGGCATGGATCACGCGCAGCGACCGGCCGATCCGGCCGAACTGCCCGCGCATCGCGAGCGCGCTGCGCATCGCGCTTCCCTGCGCGCCGGTCAGTGCGCGGAAATACAGCTCGCGAAGCAGCGCCGGACCGAGCACCGCGGCTTCGAGCGGCCGCTGCATCGCCTCGACGAAGCGCAGCACCGACGCGTGCATCGCTTCATCCATCGGCGTCGACATCATGCTCCTGGGCGCCTGCACGTGTTCCGCCACGCCTTCGCGGTCGATCTGCGCCGCGAGTTCGGCGGCCATCGTGAAATCGAGGTGCAGGTACAGCGCGAGAAGCGGGCGCTCGGGCGTCGCGTCGGTTTCCATGCTGAACGGGACGGGCACGGACACGGCGAGGTAGTGGTGCTCGTCGTACAGATAGCGTTCGCCGCCGAAGTAGCCGCGCTTGCAGCCCTGGCACACGATCACGATGCCCGGGTCGTACAGCACCGGCGTGCGCGACAGCGCGCGGTTCGAGCGCAGGATGCGCACGCTCGGCAGCGCCGTCAGGTTGTAGCCTTCGTCGGGCGCCAGCGCGCGCAGCAGCGTGACCAGGCGTTTGCGGTTTCGCGGTGACGACGACAGCGACGGGTGTCGGGCGGAGGAGGGCTCGGCGCTCATAGTTTTGTGCAAGAAATTAAGCGGAATCGCGCTTATTCGACGTTGATCGTCAGACTAGTATGCATGCTTCAATCGACATTCGGGAGAAGCGAACATGGCATCCGGCAACATCATGCTCATCACCGGCGTCAGCAGCGGCTTCGGCCGCGCGCTTGCACGGGAGGCGCTCGCGGCCGGCTACACGGTGGTCGGTACCGTGAGAAGCGCGCAGGCGGCGCGGGAATTCGAAGCGCTGTCCGCGCAGGCGGCTTTCGCGCGTGTGCTCGACGTGACCGATTTCGATCGCATCGACGGCATCGTCGCGGAAATCGAAGCGAATGTCGGGCCCGTCGACGTGCTGGTGAACAACGCCGGCTACGGGCACGAAGGCATCATGGAAGAAGCGCCGCTCGCCGAGATGCGCCGGCAGTTCGACGTGAACGTATTCGGCGCGGTCGCGATGATGAAGGCCGTCGTGCCGTTCATGCGCGCGCGCCGGCGCGGCCGCATCCTGAACATCACGTCGATGGGTGGCCACATCACGATGCCGGGAATCGCCTACTACTGCGGCAGCAAATTCGCGCTGGAAGGCATTTCCGAAACCGTCGGCAAGGAGCTCGAGCCTTTCGGCATTGCGGTGACGGCCGTGGCGCCCGGTTCGTTCCGCACCGACTGGGCAGGCCGCTCGATGGCGCGCACGCTGCGCTCGATCGCCGACTACGACGCGATCTTCGATCCGATCCGCCAGGCGCGCGAGGAGAAGAGCGGCAAGCAGTTGGGCGATCCCGTGAAAGCGGCGCGGGCGATGCTCGCAGTCATCGCGGCGGAACATCCGCCCGCGCACCTGTTGCTCGGCAGCGATGCGCTGCGGCTGGTGCGGAACAAGTTGGCGGCGCTGGAACAGGAAATCCGTGCGTGGGAGGCCGTGACGGTGTCGACGGACGGCTGACGATCGGCCGGGCGGGGCGCGCGAATCCGGGTGCCCCATTGCCGGTGTTTCGCACGGGCATCGTCGACGCGATGCAGCACCGCAGGAAAGCGCGTCGATCGGCAGTCGGTGTGACTTGCCGTGCATCTCGGCCGGACGCACCGGCATCGCTCGCATCGCGGGCGTTTATTTCCCGTCAGTGGATGATCGGCGGTCGCGGCGCACCGTGGCGTCACGGTTTCACGGTAATGGCTGATAATGGCTGCCGGCCGTTACGCCGAGTTCGTCCACCTCACAGGAGTCAATCGAGATGCCATACGTCACTACGAAGGATAACGTCGAGATCTTCTACAAGGACTGGGGCCCGAAGGATGCACAGCCCATCGTCTTCCATCATGGCTGGCCGCTGTCTTCCGACGACTGGGATGCGCAGATGCTCTTCTTCGTTCAGAAGGGCTATCGCGTGATTGCTCACGACCGACGCGGCCACGGCCGGTCGGCGCAGGTGTCGGACGGCCATGACATGGATCATTACGCAGCGGACGCGTTCGCGGTCGTCGAGGCGCTCGACCTGCGCAATGCGGTGCATATCGGTCATTCGACCGGCGGCGGCGAAGTGGCCCGCTACGTCGCGAAGCACGGCCAGCCGGCCGGCCGCGTCGCGAAGGCGGTGCTGGTCAGCGCGGTGCCGCCGCTGATGCTGAAAACCGAATCGAACCCCGAAGGCTTGCCGATCGACGTGTTCGACGGTTTCCGGAAGGCGCTCGCCGACAATCGCGCGCAGTTCTTCCTGGACGTGCCGAGCGGCCCGTTCTACGGTTTCAACCGGGCCGGCGCGACGGTGCATCAGGGCGTGATCCGGAACTGGTGGCGGCAGGGGATGGCGGGTAGCGCGAAGGCCCACTACGACGGCATCAAGGCGTTTTCGGAAACGGATCAGACCGAGGACCTGAAGTCGATCACCGTCCCGACGCTCGTGCTGCATGGCGAAGACGACCAGATCGTGCCGATCGCGGATGCCGCGCTGAAGTCGATCAAGCTGCTGCAGAACGGCACGCTCAAAACCTATCCGGGTTATTCGCACGGCATGCTGACGGTCAATGCGGACGTGCTCAACGCCGACCTGCTGGCGTTCGTGCAGGCGTAACGGCGTCGGCAGGCGATCCGGCCGCGCCGTTGGAAACGGCTGCCGGATCGCCTGCCGCATCCATCAGTCTTGATCGCGTTGAAGCGGATGCCCGGATACGTGACCTGAAGCGGAATCTTGTGACCGATCAGGCAGTGGGTCTCGCGTCGATATTGTCGGAATCCAGCCGGGCTCGACGGACCGTGGCCGGAGGCTGATAGCGAGGCGCGCGATGGGGCCGGCGCTCGATGTGGAACGGCCGCCGGCGCTCGACGAGCACCCTGGCCTCGGCACGGCGGTGGAACCATTTCCGGTTCGGCAATTCGTCACGCAGCCTATCGGTGATGCTCGCGACGAACCCGTTTTGCCACGGACTGTCGGGCACGCTGAAGCCCGGACCGATTACGGCATATCGCAGCCAGCGCATGACCTCGGCAGCGGTAAATTCGACGCCGTTGCGACCTGGCGACTCCGCCCCGGATAGCAACATGCGTTGCATTGCGATAGCCGCCGCCGAGTCTGTTCTCCGATTCCAACTCCTTGAGCCGACGGGCCTCGACCACATCCGTGCCGCCGAACTTATCAATCGAAAGAAGCGCCGCGTTGCGGGCGTGAGTGTGTCATGCCTCATCGTTTTTGGAACTGCAATAAACAACGGGGCTGGATTGAAAAATGAAAATCCAGCCCCCGGCGCCGAATGGCGGTAATTCCAGGA
Source organism: Burkholderia sp. BE17 (assembly GCF_009362305.1). Lineage (NCBI taxonomy): Bacteria > Pseudomonadati > Pseudomonadota > Betaproteobacteria > Burkholderiales > Burkholderiaceae > Burkholderia > Burkholderia sp. BE17. Next base: position 48,629 of record NZ_WHNU01000039.1, read on the forward strand.
TTATTTAAAGTTTATCGAATCGCAAAGCGGGTGGCCGGTGAGCCATTCGCGCAGTTATTGCCGTAGATAAACATATTTCTATTTTCGGAGTATGCCGAGTAAATCAGCGGATAAACTTCCTTGGCGCCGAATGAATAGACGCCATCGGCAATGGTCACCAGCAGGTTGCCGGTGGCGTCGGTTTCGATCTTGTCGATCTTGCCGGCCTTGCAAAGTGCCTGCGCGGAAGCGAACGAGGAGGCGAGCATCAGGGCTGAAAACAGCACGGGCGCAATCTTTTTCATGTCTTTTCCTAGGGTAATAATGAGTGGAGTAACGCGGTTTGGTGTTGCATGGCCATGCCCGGAACGACATGCCTGATTTTCCAGATCGATGATTCTCGAGTGTCGAGAAATCTGCGATGGCCTGGTCAGGCAAAAAACTCAAGACAATTAATTCTTTAAATAATCTTCGGCGCCGCCGTTATCTCGTCGATTTGGAATCTTGATGTTGCGGCGCGGAACACAGACTATTGATTGGAATTGATGGATTCCAATCGAATTAATTTATCGTCAACTCGGTTCGATAATTTTTCGTATTAACTCTGTTTTCGTAAATTTTCCGTGAGGCTGTTTTTATTTATTGATTGCTGTTGAAATTTGAATAATCGAAGGTGAATATTCATTCGATGGTTGATGGTGTGGTGCGGGTGTGGTGCGCTGGTAGGTCGAGCGCACGGGATCGATGCCGGAAATGTTGACGATCAAGTGGCGCGGTACGGGCCGGAATTCATGTCTTGCCGTGTACCGGGGAGCCCCCGACGACATTCGGCGTCGTCTTTTCGGTCGCGAACTTCGAACGCGATCTGCGCCGCGAAGGCGGGCCGCGTCTCGCGAAACCCGGCGAGCGCATCAACTGCACCGGGGACTTGCGTTCGATATGTCCAATGGCTTTCCCTCGCTTCCGCCGGCATGAGGCTGCCGATACCGGCCGGACGAGATGCGCCGGTATGTCGACCGGGCGCTCAGGGCGCGGTACCGGTATAGCGGCCCGGGCGATGCCATGCGACGACCATCGCGCTCATCGCGACGGCGCTGATCGCCGACCAGCCGACGCGATCGGCCTGAATGACCAGCGTGGACGTCAGCAGGATCATCGCGTCGATACACACTTGCGTAATACCGGCGTTAATGCCTCGCACGCGCTGCAGCCACAATGTGACGACGCCGGTGCCGCCGACGCCCGCGCCGTGCCGCGCGAGCGCGAGAATGCCCATGCCGCACAGCGTGCCGCCCACCAATGCCGCGAACAGCGGGTTCACGAAGGCAATTTTCAGCGTCCGGGGCATCGCCGCGAGGGCGAACGTGATGCCGCAGCTCGCGATCGTCGATTTGATTGCGAAACGTGGCCCCATCACGAAGTGCGCGAAGATGAAGAACGGCAGGTTGACCAGCGTGAAGATCGTACCCACCGATAATGGACAGAGGTACGAGACGAGCAGCGCAATGCCGGCGATCCCGCCGGTGACAAGTCCGGCCGCCTTGAGCAGGACGAGCCCGATAACCACAAAGGCCATGCCGACTATCATCCCGTAGATGTCTTCGAGCACGGAGTGCGGCGTTGCGCTTGTGTCGCGTGTCGGAATGGCGCCGGATACGGCGCTTGATTCGTGCTTCATGATGTCTGCAGCCACATCGGGACGGCGAATCGAATCCTCCCAGATCGATCGCGCCGCGGGTTACTGATACGTGCCGATGTCTCCTGGCGGCGCGCGTCAGGCAGCTTACTCAGGCAAAATTATTTGGGCAAATAGCCCGAATGCGTACGGCGACTTATCGACGGCGATACCTTCACGCGTCGCCAATTCGATCATCGAGGCGCGCATGATGCCCGGCAGGATCGTGCCCGACAGCGGTGGGGTGCGCAGCGAGCCGTCGTCCAGAACGAAGAACACGTTCATGCCACCTGGTTCCTCGATCCACTTGTGTTGCGCGGCGTCGAGAAACTGCTACCCGTTTTCCATACCGCCAAACAGCCTTCGTTTCGAGGAGCACCTTTCCACCGCAGGGTGCTAACAGCAGAAAAACGGCTCATTACACTGCGCCCGTCGCATCGCCGAGAGATCTCGACGCGGCACGCATACGCAGCGCGCAAGCGTTGCGACCGGCAAACGAAAGACTTTGGGGGGAAATCGTCATGAACAAGCGTTGGGGGATCATCGCGCCCGCCGCCATGCTTGCTGCCGCCGCGCATGCACAAAGCAGCGTGACACTGTATGGCAAGATCGAGGACGGCATCAACTACACGAGCAACGCACGCGGCCACGGAACCGTGCAACTGCAAAGCGGCTACGACTACGGCAGTCGCTGGGGTATCAAGGGCACCGAGGACCTCGGCGGAGGCTACCAGGCGATTTTCACCCTCGAGAGCGGCTTCGACGTCAACAACGGAAAAATGAGCCAGGGTGGCCGGGAATTCGGCCGTCAGGCCTTCGTCGGTATCGCGTCGGATCGCTACGGCACCGTGACGCTCGGCCGTCAGTACGATCCGAGCGTCGACGTTTTCTCGCCGCTCACCGCAAACGGCAACTGGACTGGCTATCTGTTCTCGCATCCGTACGACAACGACAACACGGACTACTCGTTCCGCGTGAACAACTCGGTCAAGTACGTGTCGCCCGTGTGGCACGGGATTACCGCGGAGGCAATGTATGGATTCAGCAACCAGGCGGGCGGCTTCGCGAACAACCGTCTGTATGGCGCCGCGCTGCAATATCAGCAGGGCGGGCTAACCGTCGGCGCGTCATATTTGAAGATCAACAACGCCCGCAATGCCGATTCGACCGGCGCGATTACCGGCGACAACACGTTCGACGCATCGTCACAGCAGAACATCGGCGTCGGCGTGAATTACGCGTTCTCGAATGCCCTCGTCGGGTTCACGTATTCGCACGTCGACGTCTACGATCCGACGTCGAACGCGTATTTCACCGGTACGACGCAGCCGGCGGGCGGTGCGTGGAAATCGTGGAAATTCGACAACTTCGAGGTGAACGGACTCTATCACTTCACGCCCGCGTTCTACATCGGTGCGGCATACACGTACACGCAGGCTCGTGTCGATTCGACGGTCGGCGCGTTCAATCCGAAGTGGCATCAACTGAGCACGAAGTTCAATTACGACATGTCGAAACGGACCTCGGTGTTCGTGGAAGGCGTCTACCAGCACGCGATGAACGCGCACACCGGAACCGACTTCGACTACGCGTACGTTCCGGGCGCCGCCGATATCTCGTCGGGCCCGAACCAGTACGTCGTGCGGGTCGCGCTGCTGCATCACTTCTGAGACCGACGCCGTTCGCGGATGCCGCACACCGTGCGACGGTCCCCGATCCGCATGACGGACGCGACGGGTAATGTCGAGTGACATCAGGATGCCTACAGATACCAGTCGAGCGTCTTCAGGATGCCCGTCTCGAAGGTTTCCGCCGGCTTCCATCGAAGTTCGCGCTCGAGCTTGCCTGCGTCGATTGCATAGCGGCGATCGTGACCGGGGCGGTCGGCGACGAAGTGCTTGAGGCGCGCGTGCGGCGCGCCCTGCGGCCGGCGCACGTCCAGCAGCGAGCAGATCAGGTCGACGATGTCGGTGTTGCGCCACTCGTTGCATCCTCCGACGTTGTACGTCTCGCCGACCGTGCCGCGCCGGATCACGGCATCGATCGCCCGGCAGTGATCGTCGACGTATAACCAGTCGCGGACGTTCGCGCCGTCGCCGTAGAGCGGAATGGGTACGTCGTTGACGCAGCTGCGGATCACCGTCGGGATGAACTTCTCGGTGTGCTGGCGCGGGCCGTAGTTGTTCGAGCAGTTGGTCGTCGTGACCGGCAGCCCGTACGTGTGGAAGTACGCGCGCACGAGATGGTCGGAGCCGGCTTTGCTGGCGGAATACGGCGAATTCGGCGCGTACGGCGTGGTTTCCGAGAACGGTGGATCGTCCGGCGCGAGCGATCCGTACACCTCGTCGGTGCCGATGTGATGGAAGCGGCGTTGCGCGTGCGCGTCGGCGTCCCGCCCCGTCATCCAGACCGTGCGCGCCGCGTCGAGGAGAGTCCAGGTGCCGACGACGTTCGCGCGCACGAATTCGCCCGGGCCGGTGATCGAGCGGTCGACGTGGCTCTCGGCGGCAAAGTGGACGATCGTGTCGATCGCGTGGTCGCGCAGCAGGCTCTCGACGAGCGGCCGGTCGCAGATGTCGCCGAGCACGAAGCGGTGGCGGCCGGTGTCTTCCGAGCCCGCGAGATGGTCGAGGCTGCCGGCGTAGGTGAGCAGGTCGAGATTGATGATCCGGACCTGCGGATCCGTCGCGAGCAGGTAGTGGACAAAGTTGGCGCCGATAAACCCGGCGCCGCCGGTGACGAGGACATGTTTCGGTCGATGGCTCATGAGGTTCGTTTCCAGGTATCGAGCACGTCGGCGAGCGCCGGGATCCAGCACGGCGCCTCGATGCCGAAATGCTCGCGAATGCGGGTGCAGTCGAGTGCGGAGTTCGCCGGCCGCGGCGCCGGCAGCGGATAGGCGGCCGTGAGGATCGGGCGCACGAGCGGGATGCGATCGATGAGGCCGGCGCGCCGTGCCTGCCCGAAGATCGTCTCGGCGAACCCGTGCCAGGTCGTGACGGGCGTGCCGCACAGGTGGTAGGTGCCCCAGCGCGTCGTGGCACCCGTGCGGTGGCGATCCGCGATCTCAAGCAGCGCGTCGGCGACCGCGCCGGCGTGCGTCGGGCCGCCGTACTGGTCGGCGACGACCGCGAGTTCGTCGCGCTCGCGGCCGACCCGCAGCATCGTGCGCACGAAATTGCCGCCGTGCGCGCCGAACACCCATGCGATCCGGAGGATCAGGTGCGCATCCGGCAGCCGCTGGCGGACCGCTTCCTCGCCTGCCCATTTGGTGTGCCCGTAGACTCCGAGCGGCGCGACGCCCGCCGCTTCGTCGTACGCGCCTTGCGCGCGGCCGTCGAACACGTAGTCGGTCGACAGGTGCAGCAACGGAATGCCGGCCGCGGCGCACGCATCGGCGAGCGTCGCCGGGCCGGCGCAATTCGCGCGCCATGCGGCGTCGGGTTCGGTTTCCGCGCGATCGACGGCCGTCCACGCGGCCGCATTGATCACGAGCGTCGCGCGGTGCGTGGCGAGCGCATCGCGGACGGCCCGCGGATCGGCGATGTCGAGCTGCGCGCGGGACAGCCCGATCGCCGGGCGCGTACCCGCGCGCAGCAGGAGTTCACGACCGACCTGGCCGAGCGCGCCGGTCACGACGATCGTCATCGCAGGGCTCCGTGAAGGTCGGGCGACGCCGGTGCACGGTCGCGCAGGCGCGGCTGTCCGCGATCCTTGTCGGACAGCTCGAACGGCACGTCGAGCGCGGGCCATTCGATGCCGATGTCGGGGTCGTCCCACAGTACGCCCGCGTCCGACGACGGATCGTAGTACGCGGTGCACTTGTACGCGAAGTCGGCCTCGTCGGACAGCACGCAGAAGCCGTGCGCGAAGCCCGGCGGAATCCACAGCTGGCGATGCGACACGTCGTCGAGCACGGTGCCGAACCAGCGCCCGAGATGCGGCGAACCGGGCCGGATGTCGACCGCGACGTCGTACACGGCGCCGCGCGACACCCGCACGAGCTTGCCCTGCGGATGCCGGAACTGATAGTGCAGGCCGCGCAGCACGCCGCGCCGGGAGCGCGAGTGATTGTCCTGCACGAAGCCCGCGTCGACGCCCGCGTCGCGCAGCCAGGACTCGCGATAGCTTTCGACGAAGAAGCCGCGCGCGTCACCGAAGCTCGCCGGTTCGATCAGCAGCACACCCGGCAGCGTCGTCTCGATGACGGACGTCATGCGGCGACCTCCTTGTTCAGCACGTCGAGCAGGTAACGGCCATAACCGCTTTTCGACAACGCGTGCGCGAGCGCTTCGAGCCGTTGCGAGTCGATCCAGCCGAGCCGGTACGCGATCTCCTCGGGGCACGCGATCTGCAGCCCCTGGCGAGCCTGCATCACCTGGATGAAATTCGCCGCATCGAGCAGCGACTCGTGCGTGCCGGTGTCGAGCCACGCGTAGCCGCGGCCGAGGATCTCGACGTTCAGCTTGCCGTTCGCCAGATAGGCGCGGTTCAGGTCCGTGATCTCCAGCTCGCCGCGCGCGGACGGGCGCACTTCCTTCGCGAGCGAGACGACGTCGTTGTCGTAGAAGTAGAGACCCGTCACCGCGTAGTGCGATTTCGGGTCGCGAGGCTTCTCTTCGAGATCGATCGCCCGCCCGTGCTCGTCGAACGAGACGACGCCGTAGCGCTCCGGGTCGCGCACGTAATAGCCGAACACCGTTGCGCCCGTCGTGCGCGCGGCGACGCGCTGCAGCAGCGACGACAGCGCCGGACCGTGATAGATGTTGTCGCCGAGCACGAGCGTCGCCGCGTCGTGCCCGATGAATGGCGCGCCGATCACGAACGCCTGCGCGAGCCCGTCCGGGCTCGGCTGCACCGCGTACGAGAAATTCATGCCCCACTGTTCGCCGTCGCCGAGCAGTTGCCGGAACGCATCGAGATCGCGCGGCGTCGAGATGATCAGGACGTCGCGGATGCCGGCCAGCATGATCGTGCTGAGCGGGTAGTAGATCATCGGCTTGTCGTACACCGGCATCAGCTGCTTCGATACCGAATGCGTGAGCGGATGGAGCCGGGTGCCGGATCCGCCCGCCAGAATCAGTCCCTTACGGCCAGTCGCTGTGTGCATGATGTCCTCGCTGTGATGAAGAAGGGCGGCCCGCGTGCGCGTCAGCCCGGGTCGATGCGCCGGAACACGATCGCGAAGCCGGCCAGGTAGACGGCCGCGATCACCGCGAAACCGGCGGCGGTCGCGCGGTCCGGGTCGGCGATCGCGTGCAGTACGACCGACGCGATCGCGACGCCGACCAGCGAGCCAATCTGCCGGCTCGCGTTCAGCGATGCGGCGGCGAGATTCGCATCCGCGGGGCCGGCCGACTGCATGACGACGAGATTCATCGCGGGGATTGCCTGGCCCGCGCCGAAGTTCGCGAGGCCGACCGCGATCGCGAGCGCCGCGTAGGGCAGCGCCTCGATGCCGATCAGCGCGGCGCTGCCGAGCGTGGCGAGCGCGAGGCCCGCGAGCAGCGTGCCGCGCGGGCCGAGCCGCGCGCTCACGCGGGCGGACGCGAGATTGCCGATGCCGAACATCGCCATCAGCGGAAACAGCTCGAAGCCGGCGCGCAGCGCGCTCGCGCCGCGCGTCTGCTGCAGGTAAAGGCTCAGCAGGAAGATTTCCGCAAGGATGCCGAAATTGATCGCGAGCCCGAGCAGGCCGCCCGCGACGAAGCGCGGGTTGCGCAGCAGCGCGGGCGACAGGATCCGGTGGCGGGCGCGACGTTCGCGCCACGCGAATGCGGTGCCGGCAGCGAGCGTCGCGGCCGCGCCGGCGACGATGGTGGGCGAGCGCCAGCCGGCGCCCGGCCCCTCGATCAGCGTATAGCTGAGCGCCGCGAGCGCGAGCACGCCGAGCAGATGGCCGAACGTGTTCAGCGGGCCGGGATGGCGCGGCGAGTGCCCGACATGGCGGCGCGTGAGCCACAGTCCGGCCAGGCCGACGGGCAGGTTGACCCAGAAGATTCCGCGCCAGCCGATCGCGTCGACGAGCACGCCGCCGACGCACGGCCCGATCGCCATCGCCGCCGATACCAGTGCGCCCCAGATGCCGATCATCCGCGTGCGCAGCGGCCCGGCCGGAAACGCCAGCGTCAGCAGGCTGAGCGAGCTCGGCATGAAGAGCGCGGCACCGACGCCCTGCAGCAGCCGCGCGGCGACCAGCATGCCGCTCATCTGCGCGGCCGCGCACAGCACCGACGCCGCGACGAACAGCGCGAGCCCGGCGACATAGATCGTACGCGGCCCGTAACGGTTCGCGAGCGCGCCGCCGAACAGCAGCAGCGCGGCGAAGCTGAGCGTATAGGCATCGACGACCCAGACGAGTGCCGTCAGCGACATGTCGAGACTCGCCTGCATCGCCTTCAGCGCGACGTTCACGATGGTCACGTCGAGCATCGCCATCACGAAGCCGCAGGCGAGCGCGACCATCACGCGCGCGGGCTGGGCGGCGTTCGCGCCGGTCGCGCCGGCTGCGGGGGCGGCGTTCGTGCTCATGCCGCGCGCCCGCCGAGATAGAGACGCCGCATCTCGTCGCTGTCGAGCAGTTCGGCCGACGTGCCCGTCAGCGCAACGCGGCCCATCGTCAGCACCACGCCGCGATCGGCGATGCGCAGTGCCTCGAGCGCGTTCTGTTCGACCATCAGCACGGCGATGTGCTCGGTGTCGCGCATCCTGACGATCGCGTCGAACACCTCGTCGACCATCTTCGGCGACAGGCCGGCCGACGGCTCGTCGAGCAGCAGCAGCACGGGGCGCGGCATCAGCGCGCGTGCGAGCGACACGATCTGCCGCTCGCCGCCCGACAGTGCGCCCGCGGGCGACCGGTAGCGGCGCCGCAGCACCGGGTATTGCTCGCACAGCTCCTCGATCCGCGCTTCGCGCGGGAACGCGGACATCGCGTGGCCGCCGAGCATCAGGTTCTCGCGAACCGTCAGCGCGCCGAACACGTTGTCGGTCTGCGGAACGAAGCCGATGTCGTACTCGCGGATCTTGCGGTGTACCGGCACGCGCGCGATGTCGCGGCCGTGCATCGTGACCGTGCCGGCGCGCGGCAGCACGAAGCCGGCGATGGCCTTGAGGAGCGTCGACTTGCCGCAGCCGTTCGGGCCGAGGATCGTGACGATGTCGACCGGCCCGACGGATAGCGATACCCCGTGCAGGATGTCGATGTCGGGTGTGTAGCCGGCGATCAGATCGCGGACGTCGATCATGACACCCCCAGCGGACGGCGCGCATGCGCGCGGCCCAGGTAGGCATCGAGTACGCGCCGGTTGCTCTCGAGTTCGGCGGGACGGCAGTCGGCGATCGCGGCGCCGCGATCGAGCACGATGCAGCGGTCGCACAGCTCGCGGATGAAGTGCATGTCGTGCTCGATCACGACGAGCGTGACGCCCTGTCCGCAGATGCGGCGCAGTTCGGCGACCAGCTCGCCGCGCAGGTTGGGGTGGACGCCCGCGGTCGGCTCGTCGAGCAGCAGCAGCTTCGGCTCGGTCATCATTGCGCACGCGATGCCGAGCAGTTTCTTCTGGCCGCCCGAAATTGCCGCGGCGCCGAGCTGCGCGACGTGCGCGAGCTTCAGCTCCTCGAGCAGCGCGGTAGCGCGTGCGCGGGTTTCCGCTTCGAGCGCGCGCGTCGCGCGACTGCGCAGCAACGCGGCGACCGGGCCGTGACGGGCCGACGACGCGGCCATCGCCAGTTCCAGCACCGACATGCGCGCGGGCATCGACGGCAACTGGAACGTCCGGCGGATGCCGAGCCGCGCGATCCGGTGCGGCGCAAGCGCGTCGATGCGGCGCCCGGCGAAGCGGATCGCGCCTGCCGCGACGGGGGCGAAGCCCGTGATCGCGTTGAGCGCCGTGCTCTTGCCCGAGCCGTTCGGACCGAGCAGCCCGACGATCTCGCCGTCGCCGACGGACAGCGTGAGGCCCGACAGCACGGTGTTGTCGCCGTAGCGTATCGTGACGCCTTCAAGGTCGAGCAGCGCGCTCATGGGTGAACCTCCAGTCGTTCCGGCACAAGGCCGCGCGGGCGCCACAGCACGCATGCGAGCAGCATCAGGCCGACGAGGCCGAGGCGCACCGCGCCCGCGAGATCGCTGCCGACGCCGAGCCAGTCCTTCAGAAACGGCGCGACCGCGTAGACCGCCTGCACGATGATCGCGCCGGCCAGCACGCCCGCATGGCTGCCGAGCCCGCCGACCATGACGATGGTCCACAGCGCGAAGGTTTCGGATGCCACCATCGTGTCCGGGCCGACGTAGCTGATGTACCAGGTGAGGAGCGCGCCCGCGAACGCCGCGGGCAGCGCCCCCGCGACGCTCGCCCGGGTCTTCAGCGCGACCGGGTCGTAGCCGAAGCAGACGGCGAGCGCGGGCTCTTCGCGCATCACCTTCAGCGCGCGGCCGAAGCGGCCGGTGGTCAGCAGCCGGCATGCAGCGTATGCGACGGCGAGGCCGCCGGCCGCGACGGCGAGGAACGCGAGGTCGGCCCACGGCGCGCGCAGCCCGGGAAACAGCGGGGCGATGCCGCCGATGCCTTGCGCGCCGCCCGTCAGCCAGCCTTCGTTCAACGCGAACGTGCGCAGGATCTCGGCGATCGCGAGCGTCGCGATGCCCCAGTAGTCGGCCGACAGATGGCGGCCGAGCCGCGCGATCGCGACGGCCAGCACGCTCGCCGCGCCGGCCGCGAGCGCGAGTGCGGCCGGCAGCGGCCAGCCGAGCTGCGAAGCGATGCCGGCGGCGTAGGCGCCGAGCCCCGCGAACGCGACGAAGCCGAAATTGACGAGCCCCGCATAGCCGGCCTGCAGGTTCAGGCCGAGCGCCATCGTCGCGTACAGGCACGCGACGGTCAGCAGATGGACGATGAAACTAGACACGACGCACCTCCCTGTCGAAGATGCCGTATGGCCGGAACACGAGTACGACGAGCAGGATCGCGAACGACACGGCGCCGACGTATTCGACCGGAAAGAACGCGAGCGGCCGGCCGACCAGCCCGCCGAAGTCGACGTCGAGCGCGGTCGTTTCGGCGAACGCGATCAGGAGTGCGCCGGCCGCCGCGCCGAGCGGATTGCCGAGGCCGCCGAGGATGGCGGCGGAAAACACCGGGATCAGCAGCCCGTAGCCGAGGTTGACGTGCACGCTTTCGGTCGCACCGAGCATCGTGCCGCCGAGCGCCGCGAGCACGCCGCTTGCGAACGTGATCACGTTGGTCACGCGCTGCGCGTCGATGCCCGTTGCGAGCGCGAGCGCGCGATTCGACGCGAGCGCGCGCATCGCCCGGCCGAGGCGGGTGCGGTACAGCAGCAGCGCGAACACGGCGAGCGCGACGGCGCCGCACGCGATCGAGCCCGCCTGCGCGGACGACATCGCGACGCCGCCGACCATCAGCGGCGGACGCACTGCCTGCGCATACTGCAAAGGCCGCGAGCCGGCGGTGCCGAGCATCAGCGCGACGGCGAGCAACGACACGGCGAGCGAACCGATCATCGCGACCGCGCTGCCCGAGCGCAGCAGCCGCGTGAACACGAACAGGTTCAGCAGTGTCGCGGCAAGGCCGACCAGCACGCACGACACGGCGGTCGCGAGCGCGAACGGCAGGCCCGCGCGCTCGAACCCGAGGGTCGCGAACGCACCGATCATCGCGTACTGGACGTGCGCGATGTTCGGGAAGCGAATCAGCGAATACAGCGTCGACAGGCCGACCGACACGAGCAGCAGGTCGGACGTGCGCATCAGGACATCGATCAGGAATTGCAGCATCGCGTTGCTCCCGGTGGCTAGCGCGCGACGACGGATTGCCGGTACGCGACCTTCTCGTACGGCTGCACCGTGCGCTGGCCGTCGGCGTCGAAGGCGATCGTGCCGGTCACGCCCGTGTACGGCTGGCTGGCCGCGAGCGCCGCGCGCACCTTCGCCGGATCGGCCGATTGCGCGCGATTGATCGCGGCGGCGGACAGCATCGTCGCGTCGTACGCGTAGCTGCCGAACGCCGAGCGCGGTGCCTCGTGGTAGGCGGCGCGATAGTCGGCCGCGTACGCGTCGGCACTTGTGCCGAGCGCCGCGACCTCCAGGCCGATCTGCCCCTGCGCGATCTGCGCGGGCGTGTCGCTCGTGCACATCGTCAGGTAGATCCCGTACCACGGCCGCTGGTTGAGGCGCATCTCGAACGCCTGCCGGTTCAGCGTCGCGGCTTCCTGTCCGTACGCGCTGTACACGTAGCCATCGGGCTGTGCGCGCGATGCCTGCTCCAGCTCGCGCCGGTAGGTCGACTGGCCCTCGGTGTAGAGCACCGTCGACACGATCGTGCCGCCGAGCGCCTCGAAGCGCTTCCTGAACTCGGCCGCGATGCCCTGGCCGTAGCCGTTGTTCGGCGCGATCAGCGCGACGCGCCGCAGTTTGCGGTCGTACACATCCTGCGCGGCGAAGCGCGCGGACAGGTCGTCGAGCCCGATTGCGCTGAACGAGCCCGCGCCGATCTTGCGGACCTGCTGGCTCGACGAACCGATGTTGATGTGCACGTCGCCCTGGCGCACGAGGAACTGCCCGACCGGAATCGTCACCGACGAAGAGAATTCGCCGAGCACGAGCGGCACGCGCTCGACCGTCGCCAGCTTGCGCGCGGCGTCGAGCGCCGTGTTCGCCGTGCCGCCCGAATCCTCGATCCGCACCTGCAGTTTCTGCCCGAGCACGCCGCCTTGCGCGTTGATCTTCGCGACCGCCAGCTCGATCCCGCGCCGCTGGTCCTCGCCGATCGACGCGCTTGCGCCTGTCAGCGGCAACACGGCGCCGACGCTGACGTCGGCGCGCGCAGGAAATGTCGCCCACGCGCCGAGCGCGACGCAGATCCCGAGACTCCAGCAACCCAGCTTCATTTTTGTTCTCCTGAATGCGTGTTGAATTGCGTTTGAAATACAAAAGTGTCGACAGAATCACAGAACAAAAATCATTGGCAAACACTTTTTGAGCGGATGTGGCGAAGTTCGTAAAACGCATCGAGGTTCACAAGAAAATGCCTTGTTTTAAAGCGTTAAATGCACAAACTCAGCGACGGTAAACACCAGTGTCGGGCATATGCGCCAGATTGGCGCGGCATCGAATATTTTTGAAAAAAGTGTATACAGTGCTGAATATGGATGATTAGAATTCACCTCACTCGACACGGAAACGGAGGCGGTGCGATGGAGATCAAGCGATATGGCTCAGGCGAACGGATGAGCCAGCTCGTGGTTGCGGGCGGCTTCGCGTTCGTTGCCGGACAGGTTGCCGACGACACCGCACTCGACGTCGCCGGTCAGACCCGCCAGATCCTCGACAAGATCGACCGGCTGCTCGACGGCGCGGGGCTCGACAAGCGCCGGATCGTGTCCGCGAACATCTGGCTTGCCGATCACCGGAGCTTTGCCGACATGAACCGGGTCTGGGACGCATGGGTGCCGCAGGGCGACGCGCCGGCGCGCGCCTGCGTGGAGTCGGCGCTCGCGTTTCCCCAGTACACGGTCGAAATCGCGGCGATCGCCGCGTTCTAGGGTCTGTTTCCAGATGGAACGCACATGCGAATGCCCGAAATCGCTCGTAGGGCAAGAAGTGAGGAGCGCCGTTTGGCCGAGCCAAACAAGCGACGAGCGACGCCGCCATCCGGGCGATTTCGGGCATTCCCGTGACATGAATTTTTTAATTTGGGGTTGCCACGAGAACGGCCGCTCGCCGCGTTGCGTTCCTTGCGAATACGTCAGTATTCGCGGCGTCGCGCGCCTCGCGAGCGGCCGTTCTTGTGGCAACGCATGCGCGTTCCATCTGGAAACAGACCCTGGAGGCGAGCGATGAGGACGGTCGTGCTCGGAGGCGGCATCGTCGGTGTGACGACCGCCTACTTTCTCGCGAAGGCGGGCGACGAGGTGGTGGTGGTCGACCGGCGCGACGGCGTCGCGCTCGAGACGAGCTTCGCGAACGCGGGGCTGATCGCGCCCGGGCATTCCTATACGTGGGCGTCGCCGCGCGCGCCGAAGATCCTGCTCAAGTCGCTGTTCTCGGACGGGCAGGCGCTGCGCCTCAAGTGGTCGCCGGACTGGCGGATGTGGGCGTGGTGCCGCCAGTTCCTGCAGAACTGCACGGCGGAGCGGTCGCGCCGGAACACGTCGATCAAGGTGCGGCTGTGCCGCTACGCGCAGCAGCAGCTCCAGTCCGCGACCCGCGACGAGGGGCTCGCGTACGACCGGATCAGCGGCGGGCTGCTGTACCTGTACCGGGATCCCGCGTCGTTCGAGCGCGGCATCGCGAACATGCGGATCCTGTCCGACAACGGCCTGCCGCTCGAGACGCTCGACCCGCGCGCGGTGATCGGGCGCGAGCCCGCGCTCGCCGGCGCGGCGGGCGAGATCGCGGGCGCGATCTACTGCCCGTCCGACGAGAGCGGCGACGCGCATTTGTTTACCCGCGCGCTCGCCGAACGCTGCCGCGCGCTCGGCGTCGAGTTCCGCTTCGGCGCGACGATCGACGGCATGCGCGCGAACGCGGACGCGGTGGACTACGTGCAGACGTCGCAGGGCCGCGTGAGCGGCGACCGGTACGTGCTCGCGCTCGGCGCGTACTCGCCGTTCGTCGCGCGCCGGCTCGGCTACCGGTTGCCGATTTACCCGGTGAAAGGCTACTCGGTCACGCTGCCGATCGACGCGCGCCACGAGCCGCCGACGCTCGGCGGCGTCGAGGAAAACCAGCTCGTCGCGTGGGCACGGTTCGGCGAGCGGCTGCGCCTGACCGCGACGGCCGAATTCGGCGGCTACGACACGACCCACACGCCGGCTGACTTCGCGCACATGCTGGCGACCGCGAAGGCGCTGTTTCCGAACGGCGCCGATTATACGAAACCGTCGTACTGGGCCGGATTGCGGCCGATGACGCCAGAAGGCACGCCGATCATCGGCGCGACCCGGCATCGCAACCTGTTTCTCAACACCGGGCACGGCCACATGGGCTGGACGATGTCGTGCGGTACCGCGAAGATCGTCGCCGACCTGATCCACGGCCGACAGCCCGACATCGACATTACCGGGATGACACTCCAGTGAGCCAACTTCTTTCGACCCCTGTGCAGCACGGCGCCGGTTCGTACGCGCGCTTCGGCTTCTCGCTCGATGCGGGCATCGCGCGCCGCGCGGCGATCGGGCTCGTCGTGCTCGCGACCGACCATACGATCGAATACGAATGGCGGCGCGTGCTCGCGCTCGACGGCGTCGCGTTCTACGAGAGCCGGATCGCGAACTCCGCCGACATCACCGCGGAGACGCTCGCGCGGATGGACGGCGGGATCGCGGCGGCCGTCGAGCTGATCCGCCCCGGCGAGCGCCTCGACGTGGTGGCGTTCGGCTGCACGTCCGCGTCGATGGTGCTCGGCGAGGAGCGCGTGTTCGAGCGAATCCGCGAGGCGCGGCCGGGCGTCGCGTGCACGACGCCGATCACCGCGGCGCGGGTCGCGCTCGGCGCGCTGGGCGCGCGCGGCGTCGCGCTCCTCACGCCGTACGAGCGCTCGATCAACGAAGCGATGGCGGCCTACCTGCGCGCGCGCGGCGTCGACGTCGTGCGGGCGGGCTCGTTCGAGCACCGCGACGACAACGAGGTGGCGCGGATCGACCGCGCATCGATCGAGCGCGCGGTGCTCGCGCTGGCCGCCGATCCGGCGGTGGACGCGGTGTTCGTGTCGTGCACGAGCCTTCGGCTCGTCGACGCGCTCGCGGAGATCGAGGTGCGCGCCGGCAAGCCGGTGTTGTCGAGCAATCACGCGCTCGCGTGGCATGCGCTGCGGCTCGCCGGCGTCGACGATCCGGTGCCGGGCTTCGGACGCCTGCTGATGCAATGACGGTAGCAGCAAGAAAGGCGTCCGCAGGCCGCCATGGCCGATAATGACGGTCGCCGACAGATGAAGGAGGAGGCGAGATGGCAGCGAATTCCGTGCTTGGCGGCCGCGAGGCGCTGGCGCCCAGGCGCGCGGGCCTCACGGTCAACGAGATTTACGAGCAACTGAAGCAGATGGCCGTGGTGTATACGATCCGGCCGGGCGAGCGGGTCAACGAGCTCGAACTGGCGGAACGGTTCGACGTCAGCCGCACGCCGATCCGGGAGGCGCTGAACCGGCTCGTCGCAGAGAACCTGCTGGTCTTCGTGCCGAATCGCGGATTCTTCATCCGCCAACTGGAAGGGAAAGACGTGTTCGATCTCTTTGAGCTGAGGCGTTCGATCGAGTCGACCGCGGTGATGCTCGCGTGCGAGCGGGCGTCCGACAACGACATCAAGACACTGCGTCGCTTCTGGCGGCAGGTGATGAAGAGCGCGCCGCGGATGCCGTCGTCGGAGCTCGTCCTGAAGGACGAACTGTTTCACCTGGAGCTTGCCGCGCTGTCGGGCAATGCGGAGATCGGGCGCGTGCTGCAGGGAATCAACGCGCGGATTCACTACGTGCGATGGGTCGACGTCGACCAGCGGCGCGACGCGGCCTTCAGCGAGCATCTGGAGATTCTCGACGCGCTCGCCGCGCGGGACACCGAACGATGCGTCGCGTTGACCGACACGCACATCCGCTGGCGGATGGAGGAAATCACGCGCGTGGTGGAAGCGAGCGTCGTGAAGCTGTACGCGAAATAACGGGCGGTTCGCGGCGCACGCGCGCCCGGCGAGACCGCGCCGATGAGACGCAAGGCCAAGGAGGACGGGCCGCCCGCTTGGCCGGTGCGGCGCATCGCCACGCTTTCGTTACGAGGTGCCGTCATGAAACATGGCACGCTGGTCACGCTGTACAAGCCGTCCGCGGCGCAGATCGACCATCTGCTGGGCCTGCCCGCGCACAGTCCGGCCGTCGTCGCGGTCGACAACTCGCCCGTCGTCGATCGCGAGCTGCACGCGCGGCTCGCCGCGCACGGCGTCGACGTGGTCGCGAACCACAACCGCGGCGGGATCGCCGGCGCGTTCAACGCCGGTGTGGAGTTTCTCATTCGCCGCGGCTGCGACGTATTCTTCATCTTCGACCAGGATTCGACCGTGCCCGCCGATTATTTCGAGCGGATGCTCACGGGGTGCGCGACGGTCGGCGATACGCGCTTCCTGGTCGGGCCGCGCATCTTCAACCGCAACTTCCGGCGCAACCTGCCGCTCTTCACCGTGCGCCGCTGGTCTGCGCGGATCACGCCGATCGGCGACGGCGCGCGCGGCTTGCTGCCGTGCTCGGTGATCATCTCGTCCGGCACCGCGATCTCGCTCGACGCGTATCGCGCGCTCGGCCGGTTTCGCGAGGATTTCTTCATCGACCATGTCGACGCCGAGTACTGCATGCGCGCGCAGGCGAACGGCGTGCCGGTGTGCGTGAATGCGGACGTGTCGCTGCCGCACGAGCTCGGCAGTCCGTCGGCCCGGCAGCACTGGCCGCGCGTCGAGATCTTCGATCAGAGTGCGCTGCGTCATTACTACGCCGCCCGCAACTGCATCCTGGTCGCACGCGACTACTGGCGCCGCTATCCGGCCATGCTGCTGATCAACCTGATCACGCTGAAGCACGTCGCGTTCATCCTGCTGCATGCGCGCGACAAGCGAACCAAGCTGCACGCGATTCTGTGCGGCGTGACGGACGGGCTGCGCGGCCGGTACGGCCGGGTCTGACCGACTCGTGACGACGTGCGGAATCGCGTCTTATCAATTTTGCAATCCTGAATGAATTGAGGCCGACAAGATGATTCATGAAACGCAGGCAGCTCGCCGCTATACGGGCGCGTTTTCCGTAGCACCGACCATTTTCACCGAATCGGGCGAACTGGATCTGGAAGGGCAGATGCGTTGCGTCGACTTCATCATCGACGCGGGCGCGGACGGGCTGTGCATTCTCGCGAACTACTCGGAGCAGTTCTCACTGTCCGACGACGAGCGCGAACGGCTCACCGGGATGATTCTCGAGCACGTCGCGGGCCGGGTGCCCGTGATCGTGACGACGACCCATTTCAATCCGGTGATCTGCGCAGCACGCAGCCGGGCCGCACAGGCGGCCGGCGCGGCGATGGTGATGATCATGCCGCCGTATCACGGCGCGACGATTCGCTGCGGCGAGGCGGCGATCGGCGCGTTCTTCTCGGAGGTCTCCGATGCGATCGACATCCCGATCATGTACCAGGATGCGCCGATGAGCGGCACGCAGGTATCGGCGGCGTTCCTCGCGCGGCTCGCACGCACGATTCCGAACCTGCGCTATTTCAAGATCGAGGTGCCGCAGTCGGCGGCGAAGCTGCGCGAGCTGATCGCGCTCGGCGGCGACGCGATCGAGGGGCCGTGGGACGGCGAGGAGGCGATCACGCTGCTCGCCGATCTCGACGCGGGCGCAACGGGCAGCATCCTCGGCGGCGGCTACCCGGACGGGCTGCAGCCGATTCTGGCCGCCTATCGCGCGGGCCGGCGCGACGAGGCGGTGGCCGGCTACGAGAAGTGGCTGCCGCTCATCAACTACGAAAACCGGCAGGCCGGGCTGCTCGCCTGCAAGGCATTGATGAAGGAGGGCGGCGTGATCGCGTCGGACGCGCCACGGCGCCCGCTGATGCCGCTGCACCCGGAGACGCGCGCGGGCCTCGTCGAGATCGCACGGCGGCTCGACGCGCTCGTGCTGCGCTGGGCGCGCTGACACGCGCGTATTTTTCTTCTTTCCGATCGAGGAACGTCCCGATGAGCATGCCCACGATACGACACATCCGCGCGCTGACGGTGCGCGGCGGCGGCGCCGACTACCACGACCAGGGCGCTGGCCACTGGATCGACGATCACATCGCGACGCCGATGGCGCGTTACCCCGAATACCGGCAGAGCCGGCAGTCGTTCGGCATCAACGTGCTCGGCACCCTCGTGATCGAGATCGAGGCGAGCGACGGCACGGTCGGATTCGCGGTGACGACGGGCGGCGAGATCGGCGCGTTCGTCGTCGAGCGCCATCTGGCGCGCTTCATCGAAGGGCAGCGCGTGACCGACATCGAGAAGATGTGGGATCAGATGTTCTACGCGACGCTCTATTACGGGCGCAAGGGCGTGGTGCTGAACGCGATCTCCGGCGTCGATCTCGCGTTATGGGACCTGCTCGGCAAGGTGCGCGGCGAGCCGGTGCACCAGTTGCTCGGCGGCAAGGTGCGCGACGAACTGCAGTTCTATGCGACGGGGGCGCGGCCCGATCTCGCGAAGGAGATGGGGTTCATCGGCGGCAAGCTGCCGCTGCATCATGGCCCGGCGGAGGGCGACGAGGGCCTGCGCCGCAACCTCGACGCGCTGGCGACGATGCGCGATCGCGTCGGCGCGGATTTCTGGCTGATGCTCGACTGCTGGATGAGCCTCGACGTGCGCTATGCCACCCGGCTCGCGCACGAGGCGCGCGCTTACGGGCTCAAGTGGATCGAGGAGTGCCTGCCGCCCGACGACTACTGGGGCTACGCGCAGTTGCGCCGCGCGGCGCCGCCCGATCTGCTCGTGACGACGGGCGAGCACGAGGCGACCCGCTGGGGCTTCCGGATGCTGCTCGAGATGGGCTGCTGCGACATCATCCAGCCCGACGTCGGCTGGTGCGGCGGCCTGACCGAACTCGTCCGCATTTCGGCGCTCGCCGACGCGCACGGCGTGCTGGTGGTGCCGCACGGCTCGTCGGTCTACAGCTATCACTTCGTGACGACGCGGCACAACAGCCCGTTCGCGGAATTCCTGATGATGGCGCCGCAGGCGGATCGCGTCGTGCCGATGTTCGATCCGCTGCTGCTCGACGAACCGGTGCCGACGGGCGGACGGATGAAGGTGCCGGATACGCCCGGCTTCGGCGTGCGGCTCAATCCGGCCGTGCGCACCGAACGGCCTTACACGCACTGAGCCGCCGCGATGAAACTGCTCGAGAACAAGGTCGTTATCGTCACCGGCGGCTCGCGCGGCATCGGCCGGGCGATCGCGCTCGCGTGCGCGCGGCATGGCGCCGACGTCGTCGTCAATTACTGGGCCAACCCGTTGCTGCCGGCGCAGTCGGATCACGCGCTCGACGCGCTGGTCGACGAGATCGGCGCGACCGGCCGGCGTGCGCTCGCCGTGCCGGGCGACATCGCGCGGCCGGACACCGCGGACGAACTGGTCGCGCGGGCCGTCGACGCGTTCGGCCGGATCGACGTGCTGGCGAGCAATGCGGGGATCTGTCCGTTCCACGCGTTCCTCGATCTGCCCGCCGATCTGCTGCGACGCACGATGGAGGTCAATCTGCACGGCGCGTTCCACGTGACCCAGGCGGTCGCGCGCCGAATGGCCGCGCAGGGCGACGGCGGCGCGATCGTCGCGACGAGTTCGATCAGCGCGCTCGTCGGCGGCGGCATGCAGACGCACTACACGCCGACGAAGGCCGGCGTGCACGCGCTGATGCAGTCGTGCGCGGTCGCACTCGGCCCGCACCGGATCCGCTGCAATTCCGTGCTGCCGGGAACGATCCGCACCGAGATCAACGAAGCGGATCTCGCGGCGCCCGGCAAGGCCGAGTACTTCGAGCAGCGCATTCCGCTCGGCCGCCTCGGCGAGCCCGACGACGTCGCGGACTGCGTGGTGTTCCTCGCGTCGGACCTGGCGCGCTACGTCAACGGCGCGGCACTTCTCGTCGATGGCGGCCTCTACGTGAACCTGCAATGACGGGGGCGGACATGGAAACGATCGCGTTCCGGATGCGGCTGCATCCCGGGCAGAAGGACGAGTACCGGCGGCGCCACGATGCGATCTGGCTGGATCTGGCCGACGCGCTGCGCGCGGCCGGCGTGGCCGATTACTGGATCTTTCTCGACGACGAAACGGATTGCCTGTTCGCCGTCCTGAAACGGCCGGCCGGGCACCGGATGGCCGAACTCGCGCAGGCCGACGTGATGCGCCGGTGGTGGGCGTACATGGCCGACCTGATGGCGACGGACGGGGACGGGCGGCCGCTCGAAAAACATCTGGAACCGATGTTCCATCTGGCGTGATCGCAGGGAGGCGCAATGCAGGTCGTCGATCCACATGTGCATTTCTGGGATGCCGATGCGTTGAGCTACGGCTGGCTCGACCGCGCGCAACCGGCGTTTTCCGGGCCGGTGGCGGCGCTGCCGCGCGCATACGGTCCGGCCGACCTGCGCGCGGACGCGGGCGGGATCGACATCCTGAAAGTCGTGCACGTCGAAGCGATCCATGACGCGTGGACAACGCCGAGCGAGGTCGAATGGCTGCAGGCGCTGGCCGACACGCCGGCGAGCGGCGGCATGCCCGAGGGCATTGTCGCGGGCGTCGACCTGTCGCGTGCCGACGCGCCGGCGAGGCTCGTGGCGGCCGCCGCCTGCGCGAACGTGCGCGGCATTCGCCAGGTACTGAACCGCCACGCGAACCCCTGGTACAACTATGTCGATCGCGACTATCTCGACGATCCGGGCTGGCGCGACCATTTCGGGTGGCTCGCACGGCTCGGGCTGTCGTTCGACCTGCAGCTCTATCCGTCCCAGGTCGGGGCCGCGCTGACGCTGGTCGACGCGCATCCGGACACGGTCTTCATCGTCAATCACGCGGGCATGTTCGTCGACCGCGACAGCGCGCACGGCTATCGCGCGTGGCGCACCGGGCTGCACGGGCTGGCCCGGCGCGAGAACGTCATGCTCAAGCTGAGCGGGCTTGCGATGTTCGATCACCGGTGGACGATCGAGAGCTTCCGGCCATACGTGCTCGAGGGAATCGACGCGTTCGGCACCGCGCGATGCATGTTCGCGTCGAATTTTCCGATCGACCGGCTGCATGCCGGCTATCCGGCGCTCTGGCGAGCGTATTCGGAAATCGTCGCAGGGGCGAGCGATGCGGAGAGGCACGCGCTGTTTGTCGGCAATGCAGAGCGGATCTATCGCATCTGATACTTCGGGGACCAACGTCGCCGCGTTTTCACCTGCTAGCTGTTGCGCAGGAACACGACGTAGCCGCGGAACCACGGATTCGCCGCGAGGTACGGCGGCGCTTCCCACTCGCCGCCCTGGATCACGCCGATCCGAAACGGCAGTTGCAGCCGCGCGACGCGCGGCAGGTAGGCCGCATAGTCGGGGATCGTGCTGCGCCCCTGGTAGGTTTGCACGACCACCTCGTCGACGATTCCCTTGAGCTGGTTGACCTGGTCGGCATCGATGCGGCTGCTCCAGTCGAGCAGCCCCGTGATGCTCAACCGGCAATCGGCGGGCAGGGTCTCGCGCAGCGTGCGCAGGAATTCGACGTAGTCCTGCAGATGGCGCGTACGCGCATCGAAGTCGATCTGGATGCCCGCGATCGTGCGGCCCGACGCACGCCAGCGCGTGAGCTGCGCCAGCATGATCTGCGTGACGCGCGGCGTCCAGCGCAGCGTATGCGCACGATACACGAGCCAGACGTGCGCGTTCGGCGCGGGCGGCAGTGCGACGCCCTGCGCGATGACGCGTACCTGCGATTCGTCCCTCGGCGATGCTTCGATCTGCCCTTGCAGCACGTAGACGGCGCGCGCGCCGCGTACGACCGCCTGCGGCTTCACGCCGGCCCACAGCCAGAACGCGTCGTATTGCGCGGGATCGACGGTGCCGGCCAGCGCGACGCGTCCGGCCAGCAGCAGCGCGACGCACGCGATGCGCTTCACGCCGCGCTCACCAGTAGTAGCGAAGCTTCTGCGCCCACGGGCTGCCCGGATAGGCGGCCTTCAGCGTATCGAACCAGCGCTTGCGGGTGTTCTTCGGTACGTCCTTGCCGCCGCATTCGTTGCTGCCCGACGGCGCATAGCACTTGATCGCGCGGTAGAACGCGTACGCGCGGTCGTTCGGGTTCGCCTGCGCATCGGCCATCACCGTCACGTAGCTCGACATCCGCTCGTACGGCTTGCCCGCGAACTGCGACGGCGATGCGCCGAGCGTCGGCGGCGTGCGCGTGGCGGTCGCCGCCGACGCGTTGCGTATCCACGGCGGCACCGGATCGCCTTCGAGCCCGGACGCGGGCGGATGGCGACGCACCAAATCGGCGAGACAGTTCAACCCTTTCGCATCGCCGGGGTTTTGCTGGAGCGCCGCGGCGATGTCGCGCGCGGCCAGGCATGCATAGCCGTCTTCGTTCTTCGCACCGGGCGCCGTGAACGGCTTCAGCGCATCGGCGGGCGCGCCGGACACCAGCGCGGCATCGGCGATGAAGTCGGCGTAGTGCGAGCGCGTGAGCTCCTTGTACAGCAGCGTGTACAGCGCGGTGTCGCGCAGCGCGCCGCCGGTCGCCTGGTTCTGCGCCTGCGCGCGCAGCAGGTCCGCATTGGCCGTGCGCTGCAGCAGCACCGCACGGATCGCGGCGTTCTGCACGAGCGAATCGTCGGCGAACACGTCGTTGACGAGCCCGGCCTGCTCCAGGTTGATCGCGAGCGCGAGTTCCAGCGCTTCGCGCTGGAAGCGGAATTTCGCGAGCGGGATCAGGTCGCGCCACAGCTGGCGGGCCTTGTCGGTCTGGCCGCTGTCCTCCAGCGCGAACGCGCGCAGCGTCTGCTGGCTCAGGCCGAAGTAGTCGAGCGGCGCCGCGGGCGCCTGCGGCAGCAATTCGAGCGCCGCGTCCGGCTTGTGTCCGACATACACGTACCAGGTCGCGAGCAGATAGTCGTGGAGCGCGGGCGTGCTCGCGAAGCGCGGCTTCTGCGCCTGCAGATCGTCGAGCGTCAGCGGCTTGTCGCGGCTCGAGTCGCCGCTGTTCGACGTGCGCATGCGCAGCAGGTCGACGGTCGCGAGCACGGTCGGCGACTGGATCTGGCGCGCGTCGAGTTCCGATCCGAACAGCAGCTTGCTGTCGAGTTCGTTCGCCAGTTGCATCAGCGGCACATTCGAGGTCTTCGGCGACCAGCGCGCGAGCGCGTTGCCGTACAGGTCGGCCTGCTGCGTGACGTTGCCGCCGAGCCACGCGACGCGCCGCAACAGTCCCGCCGCGGACACCGCATAGCGTCCCTGCGGATACACCTTCAGGTAAGTGCGAAACACCGTGTTCGCGGCGTCGAGCGACACCTTCGTCACGCGCGCGCGCGACGGGGTCGGGCTGTCGTTGTCGAACACGTTGGCCTGTGCGGCGTTCAGCTGCGCGCGCCCGACCATGTAGAGCCCGGTTTCCTTCAGCCACGGGTTCGCGCTGTGCGATGCGTTCGCGAACGCCTTGGTCGCGGTGAGGAAATCGGCGCGGTAGAACGCGTTCGTGCCGTCGAGGTACGCGGCGAACTGCTGGCCGAGCGGCGACTTGACCGACGGCTTCGACCATGCCGCGCTTGCGCCGCCCGCGGTGCAGGTCTTTTGCGCGATGTCGGCGCGCGCCGCGCGCAAGCGTGTGGCTTCGTCGGCGGGGATGCCGGCGGCGGTATTCAGCGCGTCGTTGAACGCGTCGGCGCCGGCGTTCATGCTGCGGCAGATGCTGCCTTCGCCGTCGGCGTACCGATTCGACGGCGCTTCGGCATCCGACGCGCCGCTCGCCCGATCGGGCTGCTTCTGGCCGATGTCGATCCACCCGGAAAAGTCCAGCGGGAACGGCACGATGATCTGGTTGATCCGGTCTTTCGCCGGGATCGTCTTCGGGTCCGGAAACACCTGCGCGACCTTGCCGCTGTCGACCATCAGCAGCATCGCGTTGATGCGCGTGTCGTTGGCGGGGCTCAGCATCGGCAGGTTGCCGCACGAGTAGCCGTTTTGCCGGAGCGTGGCCGGTGCATAACAGCTGTCGTCGCTGCTGGCATGGGCGGCGGGGATCCAGAGCAGGCCGGCGGCCAGCGCGGCGAGCAGGTTTCGGTTCAGCGTCGGGGTTGTCGGCATTTTTCTTGTGATGGGGTGGGGCCGCGATGGCCGGTTCTCTCAGAGGGCATCGTGCCCCGGCGCGTATCGTACCAAACGGGCGGGACGGATAACGCTGGGTTACATCGCGCTCAAGTTCGCAAGTTGCGTCGATCGCCGGCCCGGCTAAACGGAAGTTCAGTCAGCGTGGACGTAATGCCATATCGATTCGGGATGCAAACTACATGAGCGGGTGCGTTGCCGTTGTGCGGCAGTCCGGCTCGCGCATCACGCGCACACGCTGCTTGCGACGTCACCTTCATCTACATCGTCGATCGCGGCCCGCAAGTCGTCGATCGCGACCATCAGTTCGCGGACCTGCCGCAACGACGGGTATTGATGCAGCACGGCATGCCATTGCGGCAGCGTCAGCAGCGCGTGCCAGATGACGCCGAGGCCGCGCGGATCGGCGTCCGGCTGCCGTGCGAGCGCGCTCGCGTATTCGAGGCTCGCCTGCGCCGACAGCAACTGCATCCGGCTTGCGGCACCCAGCAAGCGCGGCGTCGCGTCCGCGGACGCATCGCAGCAATAGAGCACTTCCCGTTGCAGCGCGGCGTCGTCGGTCGTCAACGCGCGCAGCGACGCGCCGTGCACGCGCACCGTGCCCTGGTGCGTCTCGAACGAATAGATCGTGTCCGCGTCGGCTTGCGCGAGCAGGTTCAGGCCGCGCAGCAGCCGCGGCAAATCGGTTGTCGCCGCATCCGCCGATGCCTTCGCTTCGACGAGGAAGCGGACGTTCCATGCGGGCGCCGGTTCATCGCCGCGCGTGCGTTCGAGCAGGATCGCGTCCCATTCGGTCTTTGCGCGATCGTGCCGGCCCGGTATCGATGACGGCACGCGCATCGAGGTGACCACCCGGTACGTGCGCAGCTCGTCCACGGCTTCGAGCCTGCCGGCCAACGTGTCGAGCACCTGTGCGGCCAGCGCTTCGACGGCCGCGCCGCGCTGCTGCGACGCGACGCCCTGCGCAACCGCGATCGTGCTGCCTTCGAGCGGACCCTGGCGCACCCACAGTGCGCGGTATCGCCGGACGTGCGCGTCCGACGCCAGCGCATCGAGGCGCAGCAGGCGTTCGAGCGCCGCACCATCCTTCAGCTTGACGATGTCCTGCGCGAAAGCGGCGTCGGTCGGCATGTCGGGCAGCGCGAGCAGTTGCTGCAGCGTCGCGTGGAGATCGGCCCACGACGCGGACGTTGCGGCCGCATGCAGCCGCGCGAGCGCGTCGCGTTGCCACGCCTGTGCAATGCGCTCGAGTTTCGCCGGGTGCGCGATCGCGTTGACGGCCGAGTGCAGCGCGCGCCGGTCCTGCTCGGCGTGCGCGTGCAACGACGCGTATTCGCGCACGCTCGGCGCGTCGTGCCGCAGCACGGCAGCCTGGAAGGCGGGATCGCCGGATTGCCTGTCCATCGCGTCGCGGATCATCCGTGCGAGCGCATCGACGAAGCGCTGCTGCAGTTCCGCGCCGGGAGCTTGTCCGTCGCTCTGCAGCCGGCGCGCTTCCTCGATCGCGATGGCAAGGGTCGCGGCCGGGTTCGCGGCTTCGGCCGGCGACGACGTGCTGTCGAGCGGCGGCAGCCGGTAACGGCGAGCGACGGTGCGCAGGACTTCGTCGAGCAGGGCGGGAAGCGGTGTCAGCGACATGTCAGGTATCGGGGTGGACGCGGTTCGCGTGATCGGGGTTGAGGCCAGGCGCGATGACGCTGCCGTCACGCAAGGTCGGGCGGCAGCGCGCGTGACACATCACGCCGTCAACGTCACCGACAAACTGCCGAGCTCGCCGAAGCGGACCGTCAGCGCATCGCCGAGCGGCACGTCGATCGCGCCCGCGTACGAACCGGTCGTCACGATCTGGCCGGCGCGCACCGCGTCGCCGCGCGACGCGAGGAAATTGACGAGCCACACGAGCGGCTTCAGCGGATCGCCGTCCGGATGGCGGCCGTCGATCGCGCGGTTCAGCGCACCTTCGAACGACAGCGCCAGCGTCGCGAGCGGCACGTTCAGCCCGTCGTGCACGACGGGGCCGACGCACAGCCCCTGGTTGAACTGCCCGTCGGCGAGCAACTCGAACTTCGACGCGCGCGCCGGCTCCGCATAACGACAGCCGAGCACTTCGAGCACGATGCGTACCTCGCGGATCGCATCGCGCACGTCGTTCTCGTCGTACGGCCGTTCGCGCGCGGGCAGGTCGCGATCGAGCACGAACGCGATTTCCGGTTCGATCCGCACGATCGGCCCGCCGACGACGCGGTACGGCGCATCGGCTTCGCGGATCGTCGACGCGAAAATCGGCGCGAGGATCACGCGGTCGGGCGGCGGCAGCGCGCATTTCCATCCGCCGACGGGTTCGCCGAGCAGGTCGGCGACGCGCTGCTGGATCGCCAGCGCGGTGTCGACGTCCTCGGGGCGCAGTGCATCGGGCAGCAGCGGGCCGGGCGAGCCGGCATGGCGGGCGGCGACGAGATGCTGGGCGGCGCCGTCCACGCGTTCGGTAGTCGTTGTCATGTCGGTTGAGCGAGTTGAAAGTGAACCGGCAAAAAAGGGCCGGACGAAAGTCGAAGCTTTGATGATAGCGCCTTCGGCACGATGGCCGCTCGATCCGGTCGCGTATTGGCGGCCCGCGGCCGCCGCACGCCACCCTCGGGATCTCCGCTGGACGATCGGCTCGCCCCGGTGCCAGCAAGCCCGGCACGTTGTGCGACGCAACAGGGAAAGCACCTTCCCGAGTGAATCGAACGACGCGAAATGCGGGTTTTCCGTCCTGCGCGGCGGCCGAACGCCGCGCGCGTGGCGGGCGCCCGCGTCGACGGTCGGCGGATCGAAAACCGGCCTGGCTTGATCGTCATCAACAACCGAACCCGCCAGCCGCCGATGATGGCGACATGGCCGCGCACGATACGGCGCGCGGCAGTTCACCCCAGCGAGGTTTGCATGTACGAGAAGATCATGGTGGCCGTCGACGGCAGCGCTACGTCGAAACAGGCGCTTGCCGAGGCAGTGAAGATGGCACTGGCGGGCGACGCGCACGTCAGCGTCGTGTATGTGGTCGACAAGTCGGTGCTGTTTACTTACGCGGGCCGTTTCGACCCGCATGCGCTCATCGAGGAAATCCGCGCCGACGGGTTCAAGGTGCTGCGCGAAGCCGAACAGGTCGTCGCGGCCGCCGGCGCGAAGGGCGAGGCCGAACTCGTCGAGACCGAGAGCATCGGCGAGGACATCGCGGAACGCCTGCAGCGCTATGTGAAGGAACGCGGCATCGATCTCGCGGTGGTCGGCACGCACGGGCGGCGCGGCATCCGGCGCATGCTGCTCGGCAGCGTCGCCGAGCGCTTCGTGCGCGGCTCGAAATGCCCGGTGCTGCTGATTCGCGGCGACGATGCCGACGTGCCGGCCGCGGCCGCCGCGGCATAACGCGGCGGGTGCGAGATGATACGCCGCCAGTACCGGATCGTCGTAGCGGCGATCGCCGTGTTCGTGTCGCTTGCGGGGATGATGGCCGTCGTGACGGGGCTGCTGTTCGATGAAGCGATGGTGCTGCGCGGCGGCGCGATCGCGTTGATCGTCGGCGTGGCCGGCTTCGTCGTGATGCTCAACCCGGGCGTGAAAGGCGAGGAGTGACGCGGGCGTATTTTGCCCGCGTCTCCCGGTCGACCGGACCCGACGGGTCCGGCGGCCGTCTGCCGAACAGCCGGCGGTAGCCGTTGCCGCGCCGGCCCCGTTGCTTCGCGCCGCCGCCCGGCGCCGTTACTCCGTTTGCCCGCCTGCCGTTCCCGGCGCCTTCGCGCCGTCCTGCCCGACCTGTATCTCCAGCCGTTTCACCGTTTCCTCCAGCTCCGCGTTGTTCGGCTGAATCTTCCGCGCCTGCGCGAACGCAGCGCGCGCTTCATCCTGGCGTCCCAGCTTCCACAGCACTTCGCCCTTGTGCGTCAGCCCGGTCGCATAGGCTTCGTGCGCGTCGCTGTCGTCGCCGTTCTTCGCGAAGATCGCGATCGACCGGTCGAACCACGTGAGCGCTTCGTCGTTGCGGCCGAGGCGATACAGCGCCCAGCCCTTGCTGTCGAGCGCATACGCATCGTCCGGTGACTTCGCGAGGTGCGTGTCGATCATCGCGAGCCCGCGATCGACTTCCACACCCGCGTCGACGAGCCGATAGCCGATATCGTTCAGGCGGTCGTCGGGGATCTCGCCGAGATCGAGCACCGCGGCGACACGGCCCGCGTCGTGCCCGGCGATCGCGAGCGACAGCAGCTTGGTGACGATCTGTTGCCGCAATTCGACGCTGATCCGGCTGCCGTTGGCCACCAGGCTGCCGAGGTACTGCGTGTACAGGTCCGGCGCGCCGGGATCGCTCGCGCCGTTCGCGATGGCCGCGCCCGGGCCCGCGCACCAGTCGGCGTCGGCGGACCCGGCCAGCGTTCCGGCATAAAGACTGATGTTCCGCGACGTGCGCGATTGCGCGTAGTAGGTGTAGCCGCTCGCATCGGAGTAGCCACACGCCAGATATTCGTTTTCCACGTCCAGTACATACGGGAAGTTGCCGAGCGGCTCGTTGCCGAACGGATCGACCAGCCGGAACGATTCGCCCATGTCGCCTTCGCCGACGATCGGGTTGAACACCCACTGCTTCTGCGGATGAACCTTCGGCAGCCGGATCTTGACGGTGCGCCCGGCGGCGTCGGTCGTGCCGAAGATCACGCTGTCGTGCTGGTCCGGCTTGACGGGCAGGCCCGCGATGACCTGGCCGGGCAGGAACAGCCGGTACCGCGCATTCGGCAGCGGCCGGTGCGTGACGGGGTCGCGCAGCACGAACTGGTGAACATGAGCGCCTTTCCCTAACGACGCCGTCGGCGCGATGTAGGTGCGCGCGTGGGCGGCGGGCAGCGCGGTGCAACTCAAGGCCGCGGCAACGAGCGCGGCGAGAAGGCGTGACGTCATGGAATTGTGGTTCTTATATGTAAGGGTTTTATAGACCGACGGCCGGAAATGCACTGAACAACCTGCGCAAGCTTCGATAAACGACGGGCTGCGGCTTGCTGCCGGATCGTCCAGCGCAATTCGACGCGGCGCCCGTCCGCCGCTCCGTGATGCGTGGAAGAGGCGGGCGGGTGGCGCGCGAATGCAGTGCGCAGCATAACAGGCGTGCGTCGCGCACTCTCCCTCCATCGGGCTTCGTTGTTGCCGCCGGATCAACGACAACGTGATTTGTATCAAATCATGATATGTCGATCCACATGACAATCGTTTCGAGCACGGTGAAACAGGGTGGGGCGACCGAAATCAAGTCGTCCTTTACAACCGGTATTTCGCCTCCTTAAATAATCAGGGTCTGCCAAAAGACCGGAAAAACGAGATCCCCATGAGCCATTTCCTGGACAGATTGCGTTATTTCTCCACCACGCGGCCACGCTTCTCCGACGGACACGGCGCTGTCACGGACGAAGACCGAAAATGGGAAGACGGCTACCGGATGCGCTGGCAGCACGACAAGATCGTCCGCTCGACCCATGGCGTGAACTGCACGGGCTCGTGCTCGTGGAAGGTCTACGTGAAAGGCGGGATCGTCACGTGGGAAACCCAGCAGACCGACTATCCGCGCACGCGCCCCGACATGCCGAACCACGAGCCGCGCGGCTGCTCGCGCGGCGCTTCGTACTCCTGGTATCTCTATAGCGCGAACCGGCTCAAGCATCCGCTGGTGCGCAGCGCGCTCGTGAAGCTGTGGCGCGAGCGCCGCCGCACGCTCGGCCCCGTCGAAGCCTGGCGCTCGATCGTCGACGACGACGCAGCACGCCGTTCTTACCAGAGCCGGCGCGGGCTCGGCGGCTTCGTGCGCGCGAGCTGGAGCGAGGTCAACGAGATCGTCGCGGCGGCCAACGTGCACACGGCGGAGCGGCACGGCCCCGATCGCGTGGTCGGCTTCTCGCCGATTCCGGCGATGTCGATGGTGTCGTACGCGGCCGGCTCGCGCTACCTGTCGCTGATCGGCGGCGTGTGCCTGAGCTTCTACGACTGGTATTGCGACCTGCCGCCAGCGTCGCCGCAGACCTGGGGCGAGCAGACCGACGTGCCGGAATCGGCCGACTGGTACAACTCGACGTTCATCATGATGTGGGGCTCCAATGTCCCGCAGACGCGCACGCCGGACGCGCACTTCCTCGTCGAGGCGCGTTATCGCGGCACCAAGGTCGTATCGGTGTTCCCCGACTACGCGGAAGGCGCGAAGTTCGGCGACCTGTGGCTGCACCCGAAGCAGGGCACCGACGCGGCGCTCGCGCTCGCGATGGGTCATGTGATCCTCAAGGAATTTCATCTGGCCGGGAAGAGCGACTACTTCGCCGACTACTGCAAGCGTTATACCGACATGCCGTGCCTCGTGCGCCTGGTGCCGCACGGCGACGGCTACGTGCCCGAGCGCCTCGTGCGCGCGTCCGACTTCGACGACGCGCTCGACGAGGCCGCGCATCCGGACTGGAAGACCGTGACGATCGACGACGCGACCGGCGAGTTCGTCGTGCCGGTCGGCTCGGTGGGCTTCCGCTGGGGGCAGCAGAACGACGCCGACAAGGGCAAGTGGAACCTGCGCGGCGAGACGTCGAAGGGCGCGGCGCTGTCGCCGCGGCTGTCGTGCACGGTCGCGCACGACGACGTGGTCGACGTGCTGTTCCCGTACTTCGGCAACCAGCCGCACGCGCACTTCAACTCGACGCAGCATGCTTCCGAGCTGTCGCGCCGGATCGGCGTGCGGCGCGTCGCGACGCGCAACGGCGACATGCTGGTCGCGACCGTCTACGACCTGTTCGTCGCGAACTACGGGCTCGACCAGGGCCTCGGCGGCCGCGACGTGGCCGCGAGCTACGACGACGACCTGCCCTACACGCCGGCGTGGCAGGAGGCGATCACCGGCGTGAAGCGCGCGGACGTGATCTCGGTCGCGCGGCAGTTCGCGGAGAACGCGCACAAGACGCAGGGCAAGTCGATGGTGATCATCGGCGCGGGGATCAACCACTGGTTCCACATGGACATGTCGTACCGCGCGATCATCAACATGCTGATCATGTGCGGTTGCATCGGCAAGCCGGGCGGCGGCTGGTCGCACTACGTGGGCCAGGAAAAGCTGCGGCCGCAGACGGGCTGGACCGCGCTCGCGTTCGCGCTCGACTGGAACCGTCCGCCGCGCCAGATGAACGCGACGTCGTTCTTCTACGCGCACACCGACCAGTGGCGCTACGACCCGATGGACCCGGCCACGCTGCTGTCGCCGCTCGCGGACAAGTCGCAGTTCCACGGCGCGCCGATCGACTACAACGTGCGCGCGGAACGGATGGGCTGGCTGCCGTCCGCGCCGCAGCTCGCGGTGAATCCGCTGAAGGCCGGCGCGGCGCTTGCCGATCCCGCGCACGCCGGCGCCGATATCGCGCAGCAATTGAAATCGGGCGCGCTGAAGATGGCGAGCGAAGACCCGGATGCACCCGGCAACTTCCCGCGCAACCTGTTCGTGTGGCGTTCGAACCTGCTCGGCTCGTCGGGCAAGGGGCACGAGTATTTCCTGAAGCACCTGCTCGGCACGACCAACGGCGTGCAGGGCGAGGATCTCGGCGCGACGGGCGGCACGCGCCCCGAGGAAGTGACGTGGCATGACGAGGCGCCGCGCGGCAAGCTCGACCTGCTGGTCACGCTCGACTTCCGGATGTCGACCACCTGCATGTATTCGGACGTCGTGCTGCCGACCGCGACGTGGTACGAGAAGGACGACATGAACACGTCCGACATGCACCCGTTCATTCATCCGCTGTCGGCGGCGGTCGATCCCGCGTGGGAATCGAAGAGCGACTGGGAGATCTTCAAGGGGATCGCGAAGCGCTTCTCCGAGCTGTGCGATGGGCATCTGGGCGTCGAGCGCGACGTCGTGCTCGCGCCGATCGCGCACGACACGCCGGGCGAACTCGCGCAGCCGTTCGACGTGCAGGACTGGAAGCGCGGCGAATGCGAGCCGGTGCCGGGCCGCACGATGCCGAACGTGGCCGTCGTCGAGCGCGACTATCCGAACACGTATGCGCGCTTCACGTCGCTCGGGCCGCTGATGGACAAGCTCGGCAACGGCGGCAAGGGCATCGGCTGGGACACGAAGGACGAGGTGAAGCTGCTCGGCGAGCTCAACTACAAGGTGGCCGACGGCGCCGCGCAAGGGCGCCCGCGCATCGACACGGCGCTCGACGCGGCCGAGGTGATCCTCGCGCTCGCGCCCGAGACCAACGGCGAAGTGGCGGTGAAGGCGTGGCGCGCGCTGTCCGGCATCACCGGCATCGACCATACGCACCTGGCCGACGCGCGCGCGGACGAGAAGATCCGTTTCCGCGACATCCAGGCGCAGCCGCGCAAGATCATCTCGTCGCCGACCTGGAGCGGGATCGAATCCGAGCACGTGTCGTACAACGCCGGCTACGTGAACGTGCACGAGCTGGTGCCGTGGCGCACGATGACCGGCCGCCAGCAGCTTTACCAGGATCACGCGTGGATGCGCGCGTTCGGCGAATCGCTGTGCGCGTACAAGCCGCCGGTCGATACGGGCAGCTATGCGCACATGGTCGGCAAGCGCTCGAACGGCAACCCCGAGCGCGTGCTGAACTTCCTGACGCCGCACCAGAAGTGGGGGATCCACAGCACGTACACGGACAACCTGCTGATGCTGACGCTGTCGCGCGGCGGCCCGATCGTGTGGATGTCGGAGGACGACGCGAAGGCGATCGGCGCGGTCGACAACGACTGGATCGAGTGCTACAACTCGAACGGCGCATTGTGCGCGCGGGCCGTCGTCAGCCAGCGGATTCCGTCCGGGATGGTGATGATGTACCACGCGCAGGAGAAGATCGTGAACACGCCGGGCTCCGAGATCACCGGCACGCGCAGCGGTATCCACAACTCGGTCACGCGCATCGCGCTGAAGCCCACGCACATGATCGGCGGCTACGCGCAGTTCGCATACGGATTCAACTACTACGGCACGGTCGGCTCGAATCGCGACGAGTTCCTGATCGTCCGGAAGATGAACAAGATCGACTGGCTCGATGGTGAAGAGACCGCGGTCGACCCGACAACGCAGGCCGTACGCGCTCTGCATGGGATGGGAGTAAGCGCTAAAGCGCCAACTCCCATCGACACCGGAGAAACGTCATGAAGGTACGTGCACAGATCGCGATGGTGCTGAACCTCGACAAGTGCATCGGGTGCCATACCTGCTCGGTGACCTGCAAGAACGTATGGACGAGCCGCGAGGGGATGGAATACGCGTGGTTCAACAACGTCGAGACGAAACCGGGCATCGGCTACCCGAAGGACTGGGAGAACCAGGACCGCTGGCGCGGCGGCTGGCAGCGGCGCGCGGACGGCAAGATCGAGCCGCGCCTCGGCGGCAAGTGGCGACTGCTCGCGCAGATCTTCGCGAACCCGCACCTGCCCGAGATCGACGATTACTACGAGCCGTTCACGTTCGACTACGCACATCTGCAGGAAGCCGGCAACACGCGTGCGATGCCGGTCGCGCGGCCGCGCTCGCTCGTGAGCGGCCAGCGGCTCGAGAAGATCGAGTGGGGGCCGAACTGGGAGGAAATCCTCGGCGGCGAATTCGAGAAGCGCGCGAAGGACTACAACTTCGAGTCCGTACAGAAGGACATCTACGGGCAGTTCGAGAACACCTTCATGATGTACCTGCCGCGCCTGTGCGAGCACTGCCTGAACCCGGCGTGCGTCGCGGCGTGCCCGTCGGGCTCGATCTACAAGCGCGAGGAAGACGGCATCGTGCTGATCGACCAGGACAAGTGCCGCGGCTGGCGCATGTGCGTGTCGGGATGCCCGTACAAGAAGATCTACTACAACTGGCAAAGCGGCAAGGCCGAGAAGTGCATCTTCTGCTATCCGCGCATCGAGGCCGGCCAGCCGACCGTGTGCTCGGAAACCTGCGTGGGCCGCATTCGTTATCTCGGCGTGCTGCTGTACGACGCCGACCGGATCAGCGAGGCGGCCAGCGCGGAGAACGAAAAGGACCTGTACGAAGCGCAGCTGTCGCTGTTCCTCGATCCGGAAGACCCGGCCGTGATCGCGCAGGCCGAGCGCGACGGCGTGCCGGCCGCGTGGCTCGACGCCGCGCGGCGTTCGCCGGCCTACAAGATGGCGATCGACTGGAAGATCGCGTTCCCGCTGCATCCGGAATACCGGACGCTGCCGATGGTGTGGTACGTGCCGCCGCTGTCGCCGATCAACGCGGCCGCGAACAGCGGCGCGCTCGGGATGAACGGCTACCTGCCGGACGTCGAATCGCTGCGCATTCCGCTGCGTTATCTCGCGAACCTGCTGACGGCCGGCGACGAGGCGCCCGTGAAGCTCGCGCTCGAACGGCTGCTCGCGATGCGCGCGTTCATGCGTGCGCGTCACGTGGACGGCGTCGACGCGCGCGGCGTGCTCGACCAGGTCGGGCTGTCGCTCGCGCAGGTCGAGGAAATGTATCGCTACCTCGCGATCGCGAACTACGAGGATCGTTTCGTGATCCCGACGACGCACCGCGAGTATGCGGAGAACGCGTACGACCTGCGCGCATCGTGCGGCTTCTCGTTCGGCAACGGCTGTTCGGACGGTCGTTCCGAAACGAGCCTGTTCAGCACGAAGAAGGGCACGAAGACGATTCCGATCCACGAGGCCTCGCGATGAGCACCGCAACCGATCCGACCTACGCGGCGCTCGCGGCGCTGCTCGACTATCCCGACGATACGCTCGTCGCCGCGCTCGACTCGATCGAAGCGCATCTGCGCGACAGTGCGCGTTTGCCGAAAACGATGCGCGCGGGCCTCGATCGGTTCTTTGACTACGTGCGCGAGCGCGATTTGCTCACGCTGCAGGAGAACTATGTCGGGTTGTTCGACCGTGGCCGCGCGACGTCGCTGTACCTGTTCGAGCACGTGCACGGCGAATCGCGCGACCGCGGGCAGGCGATGGTCGACCTGCTGCAGATGTACGAGCGGCACGGGCTGTTCCTGAACCGGGGCGAGCTGCCCGACTACCTGCCCGTGTTCCTCGAATACCTGTCTCGGCTGCCGGCGGCCGACGCACGCAAGCTGCTCGCCGAGACCGGCGAGATCCTGCGCGCGCTGGCCGGCGCGCTCGCGCAGCGCGGCAGCCATTACAGCTTCATCGTCGGCGCGCTGCTGCCGATGGCCGGCCTCGCGCCGGTCGACGCGCCGGATGCCGCCGCCGACGACGTGGCCGCCGAGCGGCCGAGTGCCGACGATTACCGCGCGCTCGATGCGTCGTATGCGGACGAGGCCGTGCGCTTCGTCGGTGCGGTGACACCGGCGGAGCAGACGGTGCGGTTCCACGACAAGCGGCCGGCCCGCGGCGCGTAAGCGCGGGCCCAACTGGGGAAACACATGAACGACACTCTGCATCGGTTCCTGTTCGGGATCTACCCGTACATCTGCGTCGCCGTGCTGCTGGTGGGCAGCCTGATCCGCTTCGACCGCGAGCAGTACACGTGGAAAAGCGATTCGTCGCAGCTGCTGCGCCACGGCACGCTGCGGCTCGGCAGCAACCTGTTCCACTGGGGCGTGCTCGTCGTCGTGCTCGGGCACTTCGGCGGCTTCCTCGCGCCGCACTGGCTCGTGTCTCCGTTCCTGTCGGCGTCCGGGCACCAGCTCGTCGCGATGGTCGGGGGGGGCGCTGCCGGCGTCGCCGCGATCGTCGGGCTGACGATCCTGATCTGGCGACGCCTCGGCGACCCGCGCATCCGCCGCAACAGCCGCACGTCGGACATCGTGATCGTGCTGATGCTGTGGGTGCAGCTCGCGCTCGGGCTCGGCACCGTCGTACTGTCGACGCGCCACATGGACGGCGCGATGTTCGAGCAGCTCACCGACTACGTGAAGGGTGTCGTCACGTTCCGGCCGGACATCGCGAGCCTGCTCGTCGGCGTGCCGCTCACGTACCGGCTGCATATCCTGCTCGGCTTCACGATCTTCCTCGTGTCGCCGTTCACGCGGATGGTGCACATCTGGAGCGGCATCGCGTCGGTCGCGTACCTGATCCGCCCGTACCAGCTCGTGCGCAAGCGCTGAGGAGGCCGCATGAACGATGTTCTCTCCGACGCGCCGGTCGCGTTGAGCATCAACGGTGTCGCGATCGACGACGACACGATCGCGGCCGAGGCCGAGCATCACGGCGACGCGCCCGATCCGCTCGATGCGGCACGGCGCGCGCTCGCGGTGCGCGAGCTGCTGCGGCAGCGCGCGGTATCGCTCGCGCTGCTCGACGAACGCGCGCCGCTCGACGACCTGGCCGTCGACGCCTTGCTCGAGCGCGAGCTGACGCACGTGCCCGAACCCGACCGCGCGGATTGCGAGCGCTACTACGCGCAGTATCCGGCGCGCTTTCGCCGCAACGACATCGTCTATGCGAGCCATGTGCTGTTCGCGGTGACGGATCGCGTGCCGCTCGCGCCGCTGCGGCAGCGCGCGGAAAGCGCGTTGGCCGACGTGGTCGCCGCGCCCGATACGTTCGAAGCGCTCGCGCGCGCGTCGTCGAACTGCCCGTCGGCGGAAGTCGGCGGCAGCCTCGGGCAACTGCTGCGCGGCGACACGGTGCCGGAATTCGAGGCCGCGCTGTTCGATACGGAAGGGCTCGGCGTGCTGCCGAAACTGGTCAACACGCGCTTCGGCTTCCACATCGTGCGCATCGAGCGTCGCGTGCCGGGCGACGCGGTGCCGTTCGACGAAGCCGCCGCGCAGATCGCCGCGTACCTGTCGGAACGCGTGCGGCAGCGGGCGATGCGGCAATACGTGGCGATTCTCGCGGGCAGTGCGCGCGTCGAAGGCGTCGCTTTCGACGGCGCGAACGGGCCGCTGGTCCAATAACGGGGTTTTGCATATGGCAACTCAACAAGGTAACGCCGGGCCGGTCGCGAACGCGCCGGCCATCCCGCTGCGCGCGTGGTCGGTGCTGGCCGCGAGCACGCTCGCGTTCATGGTGTGTTTCGTCGTATGGATGATGTTCGGCGTGCTCGGCGTGCAGCTGCGCACCGATCTTGGGCTGAACAGCACGGAGTTCGGGATGCTCACGGCGACACCCGTGCTGACCGGCGCGCTGATGCGTCTGCCGCTCGGCACGTGGACCGACCGCTTCGGCGGCCGTATCGTGATGACGGTGCTGCTCGTCGTGTGCGCGGTGCCCGTCTATATCGTCAGCTATGCGACGCAGCTCTGGCAGTTCCTGCTGATCGGGCTGTTTCTCGGCTGCGTCGGCGCGTCGTTCGCGGTCGGCACGCCGTATGTCGCGCGCTTCTTCCCGCCGCAGCGGCGCGGGCTCGCGATGGGCGTGTTCGGCGCGGGCACGAGCGGCGCGGCGGTCAACCTGTTCGTCACGCCGCTGCTGCTCAATGCGTACGGCTGGCGCTTCGTGCCGCGCGTCTATGCGGTCGCGCTGCTCGTCACGGCCCTGATCTTCTGGTTCGCGTCGGCGCCCGATCCGGGTGCGGGCAAGCGCGGCGGCTCGTGGCTCGATTCGTTCAAGGTACTGCGCGACCCGCGCGTGTGGCGGCTCTGCCAGTACTACTCGATCACGTTCGGCGGCTTCACCGCGCTGTCGCTGTGGATTCCGCAGTACCTGAAGAGCGAATACGGGATGTCGCTCGTGATGGCGTCCGCATTCGCGGCCGGCTTCTCGCTGCCGGGCTCCGTGCTGCGCGCGCTCGGCGGCGCGCTGTCCGACCGCTTCGGCGCGCATGCGGTCACGTGGTGGGGGTTGTGGGTCGCGTGGATCGCGCTGTTCCTGCTGTCGTATCCGGCGACCGACTTCGTGATCCACACGATCGACGGCACCGCGACGCTGAACGTGTCGATGCCGGTGGCCGGCTTCGTCGCGCTGACCTTCGCGCTGGGCGCGGTGTTCGCGTTCGGGATGGCGTCGACCTTCAAGTACGTCGCCGACGATTTCGCGGACAACATGGGCGTCGTCACGGGCATCGTCGGGCTCGCGGGCGGGCTCGGCGGCTTCCTGCTGCCGATCCTGTTCGGCGTGCTGCTCGACTTGCTGCGCGTGCGCACGACCTGCTTCATGTTCCTGTACGGGATCGTGTGGGTGTCGCTGATCCTGATCTACTTGTCGGAAGTGCGGCGCACGCCGGTTACGGGCTGACGGGGTCGATCGATGCGCTTGCGCGATGCCGGAACGGTTCGGCATCGCGCATCGCCATCGTCGTGCGCGGAACACCGCGCACGACGTTTCCGGCCGCGCGCGCTTCTGTCAAACTGGCGCCCATGAAACCGCGCCTCGCCTCACCGCCTTCCCCCGATTCCGCGCCTGCGCCCGCAGGCTTTCCCGACGCCGACGAACTGGCCGCGCTGCGCGCGTGGTACGCGGGCATGACCGTGCGCCAGGCCGTCGAACGCTACCTGCCCGATCGTCTCGGCGCGGGACGCTCGGCGCGCGGCGCGATCGGCGGCATTCGCCGTCGCCTCGTGCGCGTCGCGCGGCTGGCCGGCCGGCCCGATCTCGCGGAACGGCTCGCTCATCCCGACGGTGAGCGTGTGCGGGAGGCGAAGGCCGCGACCGAAGCGATCGGCCTGCTGCGTCATGCGCGCGCGCCGGTCCCGCAGATCAGCGACGACATCGGCCTGTGGCTGCCCGCGCGCGCGGTCGCTGCGCTGCGTGCGCACGGGATCGCGACGCTCGCCGATCTGACCGTGCGGATTCCGCGCCGGCGCCAGTGGTGGAGCGCGATTCCTGGCCTCGGCATGGCCGGTGCGCGACGCATCGAGGCGTTTTTCGCCGTGCATCCGGACCTGACCGAACGGGCGCGTGCGCTGATCGCCGCGACGCCGCGCGGCAGCATCGTGCCGTGGGAGCAGTTGAAGCTGCCGCACGAGGTCGACGGCTCGGCCGGCACGTTCCGCGCACCGCGCGCGACCAGCACGCTCGACGCGGACAACGATTACGCGGCCGTGCACGCGTGGCTGTCGCTGCACGAATCGGCCGCGACGCGGCGCGCATACCGGAAGGAGGCCGAGCGGCTGATCCTGTGGGCGATCGTCGAGCGCGGCCGCGCGCTGTCGTCGCTGACGACCGAGGATGCGGTCGCGTATCGCGCGTTCGTGCGGCGCCCGACGCCGCACGAACGCTGGGTCGGGCCCGTGCGGCCGCGCGGCGCGCCCGACTGGCGGCCGTTCTCGGGCGGGCTCTCTGCGCGTTCGGCGGCGTACACGCTGTCGGTGCTCGGCGCGCTGTTCCGCTGGCTGATCGAGCAGCGCTACCTGCTCGCCAATCCGTTCGCGGGCGTCAAGGTGCGCGACACGCGCGGCCCGAACGCACTCGACACGTCGCACGCGTTCACCGAAGGCGAGTGGCTGCTGGTCCGCACGATCGCCGACGGGCTCGAGTTCCGCAAGGAAGCGTCGTCCGGCTGGACGCTCGCCGCCGCACAGCGGCTGCGCTTCATCCTCGATTTCGGTTATGCGACCGGGCTGCGCGCGAGCGAGCTGGTCGGCGCGACGCTCGGCGACATCGAGACGGACGCGCACGGCGACGCGTGGCTGAAGGTGATCGGCAAGGGGCGCAAGGCCGCGCGCGTCGCACTGCCGCCGCTGGCGCGCACGGCGCTCGATCGTCACCTGGTCGCGCGCCGGTTGCCGGTCACGCCGGCGCGCTGGCGGCCCGACACGCCGCTGATCCCAAGCCTCGCGGAAGACGGCGCGGCCGCGATCACGAGCGTGCGGCTGTGGAAGGTGATGCAGCGCTTTTTCGCGCAGACGGCCGATGTCGTCGATGCCGATAACCCGGCGCTTGCGCAGAAGCTGCGGCAGGCGAGCCCGCACTGGATGCGTCATACGCATGCGACGCACGCGCTCGCGCGCGGGGCCGAGTTGACGACCGTGCGCGACAACCTGCGGCATGCGTCGATCTCGACGACGTCGATTTATCTGCATGGCGACGATGTGAAGCGGGCGCGGCAGATGTCGAGCGCGTTTGCGGCCGACAAGTAGGTGGGATGCGCGGGGGCGTCATGTCGGCGCCATTTTGTAATGAAGCGCTATCGGACGATTCATCGCGCCGAGATGTAACTGTCAGGTGTGTCAGGATATTGTTGGCCGCGAAGGCCCGCACACGCGTGCCTGTCTGCGCGTTCAGTCGACGGACGGATGACGCGCCGCAGCGTACCCGCCGACAAGACGGAACGGTCCGGCGCAATCGACGGTCATAAACTTTTTCACCAGGAGCAGCGGATGGCATCGAGCCAGGGCACGGTCGATTTCATCGTCGAGCAGATGGCGGCGGCCGGCACGGTATCGGCCCGCAAGATGTTCGGCGAGTACGGCATCTATTGCGACGGCAAGATGGTCGCGCTCGTCTGCGACGACCGGCTGTTCGTCAAGCCGACACCCGAAGGCCGCGCGTTTCTCGACACCTGCGACGAAGGCCCGCCGTATCCGGGCGCGAAGCCGCACCTCGTCATCGCGGGCGATCGCTGGGACGACCGCGAATGGCTGTCGGCGCTGATCCGGATCACCGCCGCGCAGTTGCCGGTGCCGGTGAAGCGAAGCCGATAACGGCCGTGCGCGAAGCGCCACGCCGCGTAACGTCGTGCAGCGCGCAGGCGTATTCTGTGACACATGCGTGCGACCACCGCGCGCCCGGAGGGAGCACAAGAATGGAGACATCCGGACATTCGCGCGGCACGCAGCTTGCCCGTCGCGCCTGGCACGCGCTCGTCGCGGCCCTTTGTGTCGGCTGGAGCGCGCTGGCGTTCGGCGCGGAAGGCGCAGGCGGCGCAGCGGCGCTGCTCGACCGTTACCACAGCCTCGGCGCGCAACTGAAGGACAACGCGTTTCGCCGGCCGCTGTACCTCGAATCGTCGGAGGCGTCGTCGTCGCTGAAGGGCGACATCTACGCGGTGGTCGACTATCCGTTCGCGGTCGTGAGCGGCCAGCTCGACGATCCCGCGCAGGGACCCGCGAACTGGTGCGCGGTGCTGATCCTGCACCTGAACACGAAGTATTGCCATGCATCGAGCGGCAGCGACGGCCCGGTGCTCGACGTGAACGTCGGCCGCAAGATCCAGCAGAAGCTGCCGGATACCTATCGCCTGCAGTTCCGCTATCGCGTGGCGGCCGCAGCGCCCGACTACTTCCAGGTCGACCTGACCGCCGACAGCGGACCGATGGGCACGAAGGATTACCGGATCGCGCTGGAGGCCGTGCCGCTCGGCGCGTCGCGCACGTTCCTGCATCTCACGTATTCGTACGGCTTCGGCACGGTCGGCAGGATGGCGATGAAGACCTACCTCGCGACGGTCGGCAGCGACAAGGTCGGGTTCACGGCCGCCAGCGGCGCATCGGCCGCGCAGCCGCAGTACATCGGCGGCGTGCGCGGGCTGCTGGAGCGCAACACGATGCGCTACTACCTCGCGATCGACACGTATCTCGCGACGCTCGACAAGCCGCTCGACCAGCGCCTCGCACGCTGGTTCGATGCGACCGAGCAGTATCCGCAGCAACTGCACGAAGTGGAAAAGAGCGCGTATCTGCAGATGAAAGCGCAGGAGATACAGCGCCAGCAGGCGGCGCGATAGGCGCCGCCGCCTGCTGTCCCGCCGCTCAGTTCGACGCGCCGCCGACCGTGCGGATGCTGCGCCACTGCCCCTGTTCGACGCGGAACAGCGTGTAGGGCGGCTTGATCAGGTCGCCGCGCTCGTCGAACGAGATCTTTCCGGTCACGCCGGTGACCGACACGCCCGGCAGGCTCGCGACGATCCTGGCGCGATCGACCGAATCGGCCTTGCGGATCGCCGCGATCATCGCGAGCGCCGCGTCGTACGCGAACGGCGCATACAGCTCGACATCCTGGTTGAAGCGCGCCTTGTAGCGCTGCGCGAACGCGACGGCGGACGGCAGCTTGTCGAGCGCGGGGCCCGGTTCGAGATCCTGCGTGCCTTCGCCCGAATTGCCGGCGATCTTCAGGAATGCGTTGCTTTTCAGCGCGCCGGCGCCGAACAGTTGCGCGCGGATGCCGAGCGAGCGCATCTGCTTGACGAGCATCGCACCCTGTTCGTCGAGCCCGCCGAAGAACAGCAGGTCGACTTTGTTGCTCTTCATCGTCGTCAGGATGCCGCGGAAATCGACGGCCTTGTCGTTCGTGTATTCGCGACCGACGACGCTGCCGTGCGCGTCCTTCACGCCTTTCTCGAACGCGTCGGCAAGCCCCTGGCCGAACGCGGTGCGATCGTCGATGATGCCGATCCGCTTCGCCTTCAGCTGCTCGACCGCGAAGCGGCCGGCCACCACGCCGCCGATGCCGTCGTGCCCCATCGTGCGGAACACGTTCTTGAAGCCCTGCATCGTCAGTTGCGGATTGGTCGAGCCGGGCGTGATCATCGCGACGTTCGCCTGCCGGTAGACGGCCGACGCGGGAATGCTGCAGCCCGAGTTGTAGTGGCCGATCACGCCGGCCACGCCGTCGTCGACGAGCTTCTGCGCGACCTGGATCGCGATGCGCGGATCGGCCTGGTCGTCCTGCACGTCGAGCACGAAGCGCACCGGCTTACCGCCGACGGTCGGATGCTTCGCGTTCTCCTCGTCGAGCGCGAGCTGCGCACCGTATTGCAGATCCTTGCCGACGCGCGCGACGGGCCCCGTCAGCGGGCCGGCGAAGCCGATCTTGATGGTTTCCGGGTCCGCGGCCTGCGCGGACACCGTGACCGTGCCGATCGAGCAGACGGCCAGCCAAACCAGCCAGTTACGACGATTCATGATGCATGCCTCCTTGCAGTGGTTGAAATCGCGGCGCGCGTCAGAATCGCGCGGCCCGGTATGGCGTGAGGTCCAGCGGCGGTGCGCGCTGGGCGACGAGGTCGGCGACGATCCGCCCGGTGATGCCGGCGAGCGTCACGCCGAGGTGCTGATGGCCGAATGCGTGGATCACGCGTGCGCTGCGCTGCGCGCAGCCGATCACGGGCACGCCGTCCGGCAGCGTCGGCCGGAAGCCGAGCCAGCTGCGCGTCGGCGCGCCGAGCGACGGCAGCGCCTCGCGTGCCGAGCGCGTGAGCAGCGCGACGAGCGACCGGTTCATCGGCGCGTCGAAGCCGCCGAGTTCGACGGTGCCGGCCGCGCGCAATCCTTCGTCGAGCGGCGTCATGTAGAAACCGCGCTCGGCCCAGCCGACCGGCCGCGTGACGATCTGCTCCTGCGCGGCGAACTGCACGTGATAACCGCGCTCGGTATC
Source organism: Burkholderia sp. BE17 (assembly GCF_009362305.1). Lineage (NCBI taxonomy): Bacteria > Pseudomonadati > Pseudomonadota > Betaproteobacteria > Burkholderiales > Burkholderiaceae > Burkholderia > Burkholderia sp. BE17. The sequence continues at coordinate 92,409 of NZ_WHNU01000039.1, forward strand.
GAGCGGCACCGCGTCGCCGCACGCCGCCGCGAATTCACGCGAGCGGGCGCCCGCGGCAACGACGACGTGATCGAAGGTGCGCACCGAGCCGCCCGCGTGCACGTTCACGCCGTCGCCGACGGGCTCGATCCGCTCGACGCGCTCGCGTTCGAGCGTCGCGCCGCCGGTGGCGAGATGTGCGAACAGTTCGCCGAGAAACCCGTGCGGATCGGAGAAAAACCAGCTTCCGACGAACAGCACGCCGCGTGCGAAGATCGGCGCGAGCGCGGGCTCGAGCCGGCGGATCGCGTTCGCGTCGAGCAGCTCGAACGGCACGCCGAGCCGGCGCCGCAGCGCGAGCGACGGCTGCGCGGCATCGAACGACGCCTGCCGCGCGTACAGGTACAGGCACTCGCGCGGCCGCACGAACGCCGCGAGTCGCGGCGGGGCGAGCAGCGGCGCATAACCGTCGGCGGCGCGGGACAGCAGCGCGGCCAGCGCGCTCGCGCTGCGTGCGTGGCGCGCGGGTGTCGATGCGAGCAGGAACCGCGCGAGCCACGGCGCGCCGCGCAGCAGGTACGGCCAGCGGATGCGCAGCGGGCTGTCGGCGGCGAACAGGAAGTGCGGGATGTCGCGGAACACGGACGGGCCGTTCACCGGCACGCAGCCGTACGGCGCGAACGTCGCGGCGTTGCCGAACGACGCGCCGTGGCCGACGCCCGCCGGATCGAACAGCGTCACGCGATGCCCGTCGCGCTGCAGCCATGCCGCCGCGCCGAGCCCGATGAAGCCTGCACCCACGATGGCGATATTCGCCATGACGCATTCCCTCCGGCACACATGGTTCACACAAAGTTGAGATAAAGAATCACACAGTAATTTTTTGTGTGCAATCAAAATGAGATTGTGTGGCGCTAGTGTTTACCCGATTTCAACGGGCTGATTCAACAGACTTTTCCGCACACGTTTGACGGGGAGGGGATGTCATATACAATCGCTGGGCAGACCAAAATGGCAGACAAACACTTTTTGTGTGGTCACAGGCGATAAATGGCATCAGACAAACTTTCCGGCGAGCGCGACGGCGCTGCGCCGGTGCAGGCAAAGCGGCCGACTTATGTCGAGGTATCGAGCTCGATCGAGGAGGAAATCCGCAACGGCACGTATCCGCCGGGCAGCCGCCTGCCGCCGCAGCGCCAGCTCGCGACCGAGCTCGGCATCAACGTGTCGACCGTGTCCCGCGCATACAAGGAACTGCAACTGCGCGGCCTCGTGATCGGCAGCAAGCGCCGCGGTTCGCTCGTCACCGGCGGCGCGATGCCGAGCATCGCGCCGGCCCGTGCGGCGCTCGCGGCGGGCAACGGCGTGATCGACCTGACCGTGAACCGCCCGGCGACCGGCGAGTTTCTCGCGAGCCTCGCGCAGACGTTCGCCACGCTGCCGAACGACCCGCGTTTCGCCGCGCTGCAGGAATACCAGCCGCCGCAGGGGCCCGACTGGGCGCGCGCGGCCGGCGCGCAGTGGCTTGCCGCGCCCGGCTTCGCGCCGTCGCGCGACCAGGTGGTCGTCACGAGCGGCGCGCAGCACGGGCTGTATGCGGTGCTGAACAGCCTGATCGGCACCGACGGCGTGATCGTTGCCGATCGCCTCACGTATTACGGGCTCAAGGCGCTCGCGCCGGTGTTCCAGTTCGAGATCGTCAGCGCGCCGGCCGACGACGACGGCCTGCTGCCCGACGAGATCGAACGGATCTGCCAGCGCATGCCGGTCAAGGCGATCTTCGTCGTGCCGAACCTGCAGAACCCGACCGTGACGACGATGAGCCTCGCGCGCCGGATGGCGCTCGTCGACGTCGCGCGGCGCCATCACGTGACGATCATCGAGGACGACGTGTACGGCCCGCTCGTGCGCGACCGGCTGCCGGCGATCGCGGGGCTGTGCCCCGAGCTGACGTTCCATATCGGCGCGACGTCGAAGGTCCTCGCGCCGGGGCTGCGCCTCGGCTACCTGAGCTGTCCGCGCGACAGCGTCGCGCTGTGCGCGGAAGCGGTGCGCACGACCGCGTGGATGCCCGCGCCCACGTCGATGCTGATCGCGACGGTATGGATCGAGGACGGCACCGCCGAGCGGATCATGGCCGCGCAACTCGCGGAGATCCGCGCGCGCGTCGATCTCGCGCGGGAACTGCTGCCGGCCGGGCAGTTGAAGTCCGACCCCGCGTGCATGTTCGTGTGGCTGCGGCTGCCGCCGCCATGGCGCGCCGACGACTTCGCCGCGAACGCGAAGGCGCGCGGCGTGATCGTGATGCCGTCGTCGACGTTCGCGGTCGATCGCGCGGAAATCGAGCACGGCGTGCGCATCAACCTCGCGTGCCCGGCCACGCGCGACGAACTCGTCAACGGGCTGCGGATTCTGTCCGGCACGCTGAAGGACCGGCCGCGCGCGCTGTTCGGCTCGATCTGACGGCGCTCGCTCAGTCGAGCAAGCCTGCGACGACGTCGACGATCCGCTGCAGCAGCGCTTCGTCGTAAGGCAGCCACGGTACGGCGCGCAGCGGCGACGGCGGCGGCTTGGTCGCGGGTTCGACGGGTTCGCCGTCACGCGTCACGCGGCCGGTCGCGCAATGCACCGACCATGCGCCGACGCGCACGTGACGATCGTCGATCGAGATCCTTCCTTGCGCAATCGCGTCGGCGAACACGAGCGACAGCACGTGCTTGCGATGCCGCGCCATCACGCCCAGCGGCAAATCCGACAGCCGGTTCAGGCGCTGCCAGCGTTGCGCTTCGATTTCGCGCTGGCGGATCGGGGCGACCGCGAGCGCGGTGGCGGCCGCCCGCGTCGCGTCGTCGTCGAGCGCGAACGCGGCCACGCTGACGAGCAGGTCGACCGCGCGCGCCACTTCCGAGAACACGACGCGATCGATCTCGCCGATCGTCAGCGGCACCCAGCGCCGTTCGCGGCGGCGTTCGAAGTGCAGCCGGCGCGATGTGCCGTGGCCTTCCGAGCCGGGATAGAGCCGCGCATCGACGAGGAAGGTTGCACGCACGTCGCCGAATTCGCGGACGAGCCCGTCGTCGTACGCGCGGATCGACCAGCCCTCGCGGCGCGCGACGCCGAGCAGCGGCCGGCTCGACAGCACGTGACCTTCGAACATCGCGGAATCGCTGGCTGCGGCGTCGCCGTCGGCCGGCACGTAGTACTCGCGGAATGCCTGCCTGACCGGCTGCCGCAGCGCGCGGCCGACGATCGCGCGCTGCCACGTGAGCCGCTCGTCCGCATCGGCGAGCAGCGGGTGCCATAACCGGATATCGCTGTCGTCGGCGACGTCGCACGCGCGCCCGGCCGCGTCGCGCAGCACGACCTTGCCATTCGCAATTTCAGGCATGAACGACCGCGTCGATCCATCTCCGCCGCGCGCTTGCCAGATCATCCGCGCCGAGAACGCGGCGCCGGCCGGCGCATCGACGAGCCGCTCGCGCCATTCGGCATGGCCGAGCGTCATCGGCTGCCAGAAGCCCGCTTCCATGCACGCGGCGAGCATCGCGAGCTGCTTCTTGTCGGGCTTCGCGTCGAGCGTCATGCGCAGCGCGGTATGCGGCCGCTCGCCGAGCGCGCGTTCGGCCGGCTTGAGGTTGCGCGCGAGCTTCTTCTGCACGCCGGCGTGACGCACGGTGGCCAGCGCGTCGCGCAGCGCACGCACGCTCTCGGGTGTCGGGATCGTCTCGACCGCGTGGCCGAGCGCGATCGCGAGCGACTGCGACGGCGCCGTCTTCGCGGCCGTCGGCGCGACGCACACGCCCGTCAGCAGCGGCCCGATCAGCGGGCGCAGCCACGCTTCGTCGCGATAGGCGGCCACGCGCGCCGCGCGGGCGACGACCTGCGCGTCGTCGGTCGTGAACGCGCGATCGGCCTCGTACGGAACGGCGCCGGCATGGAGCGCCGCGACCTGCCGCGCGGCCTCGGTCAGCGCGTCGCGCGCGAATTCGACGTACGCGGCGTCTTCCGCGAGCGTGACGGCCGGATCGCTGAAGTCGATCCACAGCCGCTTCGGCGCGAAATAGCCGTTGTTCGTCGCGGCCAGCGCGAGCAGCGCGGCCGGCCCGAGCTCGGGCAGCACGTCGAGTTCGCGCACGCGAAACGGCGAATCGGCCAGCGCTTGCGCATACGCGTCGCGTCGCGCCGAGAAGTCGCGGTGGCCGGCGAACCAGTCGAGCGCATAGGCGCCATACGCGGATGCCGCGCGCAGGGTGCCTTCCTCCGGCTCGCTTGCGATGCGCGCAAGTTCGGCCTGCAGCGCGGGCGACGGCAGCGCGTCGAGGCAGGGCAGTTCCTCCAGCGCACGCTTCCATGCGCCGGGCGGGATGTCGCGGAACAGTTCGAGCGCGGCATCGGCGCTGACGAGCGGCACGAGGCCGAGCGCATCGATGTGCCCGCGCAGCCAGCGCGCGAATTCGGCGCGCGGATCGTCGTAGGCGTAATCAGGCGGCTTGATCTCGTGCTCGGTGCGGCGCAGCGCCGGCCAGACCGCGCCGAGCGTGTGCGCGTCGAGCGTCGACAGGTCGATCGGCGTGCCGGTGAAGCGCGGATGGTCGGCGGTGCCGGTCAGCCGCGCGACGAGCAGGGCGGCGAGCGCGCGTTCAGTCATGCGCGGCCTCCTTGCCGGCGACGCGCGATGCGCGGACATCGGCGCGGCGGCTCGCGCGCGCCGATGCGCGTTCGGGCAATTCGCCGCGCGCATCCGGGAGGTTGACGGCGATCCGTACGCCGAGCCCCTGCAGGACCTGGAACGCCTTGCTCCACTGGACGGTGTCCGCGCCGCATTCGGCCCTGACCATGAACGACTCGCTGGCGCCGACGCGGCCGGCTGTGTCGTTCCGGCGCCGGTTCTGTATTTTCCGGGTGGCGCGGATCACGCTGCCGCGGTCGGATGCCTGTTCGATCGTGTGCTGCATGGTCTGAATCCACCCGTGAAAACCGTGCGATTGCACAGTATTGCACCCCAATTACGATAGTCGGACGAAAGGCCGTGCGGCTGTCGCTTCGGGCTGGCGCCGGCGGCGCCGCGCAAGGCTTCAGGCCGCCCGGGAATTTCATAAGACGTACAGTTCTCCCGCCGTGCGCGATTCGCGCCGAACTGTACTCTTGTTCGCGCGATCGATGTGTGTACTCGTCGCCGACTGTTCTGCTTTTAAGATTCCATCATCAAGTGCACAGTGCCGCAGATCCTGTCGTACCGGAACCCTGCCGGCGCATCTTCAAGAGAGAGCCAGTGTGATGGAAAAGGCAAAACCGGAGGGAAGGATCAGGAATCACGACGGCCCGGTCGGCGGGTGGAACACGCGCGTGTCGGACGCGCACCGCATGGCGGCGCGACGGCGCATGCCGACGGGAGGCGCGCGATGAAGCTCTATGAAAAACTCGCGGACGATATCGAGCGCCTGATCCGCCAGGGCGTGTACCGGCACGGCGACCGGATTCCGTCGGTGCGGCAGGCGAGCCAGCAGCACCGGATCAGCATCACGACCGTGCTGCATGCATACCTGCTGCTCGAAAGCCGCGGGCTGCTGGAAAGCCGCCCGCAGTCGGGCTATTTCGTGAACCTGCGCCGCGACGACAGCCATGCGCCGGTGCGCGAGCTGCGGGCGTCGAAGCCGATCGCGATCTCGTCGTCGGTGGACGTGAGCCGGCTCGTGCTGTCGACGCTGCGCTCGATCGGCACCGACGACGCGGTGCCGCTCGGCTCGCCGTATCCGGACCCGAGCCTGTTCCCGTTCGAGAAGCTGAACCGCTACGCGTATGCAGCCGGCCGCGACAAGTCGCTGTGGGGTGTGACGGACGGGCTGCCGCCCGGCCATCCGCGGCTGATCCGGCAGATTGCGCGCCGCTACCTGGAAAACGGGATGTCGGTGGACCCGAACGAGATCATCGTGACGGTCGGCGCGACGGAGGCGATGAACCTGTGTCTTCAGGCGGTCGCGAAGCCGGGCGACACGATCGCGGTGGAGTCGCCGACGTTCTACGCGATGCTGCACGCGATCGAGCGGATGGGGATGAAGGCGATCGAGGTGGCGACGCATCCGGAATACGGGATCGACATTGCCGCGCTGGCGGCGATCGCGAAGTCGCAGCCGATCGCGGCCTGCATGGTGATGCCGAACTTCCAGAACCCGCTGGGCTTTCAGATGCCCGACGAGCGCAAGCGCGAGCTGGTCGAGTTCGCAACGAGGGCCGATATGCCGATCATCGAGAACGGCGTGTACAACGAACTGTATTTCGGCGATATGCATCCGAGTTCGCTGAAGTCCTACGACCGCAGCGGGATCGTGCTGCATTGCTCGTCGTTCTCGAAGAGCCTGACGGCCGCGTACCGGATCGGCTGGGCGTTGCCGGGACGTTATCGCGATCAGGTCGAGAAGCTGAAATTCCTGAACACGCTCGCGACGCCGTCGTTGCCGCAGCTCGCGATCGCGGAGTTTCTCGAACGCGACGGCTACGAGCATCACCTGCGACGCTTGCGCAAGGCGTATGCGCAGCAGGCGAACCTGATGCGCGCGATGGTGTCGCGGTTCTTTCCGGAGGGCACGCGCATTTCGAGCCCGGCGGGCGGGTATGTGCTGTGGGTCGAGTTGCCCGCGCAGGTCGATGCGATGCGCTTGTATCAGCTTGCGCTGGAGCAGGGGATCACGATCGGGCCCGGCTACATGTTCTCGATTACGGACAATTATCGGAACTTCATCCGACTGAACTACAGCAGCCCGTGGTCGCCGGAGATCGAGCAGGCGGTGATCGCGGTCGGGAAGCTGGCCGCGGCGTGCATGCGGTGAAGGGGCATGCGTGGTGCTTGTGTTTCAACGACGAAGCCGGCATGGTGCCGGCTTTTTCTTGGGTCTTCGTGGATTCCCGTGGATGTCGCTTGCCGACCCGTTGCGGCCGGTTAGCAGATCGCAGTCTGGGAGTCGGATTTCGAGTGCGGATTCAACCCGTCGATGCAACGAATTGATGAAAGCGCTCAGCCGGTGTATCGAAGTCTAGCGTCTTTCGAGGACGCTCATTGAGCCGCTTGGCAACAGCGTTGAGCGTGGCCTGTGAATAGGC